>NZ_LT607753.1:4615699-4923413 GCF_900090295.1 Micromonospora coxensis | reverse complement strand
CGGTGTCCTCGGCGACCGCCTTCAGGGTCTGCCCGTCCACCGGCACCTGGATGGGCCGGCCGCCCCGGTCGACGAAGCCGCCCGGGGTGCCGAACGAGATGGTGTGCACCGGCACCTTCGCCGTCACGGCGGCCGAGGCCGCCTCCATCGGGTCCATGCCGGAGGTGTTCGCCCCGTCGGAGAGCAGGATGATCCGGGCCGGCGGCGGCTGCTTGGCGGCGTTGGCGTCGAGGCTCTTGACCGCGCCGAGCGAGGCGCTGATCGCCTCGCCGATCGCGGTGCCCTGCACGCCGGTGATCCCCTCGGCGAGCCGGTCGATCCCCTCGTCCAGCGCCTCCCGGTCGGTGCTCGGCGGCACCAGCACCGCGGCGCTGCCGGCGAAGGCGACCAGACCGACGTTGAACTCGTCGGGCAGCCCCTCGACGAAGCGGCGGGCCGCCTCCTTGGCCGCCGCCAGCCGGTCCGGCTCCACGTCGGTGGCGAGCATCGAGGTGGAGACGTCGACGGCGACCATGACGGTGGCGCGTTCCCGGGGCACCCGCACCTCGGCCTCCGGCCGGGCGAAGCCCACCACCAGCAGCGCCAGCATGGCCAGGAAGAGGCCGGCCGGCACGTGCCGCCGCCAGGCGGGGCGGGCCGGCGCGACCCGGTCGAGCAGCCTCAGGTTGGTGAAGCGGACCGCGTAGCGGCTCTGCCGGCGCTGGGCGAGCAGGTAGCCGACGGCCAGCGCGAGCACCCCGAACAGCAGCAGCAGCCGGGCCGGTGACTGCCAGCTCACGCCGCACCTTCCCGGGCCGCCGCGGGCGCCGCCGCGAGGCGACGCTGGGCGTGCACGTGGCGCACGATGTCGGCGGTCCAGTCCCGGTCGGTCCGCAGCGGCAGGTGGGCCGCTCCGCACCGGCGCAGCGCCCGGCGCACCTGGTCGCGCTGGGCGACGGCGGCGTCGGTGTAGCGCCGGCGCAGGACCGCATCGCCGGTCCAGACCTCACGCCGCCGGCCGGTCTCCGGGTCGACCAGGGTGATCAGGCCGACGTCGGGCAGCTCCAGCTCGCGCGGGTCGGTGATCTCGACCGCCAGCACCTGGTGGCGGGCGGTGAGTCGGCGCAGCGCCGGCTCCCATCCGGCGGCCTCGTCGTGCCGCTCCGGCAGTCCGTCGAGGAAGTCGGAGACCACCACGACCAGGCCCCGCCGGGTGGCGACCCGCTGCGTCGCGGCCAGTGCCGCGCCCAGGTCCGGTGGCTGCGGCGAGTGGTCGGCGCCGTCGTGGCCGCCGGAGCGCGGGGCGGCCAGCAGCGTCCGCAGCAGGCTCAACAGATGGGTACGCCCGCCGCGCGCCGGGAAGCGGCGCAGCCCGGACGGGCCGAGCACCTGGGCGCCGAGCCGGTTGCCCGCCCCGGCGGTGAGGAAGCCGACCGCGGCGACGGCGGCCACCGACAGCTCCCGCTTGTCCAGCTCGGCGGTGCCGAACTCCATGCTGGGGCTGGCGTCGACCAGCAGCCAGGTGGTGAGTTCCCGGTCGGCGTCGACCTCGCGCACGTGCGGCACGCCGGTGCGGGCGGTCACCGCCCAGTCCATCCGGCGCACCTCGTCCTCACCGGGCCGGTACTCGCGGCTGCCGGCGATCTCGCTGCCCGGGCCGGGCAGCAGTCCGCGATGCTGTCCCTGGAGCAGGCCGTCGAGGCGTCGGGTCACGGTCAGCTCCAGCCGGCGCAGCCGCTCGCCGGGGGCGAGGTCGGCCAGTCCCGGGTCGGCCTGGGACGCGACGGCGGCCCGCCTCATGCCGCCGCCAGGTCGGGTGCGTGCTCGGGCTGCCCGGTGGCCAGCACGGGCGGTGGCACGGCCTGGACGAGCCGGTGCACCACCGCCTCGGCGGAGACGCCGTCCGCGACCGCGTCGAAGGAGAGCACCAGCCGGTGGGCGAGGACGTCCACGGCGAGGTCCCGGACGTCCTCGGGGAGCACGTACTCCCGGCCGTGCAGCAGCGCCTGGGCGCGGGCGGCGGCGACCAGGCCGAGGGTGGCCCGGGGGCTCGCCCCGTACGCGAGCATCGGCGCGAGCTCGGGCAGCCCGAAGCGGCCCGGGTCGCGGGTGGCGAGGATGAGCCGGACGACGTACTCGGCGATGGCGTGGTGGACGAAGACCCGGGCGGCACGCCGTTGCAGGTCGCGCAGGCGCACCGGGTCGAGCACCTGCCGGGCCCGGGGCTTCTCGACGCTCATCCGGTAGAGGATGGCCAGTTCGTCGGCGTCGTCCGGGTAGTCCACGACGATCTTCATGAGGAAGCGGTCCCGCTGCGCCTCGGGCAGCTGGTACACCCCTTCGGACTCGATCGGGTTCTGGGTGGCGAGCACCAGGAACGGCTCCGGCACCGGCCAGCTGCGACCGCCGATCGAGACCTGCCGCTCGGCCATCGCCTCCAGCAGCGCCGACTGCACCTTGGCCGGGGCCCGGTTGATCTCGTCGGCCAGCACCAGGTTGGCCATGATCGGGCCCAGCTCGACGTCGAAGCTCTCCTGCGACGCCCGGTAGATGCGGGTGCCGACGATGTCGGAGGGGACCAGGTCGGGGGTGAACTGGATCCGGGAGAACGTCCCGCCGACCACCGTGGCGAGGGTCTGCGCGGCGAGTGTCTTGGCCACGCCGGGGACGCCTTCGAGCAGGCAGTGCCCGTCGGCGACCAGTGCGGTGAGCAGGCGGTCGACGAGCCGATCCTGCCCGACGATCACGCGTTTGACCTCGAAGAGGGTCTGTTCCAACTCGATGCCCGCCGGATCGGGATCGGCCGGGCTGGGCAGGCTGGCCAGGGTGTCCGAGATGTCCGTCACGGTGCTTGCTTCCCGGGCCACCGGGCCGACAAACGTCGGAATTTCGGCACCGGACGGCGCGTCCGCGGGCCATTCGGGGACGACCGGCGCCACAAGCGACACCGCGCCGGGCGGAGGGGCGCGGCGGCGGTTCAGACCCGCGACGGCGCGGGACGGCGGGGACCGGCGAGCAGCCGACCCGTCGCGGGACCCACCCACGACGTCGGCTCCCGCTGTGGGGCGGGAGCCGACGTGAGACGTGCCGCGCCGGTCAGGGCGTGTGCACGGCCAGGTGGAACGGAAGGTCGGTCGGCACGCCGGCCGAGTTGCGGGTCTGCACGAAGACCGCGTTGGTCAGGCCGTAGCCGCGCGGCGCGACGCCGACCTCGCCGGGCAGCGGGATCTCCCCGGTCGGCGGGGTCGGCACCGCGACGGTGCCGATGGTGGCGACGAACCCGCCCCGGGCGACGTTGCGGTTGAAGAAGACCTCGTACTGACCGGGGCCGTACTTGTAGGCGGCGATGGCGTCGTGGCCACGGACGAGCAGGTTCACGCCCCCGCCCGGGCCGGACTTGACGACGGCGAAGGACACCGCGCCGCCGATCGCCTCGGTGCCGATCTCCGACTGCGCGGCCAGGGCCGCCTTGGCCTCGCGCACCCGCTCCGCCGACGGCCGGGGCTGCAGGTCGGAACGGGGGGCCGGTTGCACGACCTGAGCGGCGGACCGTTCGGTGGTGGGCTGGGCGGCGGCGATCCCGCCGCCGGCCAGGGTGAGCGCCAGGACGCCGAGCGTCACCGCTGCCGCCTTGCGCCTGAAGAATGTGGCCATGACAGGTCTCCCTCTGGTTGCCGTGGTGATACGGCCGACTCACATTTCCGCGAGCCGGTTGAATCCTGCCGACAGGCCGGGACAGGCGAAGGTCGCACCCCTTCGCCCCGCACCGCAAAACGCTGACAAGCGATGTTTTACACCCGACTTGAGCAGGCATTACTACGCTCTGTTGTGGCGCCTCAACCAGGAGGAACGTAGCACCGCAAAAAGCCGAGCGTCAATAGTTGATCAATGCGTTTCAGCAACCCGGCGACAATTATGGAAAACGCGAGAAGGGCCGCCTCGACCATTCACGAAATAGTGTGGCGGGCACCGTCGGGAACGGCGGACGGCTAGCCTGGGCGGCGTGATCGACACCGTCGCGCCACCGCGCGCGCACCGCGACCGGGCGACGCTGCTCTGCTGGCTGGCGGTCGCGCCCGGCCTCGCCTGGGCGGTGGTCCGCCTCGCCGGGCTGGAGCGCGGCCCGCTGGTGCAGGCGCTGGCCTTCACCCCGTACGTCGCGGTGGGGAGCCTGGCGCCGCTGGCGCTGGCGCTCGCCCTGCGGCGTCGCCGGGCGGCGCTGGTCGCGGCCCTGGTGGCGCTGGCGCTGATCGGCGCGGTGGCGCCCAGGGCGCTGGCCTCCGGGCAGCCCGACGCGGCCGGGCCGGTGCTGCGGCTGCTCACCGCCAACCTGCTCAAGGGCTCCGCCGACGCCCGCACGCTGGTCGACCTGGTCCGCCGGCACCGGGTGGACGTGCTGGCCGTGCAGGAGTTCACCCCGCAGGCCCAGGCCGAACTGGACCGGCACGGGCTGGCCGAACTGCTGCCGCACCGGCAGCTCAACCCGGAGGTCGGCACCACCGGCTCGGGGCTCTACGCGCGCCAACCGCTCACCGGCGGCGGCTTCCGGCGCAATCCCGGCTTCGCGTTCACCCAGGCGTACGCGTGGATGACGGTCCCCGGCGCGGCGCCGCTGCGCGTCGAGTCGGCGCACCCGGCCGCCCCGTACGGCGTCGAGGTGGTCGACGACTGGTTCACCGACCTGCGGGCGCAGCCACGCGCCACCCCGGACGGGCCGCTGAGCATCCTCGCCGGGGACTTCAACGCCACCCTCGACCACGCTCCGCTACGCGCATTGCTGGACAGCGGGTACGTCGACGCGGCCGACGCCGCCGGGGCGGGGCTGGCCGGCACCTGGGGGCCGTACGACGGCGACCCGATCCCGCCGGTCGCCATCGACCACGTGCTGGTCGACCGGCGGATCGCCGTCCGCGCGGTCGACGTGCACCCGGTGCCGGGCAGCGACCACCGGGCGGTCCTCGCCGAACTGCGCCTCCCGGCCGCCTGAGCCGGACCGCCGACCCGGGCCGGCGACCCGGGCCGGCGACCCGGGCCGGCGACCCGGGCCGGCGACCGAGGCGGCGCGGACCGGTGGACCGGACCGAGCCCGGGTCTGACAGCGTGGGGCCGGGCCGGGCCGGCGGCGCGGCCCCGGTGGAGGGCCGCGCCGGCTGCGGCGGTCAGACCCGGGCGCGGTCCAGGCCGTAGGTGAGCGCGTCGACGAGGGCGTGCCAGGACGCCTCGACCACGTTGGGGTGCACCCCCACGGTGGTCCAGTCCCGGCCGGTGCCGTCGGCGGTCTCCACCAGCACCCGGGTCACCGCGCCGGTGCCGTGGCTGCCCTCCAGGATCCGCACCTTGTAGTCGGCCAGCTCGAAGGCGCGCAGCTCCGGGTAGTGCCGGGACAGCCCGACCCGCAGCGCCTCGTCGAGGGCGTTGATCGGGCCGTTGCCCTCGGCGGTGGCGATTACCCGCTCCCCGCGTACCCGGATCTTCACGGTGGCCTCGGAGACCACCGCGCCGTCCTCGCGGTGCTCGACCAGCACCCGGTACGACTCCAGCGCGAACGGTCGCGCCGGTGCCGCGTCGGGCAGTTCGGAGCGGACCAGCAGCTCGAACGAGGCGTCGGCGGCCTCGAACGACCACCCGCCCGCCTCCAGCTCCTTGACCCGGCTGGTCACCTTCGACAACGCCTCCGGATGGCCGGCCAGGTCCAGGCCCAGCTCGCGGCTCTTGAGCTCGACGCTGGCCCGGCCGGCCATCTCGGTGACGAGGATCCGCATGTCGTTGCCCACCACCGACGGGTCCACGTGGTTGTAGAGCAACGGGTCGACCTTGATCGCGCTCGCGTGCAGCCCCGCCTTGTGGGCGAAGGCCGCGGCCCCGACGTACGCCTGGTGGGTGTCGGGGGCGATGTTGGCGATCTCGGCGATGGCGTGCGAGACCCGCACCATCTGTTCCAGGCAGCCCTCCGGTAGGACGGGCATGCCGAGCTTGAGTTGAAGGTTGGCGACGACCGCGAAGATGTCGGCGTTGCCGGGGCGCTCGCCGTACCCGTTGGCGGTGCCCTGGACGTGCCGGACCCCGGCCTCGACGGCGGCGATGGTGTTGGCCACCGCGCAGGCGGTGTCGTTCTGGCAGTGGATGCCGAGCAGTTCCGGCGCCACGCCGGTGCGCGCGGTGAGGTCGGCGATGGCCGTGGTGACCTGCGAGGGCAGCATCCCGCCGTTGGTGTCGCAGAGCACGAACCGCTCGGCCCCGGCGTCGAGCGCCGCCTGGACCACCGAGGCGGTGTACGCCGGGTCGTGCCGCCACCCGTCGAAGAAGTGCTCGCCGTCGACGAAGACCCGCCGGCCCTGGGCGACCAGGTACGCCACCGTGTCCCGGATCATGGCCAGGTTCTCCGCGCCGGTGGTGCGCAGCGCCCGCTCGACGTGCCGGATGTCGGCCTTGGCCACCAGCGCGATCGCCGGGGTCTCGGCGTCGAGCAGGCCCCGCACCTGCGGGTCGTCCTGCACGGCCACGCCGGCCCGGCGGGTGGCGCCGAAGGCGACCAGGACGGCGTGCTTCAGGTCCAGCTCGGTGCGCGCCCGGCGGAAGAACTCGGTGTCCTTCGGGACCGCGCCCGGCCACCCGCCCTCGATGAAGCCCACCCCCAGCTCGTCGAGGAGCCGGGCCACGGCCAGCTTGTCGACCACCGAGTAGCTGAGCCCCTCGCGCTGCGCGCCGTCGCGCAGCGTCGTGTCGTACACCTGGAACGTCATGGGAGTCCCTTCTTCACAGGCCGGGGGGAGCAACAAAAAGACCCCCCGCGGGGTGCGGGAGGTCTGCGCGCTCGGCGGAGGGGAGGCCGGCGCGCTACGTGCCAATAATCAGGACGGTGCTGCTCACGGTCGCTACTCTGCCACCCCCGACCGGGTTCTGGGAGGCATAATCCACATGTCGGGACGGTGACGGAGTGTGTTCATACCTCATTCACCGCGGCGTACCGGGCAGAACCCGCCATCGGTGATCGACTTCACAAGTCACCCGGCCGCCACCAGCGGGAAACCTCGCTGCGGAAGTATCTGGAACCGATCCAGTTACCGGCCCTCGTGCCGCAGTCAAGGAGGACCCGTGCTCACTGTCGGTGACCGCTTCCCCGAGTACGAACTCACCGCGTGCGTCTCCCTCGACGCCGACAAGGCGTTCGAGACGCTCCACCACAAGTCCCACGAGGGCAAGTGGCGCGTCGTCTTCTTCTGGCCGAAGGACTTCACCTTCATCTGTCCGACGGAGATCGCCGAGTTCGGCCGCCTCAACGGTGAGTTCGCCGACCGCGACGCCCAGGTGCTCGGCGTCTCGGTGGACAACGAGTTCGTGCACTACGCCTGGCGCAAGGACCACCCGGACCTGCGCGACCTGCCCTTCCCGATGCTCAGCGACATCAAGCGCGAGCTGAGCGCCGCCTGCGGCGTGCTCGGGGAGGACGGCGTGGCGCAGCGGGCCACCTTCATCGTCGACCCGGACAACGAGATCCAGTTCGCCATGGTCACCGCCGGCTCCGTCGGCCGCAACGTCTCCGAGGTGCTGCGGGTGCTGGACGCGCTGCAGACCGACGAGCTGTGCCCGTGCAACTGGAACAAGGGCGGCGCCACCCTGGACGCCAACGCCCTGCTCGCCGGCGCCGGTGCCTGACATGGGTCTGGACGCGGTCAAGTCGGCGCTGCCCGAGTACGCCAAGGACATCAAGCTCAACCTCGGCTCCACCGTCGGCACCTCCACGCTCAAGCCCGAGCAGGCCTGGGGCACCGCCCTGGCCTGCGCGGTCGCCGCACGCAACCCGGTGGTGCTGAGGGAGATCGCCGACGAGGCCTCGACCCACCTGTCGCCGGAGGCCGTCGAGGCGGCCAAGGGCGCCGCCACGATCATGGCGATGAACAACGTCTACTACCGGGCGAAGCACCTCATCGGCGACGAGCAGTACGCCTCGATGCCGGCCCGGCTGCGGATGCAGATCATCGCCAGGCCGGGCGTGGACAAGGGTGACTTCGAGCTGTGGTGCCTCGCCGTCTCGGCGATCACCGGCTGCGGCGTCTGCCTGGAGTCGCACGAGAAGGCCCTGCGGTCCGCCGGGTTCACCCGCGAGCAGGTGCACGAGGGGCTGCGCATCGCCGCCGTCGTGCACGCCGCCGCCGTGGCGCTCGACGCGCAGGCCGCCCTGGCCTGAGCCGGACGGCCCGCCCGGGCCGGCACCGCGACCGCGGTGCCGGCCCGTCGTCGTTTCCGGTCACCGAGTGTGGAGAGCGGCGGGTCCGGGTACCCCATCCGTGGACACGAAGCACTTTCTCTCCGATACGACTACGACAGTCGAGGCAGGAGCTCCCCATGGACAGGCTCGACCCGCACGCCGCGCACGGCAGCACCGACCCGATGATCGACGACGGTCAGGGCAGCATCGCGGGCGGCGCCCCCGCCGGCGCCTTCAACCCCTGGCGCTACCGGGACGAGGCCGGAGTGGCCGACGCCGACCTGGTCGGCTACAAGGTGGAGGCCACCGACGGTGGCATCGGCAAGATCGACGACGCGAGCCACGAGGTCGGCGGCAGCTACCTGGTCGTCGACACCGGCCCGTGGATCTTCGGCAAGAAGGTGATGCTGCCGGCCGGCACCGTGAACCAGGTGGACCACGACGACCGGAAGGTCTACGTGGACCGCAGCAAGGACCAGATCAAGGCCGCGCCCGAGTACGACGAGACCAGCCACAGCGACCCGGCGTACCGGGACACGCTGGGCGGCTACTACGACGAGACGTACGGCAACGTGCCCCCGGGCACCACGCGCTGACCGCGACGGACCTCGACGGCCGGTGGGGCGACCCACCGGCCGTTACCGTGTCCGCGTGGACGACACACAGGTCAACCGCCGCATCCCCTTCTCCGTCATGTTCAACTTCCGAGACGTGGGCGGCCAGCCCGCCCGCGACGGCCGCACCGTGCGCCGGGGCCGGCTCTACCGCTCGGACTCACCGCACCGCCTCGACGGCGCCGACCGGGAGGCGTTCGCCGCCCTCGGCGTCCGGACCGTCATCGACCTGCGCCGCCCTTCCGAGGTCGAGCGGGACGGCCGGGTGCCCGAGTTCGACGGGCTGGCGTACCGCAACATCCACCCGGAGCACGCCGACTGGGGCGACAACCCGTACCGGCCGGGCGCCGACCTCGCCCGCTACCTGGCCGACCGGTACGCCGACCTGGCCGAGACCGGCGCGGCCGGGCTCGGCGAGGCGGTCGGGCTGATCGCCGACCAGACCGCCGCCCCGGTGCTGGTGCACTGCGTCGCCGGCAAGGACCGCACCGGCATCGTCTGCGGGCTCACCCTGGCGGTGCTCGGCGTCCCCGACACCGACATCGCCGCCGACTACGCGCTCAGCACCGAGGCCGCCGAACGGTTCCAGACGTGGTTCAACTCCACCGGCAAGCAGGTGCGGCCCGGCCTGCCCCCACTCACCACCCCGGCCGAGGCGATGATCCTCTTCCTCACCGAACTGCGCCACCGGCACGGCTCGGTGGAGGGCTACCTGCGCCACGCCGGCCTGACCGACGCCGACTTCGCCGCGCTGCGCGAGCACCTGCTGGAGTGACCCGGGCGGCGCCGCGCCCGACGGTACGGCCACCCCGCCCGGCCGTACCGTCGCACCGGCCCACCGTCCGGGGGCGTCCACTGTGGCCTTGCCGGCGGTATGGTGCCTCGCATGCATCGGAGCCGGGTCTTCGCCGTCCTGATCGACACCCCACGCGACCAGGCCGACGGGGCGGTCGCCTTCTGGTCGGCGGCTCTCGGCGTGCCCGCCCGGCCGTTGCCCGACGAACCGCAGTTCGTCGAGCTGCACCGCGCGCTGCCGGACATGGGCCTCGCGGTCCAGGCGGTCGGCGACGACGCGCCCCGGATGCACCTCGACATCGAGAGCGACGACGTCGACGCCGAGACCGCCCGCCTGCTCGCCCTCGGCGCCACCGAGGTGACCCGGTGGCAGGAGTGCCGGGTGCTGCGGGCGCCCGGCGGACACCTGGTCTGCGTGCTGCCGGTGGAGAGCCCGCCGGCGGTGTTCGCCGCCCACGCCCGCACCTGGCCCTGACCGGCCCGCGAACGACGACCGCCGGCCACGCCGCGGCAGCGGCGGACCGGCGGTCGGCGATCAGGCTGGATCAGCAGACGCGGCGCACCCAGCCCTGCGGGTCCTCGGCCTCGCCACGCTGGATCGCCACCAGCCGCTCGCGCAGCGCCATCGTGGAGCGACCCGGCCCGCCCCCACCGATCAGGAACTCGCCGTCGGGGAAGCGGACCCGGCCGATCGGGGTGATCACCGCGGCGGTGCCGCAGGCGAAGACCTCCCGCAGCCGGCCACTGGCCGCGTCGGCCTGCCAGTCGGCGAAGCTCACCGGCCGCTCCTCGACCCGGTGTCCGGAGGCGGCGGCCAGGGACAGGACCGCGTCGCGGGTGATGCCCGGCAGGATCGTGCCGGTCAGCGGCGGGGTGACCAGGGTGTCGTCGTCGTAGACGAAGAAGACGTTCATGCCGCCCAACTCGTCGACGAAGCGCCGCTCCACCGCGTCGAGGAAGACCACCTGGTCGCAGCCGGCCTCGATCGCCTCGGCCTGCGCGGCCAGCGAGGCGGCGTAGTTGCCTCCGCACTTGGCCGCGCCGGTGCCGCCCGGGGCGGCGCGGGTGTAGTCCGGGCTGACCCAGACCGTCACCGGCTTGACCCCACCGGCGAAGTACGCCCCGGCCGGCGAGGCGATGACGCAGTAGAGGTACTCGTTGGCCGGGCGCACGCCGAGGAAGACCTCGCTGGCGAACATGAACGGCCGCAGGTAGAGGCTGGCGTCCGGCCCCTGCGGGATCCACTCCCGGTCGATCTCCACGATCCGGCGCAGCGACTCGACGAACGTCTCCACCGGCAGCTCCGGCATGGCCAGCCGCCGGGCGGAGGCGGCGAACCGGGCGGCGTTGGCCTCCGGACGGAACATGGTGACCGACCCGTCGGCCGTCCGGTACGCCTTCAGCCCTTCGAAGATCTCCTGCGCGTAGTGCAGCACCGCGGCGGCCGGGTCCATCGGGATCGGCGCGCGGGCCTCGACGCGGGCGTCGTACCAGCCCTTGCCCTCGGCGTAGCGGATGGTGACCATGTGGTCGGTGAAGACCCGGCCGAAGCCCGGGTTGGCCAGCAGAGCGGCCCGGTCGGCGGCGGATACCGGGGCGGGATTCGGACGGATCTCGAAATCGAGCTTGTCACCACCGCTCATCGCGCTGACCTCCCTGAGGGTTGAACGGCGTACGGGGTCGCACACCGACATCACTGGTGCCAGAAACTTACCCCGAACGGTCGTTCAGCGGATAGCTGCGCCCGGCGGAACGAACGCACCCGATCGGGTGCGGCGCAGGGGCGGCGGCGCCGACGACGGCGGGGAGGGAGCCGGCCCGGCCCGGGGTCTGGCGGACCCGGGCGGCGGGCCGGTGGGAGCGGGCGACTCGGCGCCCGGTCAGGCTACGGCGTACCCGGCGAGCCGGTCGCCGACCTCCTCGGTGCGCAGGGGTACGCCCGGGGTGCGGTTGGCCAGCTCGGCGCCGACCGCGGCGGTCACCCGGGCGGCGGCGTCGGCGTGGCCGAGCTGGTCGAGCAGGAGGGCGGCGGAGAGCACCGCGGCCACCGGGTCGGCCAGGCCCTTGCCCGCGATGTCCGGCGCCGAGCCGTGCACCGGCTCGAACATCGACGGGTACGCCCCGGAGGGGTTGATGCTGCCGCTGGCGGCCAGCCCGATGCCGCCGGTGACGGCGGCGGCGATGTCGGTGAGGATGTCGCCGAAGAGGTTGTCGGTGACCACCACGTCGTACCGCTGGGGCTGGGTGACCAGGAACATCGCGGCGGCGTCGACGTGCTGGTACTCGGTGGCCACGTCGGGGTGCTCGGCGGCCACGGCCTCGAAGGTACGCGCCCAGAGCGACCCGGCATGGGTCAGCACGTTGGTCTTGTGCACCAGGGTGACCTTGCGCCGCTCCCGACGGGCGGCCCGGGCGAAGGCGTCGCGGATGACCCGCTCCACCCCGTGCCGGGTGTTCAGGCTCTCCTCGGTGGCGACCTCGGCGGGGGTGTCGCGGTGCAGCGAGCCGCCGGCGCCGGCGTACAGCCCCTCGGTGCCCTCCCGGACCACCACCAGGTCCACCTCGCCCGGCTTGACGGTGGCCAGCGGGCCGGCCACGCCCGGCCAGAGCCGGGACGGACGCAGGTTGACGTACTGGTCGAAGGCGAAGCGGAGCTTGAGCAGCAGGCCGCGCTCCAGCACGCCCGGCGGGACGCTCGGGTCGCCGACCGCGCCGAGCAGGATGGCGTCGTGCCCGGACAGCTCGGTCAGCACCGAGTCGGGCAGCACCTCGCCGGTGCGGTGGTAGCGCGCGGCGCCGAGGTCGTACTCGGTGGCCTCGATCCCGGGGAGCACGGCGTCGAGGACCTTGCGGGCCTGCCCGACCACCTCGGGTCCGATCCCGTCCCCGGCCACCACCGCGATCCGTGCCACCTGGCGCTCCTCACCTCGTCGTTCCCGTGAACGGTACGTCGCCGTCCCGTTTCCCGGTACGCGTCTTCCACGATTCGGGACATCAGAATGCTCAGGAGGCTCCCAGGTGACATTCATGGTGCGGTCATCTCCACTGCCTAGGGTCAGTCGGGAGCGGGTCACGGGGGCTCGCGACGGATCCGCCGCGGTGGCGGCGCGGTCAGCGAAGGAGCAGGTGTGATGCGGACCGACCAGCAGCGCGGGCCGGCGGGGCTCGACCAGCAGCCGCGCACCCGGTGGGTGGACCAGGCCGCCTTCGCGCTGCGCCGGCCGGACCTGCGCCTGGGCGCCCGCAGCCACCGCGTCGACGCCGCCGCCGCCGCCACCGGTGACCGGATCGCCGTCCAGCACCGGGTGCGCACCAGCACGGCCGAGTACTCGCTGCTGCTCAACGCCCCCGAGCACGTCGGGCGCCGCACGGTCGGCGACGCGCTGCGCGACGCCGTCGCCGAGCTGCGGGCGGTCGACCTCACGTACGGCCCGAGCCGCCCGGACAGCCTGGTCTCCCGGCTGCGCCGGGGCGAGATCAGCCCCGAGTCGTACCCGCCGCTGGCCGACCTGGTGGACCGCTGCGCGGCCATGCGCGCGGCGACCGACGGCTGGTTCGACGCCTGGGCGGTGCCCGGCGGCTTCGACCCGGGCGGCCTGCTCAACGGCTGGGCGGTGGAGCGCGCGGCGGCCCGGCTGCGCGCCGCCGGCATCACCGACTACGCGGTGCTCTCCGGCGCGGACCTGACCGTACGCGGGCACGCCGCGCACGGCGGGCCGTGGCGGGTGGCCGTGCACCACCCGACCGACGGCCGGCGCGCGCCGCTGGTGCTGGAGATGACCGCCGGGGCGGTGGGCACCTCGGGAGTGTCCGGTCGGCAGGGCCACGTGGTCGACCCGCACACCGGCGAACCGGCCGAACAGCTCGTCGCGGCGACCGTCGTCGGTCCCGACCTCGCCGTCGCCGACGCGTACGCGACCGCGCTCTACGCCGCCGGGCCGGTCGGGCTGGCGTGGTTCCGCACCGGGTCGGGATATCAGGCTCTCTTCGCCCACCGGCGCCGCTGAGGCGCCGGGGCGCGTCGGCCGACGGGGTGGAGGGGGTCCACTCCGGTGGCGCGGTCGACGGGCCCGCGATCGGCCCCCACGGTCTCGGCAACGACCGTGGGGGCCGGTCAGCGACGAGTGCGCGTGGCTCGCGCATTCGAGGGGTGCGGACCGGTCGGCCGGACGCCTGACCTCGTCACCCGAAGACGGGCCGAACGCCCCCACTCAGCCGGTGACCGCACGGGTACGCTAGCGAATCGACGCAACTCGACGCAAGGGTCTCCACAGCGGACCGTCCTGGCCGGACACGGTGTCACGATCCGGTCGCTGCCCGGCGGGTCAGTTGCGACCGGGTGAACGGTGGATGGCACGCTGTCCGCCGTGAGTTTCGATCTGAGCGTGTGGGCCCTGCCGGACGGGGCCACGCCCGAGGACGTCCACGCCGCGGTGCGGCGGTGCCGCGAGGGACGCCACGGCGACCGACACCCGGACCCGCGAGTGGTCGGCTTCTACCGGGCCATCACCGCCACCTATCCCGACCGGCCCGTCGGGCCGGGCACCCCGTGGGAGGTCGCGCCGCTGCACGCGGCCGGCGACCACGTGGAGCTGAACCTCGTGCCGACCTGCGAGGACCAGGTCCTGCTCGACATCGAGCGGCTGGCGGGCGAGCACGACCTGATGCTCTTCGACGCCCAGGACGGCTCGGTCTACCCGCCGCCGTCGCGGGTCGTGGGCTGACCCGCCGCACGACGAGGCGTGGCCCCGCGGATCCCGACGCGATCCGCAGGGCCACGACGAGGGGCCCGGCCGAGACGGCCGGGCCCCCGATGCGTCGCGCGCGGACTACTCGTCGCGCAGGTCCGCCGCGCTCGCCGAGGTCGCGCCGATCGAGTCGGCGGCCGAGGTGAGCAGGTCGGCGCCGAGCGCCTGGTCGACGGTGAGGGTCATCAGCGTCTCGCCGCCGGCCTCCCGCCGCGCCACCTGCATCGCCGCGATGTTGACGCCGGCCTCGCCGAGCAGGGTGCCGACCGTGCCGACCACGCCCGGACGGTCGACGTAGCGCAGGAAGAGCAGGATGCCCTCCGCGCCGATCTCCACGTCGAAGCCGTCCACCTCGGTCAGCTTGATGACCTCGCGCGGGCCGGCCTGGGTGACCGTGCCGGAGACGCTGACCGTACGGCCGTCGGGCAGCGCGCCGCGGACGGTGACCAGGTTCGGGTGGTCGATCGTCTCGGCCTGGGTGGTGAGGGTGACCTCGACGCCACGCTCGGCGGCCAGGTGCGGGGCGTTGACGTAGGTGACCTGCTCCTCCACCACGGAGCTGAACAGCCCCTTGGTGGCGGCGAGCTTGAGCACCGAGACGTCGTGGTTGACGATCTCGCCACGCACCTCGACGGTGACGCTGGCGGCGACCCCGCCGGCCACCGCGGTGAACGCCCGGCCCAGCTTCTCGGCCAGCGGCAGCAGCGGGCGGACGTCCTCGGCGACCACGCCACCGGCCTGCACGTTCACCGCGTCCGGGACGAACTCGCCCTGCAACGCCAGCTTGACGCTCTTGGCCACGGCCAGGCCCGCCTTGTCCTGCGCCTCGTGGGTGGAGGCGCCCAGGTGCGGGGTGGCCACCACGTTGTCGAAGGCGAACAGCGGCGAGGAGGTGCAGGGCTCCTTGGCGTACACGTCGACGCCGGCGCCGGCGACCCGGCCCTCGGCGATCGCGTCCGCGAGCGCCTGCTCGTCGACCAGGCCACCCCGGGCGGCGTTGACGATGCGCACGCCCGGCTTGACGATCGCCAGCTCCTTCTCCCCGATCAGGCCCACGGTCTCCGGGGTCTTCGGCAGGTGGATGGAGATGAAGTCGGCCTCGCGCAGCAGCTCCTCCAGGCCCACCAGGCGGACGCCGAGCTGGGCGGCCCGGGCCGGCTGGATGTAGGGGTCGTACGCGATCAGCCGGGTGCCGAAGGCGGCGATGCGCTGCGCGAAGAGCACGCCGATGCGGCCCAGGCCGACCACGCCGACGGTCTTGCCCTGCAACTCCACGCCGGTGTACTTGGACCGCTTCCACTCCCCCGCCTTGAGCGCCGCGCTGGCGGCGGCGGTGTTGCGGGCGACGGCGAGCAGCAGCGCGACGGCCTGCTCGGCGGCGGAGACGATGTTGGAGGTGGGAGCGTTGACGACCATGACGCCCCGCGCGGTGGCGGCCGGCACCTCGACGTTGTCCAGACCGACACCGGCCCGGGCGACCACCTTCAGCCGCGGCGCGGCGGCGATCGCCTCGGCGTCGATCTGGGTGGCGCTGCGCACGATCACCGCGTCGGCCTCGGAGAGCGCGGAGAGCAGGGCCGGGCGGTCGGTGCCGTCGACGTGGCGTACGTCGAAGTCGTGCGCGAGCACCTCGATGGCGGCGGGAGCGAGTTCTTCGGCGATCAGTACGACAGGATTCATCGGTCCTCGTAGACGTCGTATGCGGTCGGCCTGGGGCGACGGGGACGCCGCGCTGCGCCCCTACGCTGATCCGTGCCATGGCCGTCAGGTGCCGGCTACGCACCTATCAAGGATCGTAGGTGGCGCCCCGGCCGGCGGGTCCCGGTCGGCGGGGTGAGTGCCCTCACAAACCAGACATGTCCGGGGTGTTAACGGACGGCGGTGACGCGTCCGACGCCGGGGAGAGCGTCGGACGCGTCACCGCGTGCGGGGAACGTCAGGCGGTCTCGGTGATCGGCCGGTCGACCCAGCTCATCATCGAGCGCAGCTTCTGGCCGGTCTCCTCGATCGGGTGGGCCGCGCCCTCGGCCCGCCACTTGGCGAAGTTCGGCCGGCCGGCCTCGTCCTCGGCGACCCACTCGCGGGCGAACTCGCCGGACTGGATCTCGCCGAGGATCTTGCGCATCTCCTCCTTGACCCGGGCGTCGACGACCCGCGGGCCCCGGGACAGGTCGCCGTACTCGGCGGTGTCGGAGACGCTGTAGCGCATCCGGGCGATGCCGCCCTCGTACATCAGGTCGACGATCAGCTTCAGCTCGTGCAGGCACTCAAAGTAGGCCACCTCGGGCGCGTAGCCGGCCTCGGTGAGCACCTCGAAACCGGTCTGCACCAGCGCCGCCGCGCCACCGCAGAGCACCGCCTGCTCGCCGAAGAGGTCGGTCTCGGTCTCCTCGGTGAAGGTGGTCCTGATCGCGCCGGCCCGGGTGCCACCGATGCCCTTGGCGTACGACAGGGCGAGCGCGAAGGCGGCGCCGCTGGCGTCCTGCTCGACGGCGACCAGGCAGGGCACGCCCTTGCCGTCGACGTACTGGCGGCGGACCAGGTGGCCGGGGCCCTTCGGGGCGACCATCGCGACGTCCACGTCGGCCGGCGGGGTGATCAGGCCGTAGCGGATGTTGAAGCCGTGGCCGAAGAAGAGCGCCTTGCCGGGGGCCAGGTTCGGCGCGATCGAATCGGCGTAGAGCGCCCGCTGGGCGGTGTCCGGCGCCAGGATCATGATGACGTCGGCCTCGGCCGCCGCCTCGGCCGGCGTGAGCACGCGCAGGCCCTGCTCCTCGGCCTTCGGGCGGCTCTTGGAGCCGGCCGGCAGGCCGATCACCACGTCGACGCCGGAGTCGCGCAGCGACAGCGCGTGGGCGTGGCCCTGGCTGCCGTACCCGATCACCGCGACCTTGCGGCCCTGGATCAGACCCAGGTCGGCGTCGTCGTCGTAGTACACCTCAACGCTCATTGACTTCCCTTTCGTACGGCGGTCCGGACGGCCGTCGTGGACTTGTGCGGTGGCGGTTGGGCGGCGCGCAGCGCCGGGGATCAGGCGGCGCGCAGCGCGGGACCGGCGGTGATGGAGCGCGAGCCGCGCCCGATCGCCACCGTGCCGGACTGGACCATCTCCTTGATGCCGAACGGCTCCAGGTCGCGCAGCAGCGCGTCCAGCTTGTCGGGGGTGCCGGTGGCCTCGATGGTCAGCGTGTCCGGGGCGACGTCGACCACCCGGGCGCGGAACAGGTTGACCGTCTCCAGCACCTGGGCCCGGGCGTTGCGGTCGGCGCGGACCTTGACCAGCAGCAACTCGCGGGCGACCGAGACCTGCGGGTCCAGCTCCACGATCTTCAGCACGTTGACCAGCTTGTTGAGCTGCTTGGTCACCTGCTCCAGCGGGGACGACTCGGCGTTGACCACGATGGTGATCCGGGAGACGTCCGGGTTCTCGGTCTCGCCGACGGCGAGGCTGTCGATGTTGAACCCGCG
This sequence comes from Micromonospora coxensis, assembly GCF_900090295.1. Classification (NCBI taxonomy): domain Bacteria; kingdom Bacillati; phylum Actinomycetota; class Actinomycetes; order Micromonosporales; family Micromonosporaceae; genus Micromonospora; species Micromonospora coxensis. The sequence goes on along the minus strand of NZ_LT607753.1, from coordinate 4,905,600 downwards.
CCGGGAGAACAGGCCGGAGACCCGGGCCAGGACACCCGGCTTGTTCTCCACCAGGACGGAAAGAGTGTGCATGGTCATCGCTGTGCCTTCCTCGTCATGCCCTCATGGCCCTCGCTGCGCTCGGTGCACTCGGTCATGACTACAGCTCGTCCTCGTCGAATGCCGGGCGGACGCCACGGGCGAACATGATCTCGTCGTTGCTGGTGCCGGCGGCCACCATCGGCCAGACCATCGCGTCCTTGCCGACCGTGAAGTCGATGACGACCGGCGCGTCGTTGATCGCCATCGCGGCCTCGATGGTCTTGTCCACGTCCTCGGCGGTCTCGCAGCGCAGGCCGACGCAGCCGAGCGCCTCGGCCAGCTTCACGAAGTCCGGGATGCGGTGCTTGTGGGTGCCCAGCTCGGTGTTGGAGTAGCGCTCGCCGTAGAAGAGGGTCTGCCACTGGCGGACCATCCCGAGGTTGCCGTTGTTGATCACGGCGATCTTGACCGGGATGCCCTCCAGCGCGCAGGTCGCCAGCTCCTGGTTGGTCATCTGGAAGCAGCCGTCGCCGTCCACCGCCCAGACCACCGCGTCCGGCCGGCCGACCTTCGCGCCCATCGCCGCCGGGACGGCGTACCCCATGGTGCCGAGGCCGCCGGAGTTGAGCCAGGTGCCCGGCTTCTCGTACGAGATGAACTGGCTGGCCCACATCTGGTGCTGGCCGACACCCGCCACGTAGATCGCGTCCGGGCCGGCGATCTCGCCCAGCCGCTTGATCACGTGCTGCGGGGAGAGGGTGCCGTCGGACGGCTCCTCGTAGCCCAGCGGGTAGCGCTCGCGCAGGTCGTCCAGCTGGGTCCACCAGTCGGTGAGGTCGGCGCGGTGGCCGGCCTTCTGCTCGCTGGTGACCGCGGTGATCAGCTCGTCGATGACGTGCCGGGCGTCGCCGACGATCGGCACGTCGGCGTGGCGGTTCTTGCCGATCTCCGCCGGGTCGATGTCGGCGTGCACCACCGTGGCGTCCGGGGCGAACGAGTCCAGCTGGCCGGTCACCCGGTCGTCGAAACGGGCGCCGAGCGCCACGATCAGGTCGGACTTCTGCAGGCCGTAGACCGCGGCGACGGTGCCGTGCATGCCGGGCATGCCCAGGTGCTGGCGGTGCGAGTCGGGGAACGCCCCGAGCGCCATCAGCGTGGTCACCACCGGGATGCCGGTCAGCTCGGCGAGCGTACGCAGCCCCTCGGTGGCGCCGGCCTTGAGCACGCCGCCGCCGACGTAGAGCACCGGACGGCGGGCGGCGGCCATCAGCCGGGCCGCCTCGCGGATCTGCTTGCCGTGCGGGTGCAGCGTCGGCCGGTACCCGGGCAGGTCCAGGGTGGGCGGCCAGGCGAACGTGGTCGGCGCCTGCAGGACGTCCTTGGGGATGTCGACCAGCACCGGCCCGGGCCGCCCGGTCGAGGCCAGGTGGAACGCCTCGGCCAGCACCTGCGGGATCTCCTCGGCGCTCTGGACCAGGAAGTTGTGCTTGGTGATCGGCAGGGTGATGCCCTGGATGTCGGCCTCCTGGAAGGCGTCCGTGCCGATCGAGGGGCGGGCCACCTGGCCGGTGATCGCGACGATCGGGACCGAGTCCATGTACGCGTCGGCGATCGGGGTCACCAGGTTGGTCGCGCCCGGCCCGGAGGTGGCGATGCAGACGCCGACCCGGCCGGTCGCCTGCGCGTACCCGGTGGCGGCGTGCCCGGCGCCCTGCTCGTGGCGGACCAGGATGTGCCGGACGGTGGAGTCGTACAGCGGGTCGTAGGCCGGCAGGATCGCCCCGCCGGGGATGCCGAAGACCACGTCGACGCCGAGGGCTTCGAGGGACCGCACGAGGGAGCCGGCGCCGGAGACCTGGGCCGGCGCCGACTGCCGGGCGGCCCCGGCGGCGGCCCGGCCGGTGCCGGCCGGGGTGGTCCCGGGGCGCGGCGCGGGGGCGTGCTCGGCGTCACCGGTCGGCTCGGCGACCGTGCGCGCCCGACGGGCGGAGTGGGCGAGTGTCTCTGGCGTGGGTCTCGTCATGGCGGTTCAGGCCTTCGGCTGGAGTGGGTGGAGCTCAACGACACGTGCTACGGGGGCGGGTGCCCGCCCCGAAGGGTCCGACGGCAATAAAAACGGCCCTCGTGCAGATGCACGGGGCCAGCGCACTCTCGAGGAGGAGAGTGCGCTCAGGTAAGTACTCGCAGCGACCGGATCGACGACATGTGGACCAGCCTGACGCATCTCAAGCGCTGAGTCAACTGATCCCACATGTTGGTTCACGAACGGGGGACACCGTCCCCCGGCGCGGGCCCGACAACCGGCCCCGCCTGCGCAGATCCCTCCGGTGAGACCCGCGGCGCGGGCACCGGCGGCGACGCGGGCGGGTGGGACCGCAGCCGGGGCAGCAACGGCGACGGCGCGGCCCGGCGCGGCCCGGGCGGCGGCACCGACGCCGGGCGCGCCCCCGGGGAGGTGGCGGCCTCCAGCATCGCCTCCAGGTGCTCGGCGGGCACCCCCCAGCCGAAGAGCGCGCCCTGACCGAAGCGGCAGCCGGCGGCGACCACCGCGGCCAGCTCCGTGGGGGAGGTCACCCCCTCGGCGATGACCTCCATGCCGAGCTGGTGCCCGAGCCGCATGACGATGTCGACCATCGGGGCGAACGCCGGCCCGTCCCGGCCCACCGGGCGGACCGGCTCGTGCTCGGCGACCAGGCTGTGGTCGATCTTGAGGATGTCGATCGGCAGCCGGCGCAGCTGGCCGAGCGAGGAGTAGCCGGCGCCGAAGTCGTCCAGGGCGATCCGCACGCCGGTGTGCCGCAGCGCGGTCAACCGGCGGATCAGCTCGTCCAGGTCGGTGGCGACCGCGTGCTCGGTGACCTCCAGCACCAGCCGCTGCGGCGGCACGTGGTGCGCGCGCAGCGCCTCGGCCACCTGCACGACGTACTCCGGGGCGTGCAGCTCGCGCGGGGAGACGTTGACCGACACCCAGACGTCGTGCCCGTCGGCCAGCCAGTGGGAGAGCTGCCAGCACGCCTGGTGCAGCACCCAGGCGCCCAGCTTGGCGATCATCCCGCACTCCTCGGCGAGCGGGATGAACTCGTCCGGGCGGACGTTGCCCAGCTCCGGGTGGTGCCAGCGCAGCAGCGCCTCGGCGCCGACCGGGCGCACCGAGGGCAGCGAGGCGACCGGCTGGAACACCAGCCGCAGCTCGTTGCGCTCGATCGCCCCGCGCAGCTCGTGCTCCACCCGGGTACGCCGCAGCAGCGCCCGGTCCTCGGTGCCGTCGTAGCGCTCGATCCGGTTCTTGCCGCGCTGCTTGGCGTAGCGCAGGGCGAGGTCGGCGTGGCGCAGCAGGGCCGTCGGGTCGGGCTCGTCGTACTGCCCGGCCACGCCGATGCTGACCGAGAGGAAGACCGGCCCCTCCGGCTGCTCGTACGCCCGCCCGAGCACCCCGAGCAGCCGCCGGGCGACCACGTCGGCGTCGGCCGGCCGGCCGCGCATGAGCACCGCGAACTCGTCACCGCCGAGCCGGGCGGCCAGGTCGCCGGGGCGCAGGTTGCCGCGCAGCCGCCGCCCCACCTCGGCCAGCACCATGTCGCCCACGTCGTGCCCGCGCATGTCGTTGACGTTCTTGAAGCCGTCCAGGTCGAGGCCGAGCAGCACGCAGTCGACCTTCTCCTCGGCGCAGCGCTGCAACTCGCGCAGCAGGCCCCGGCGGTTCGCCAGCCCGGTCAGCGCGTCGGTGTGGGCCAACTCACGGAAGTGCGCCTCCCGCTCGGCCAGCCGGCCGGCGTACCCGCGCAGGTCGTTGAGGGTGAGGTACTGCCGGGCGACCAGGGCGAAGCCCTCGACGCTGCCGGCCACGATGCCGAGCGCGTCGAAGCGACCGCCCTGCACGAGGTGGTACATCGCCGAGCCGGCCATGGCGAACATCGGTACGAAGGCGTACGCGCCGTCGCGGCGGATCAGGTCGACGTCGACCTGCCCCGGCGGGTCTCCCCGGTGCACCGCGAGCGCGGCGGCGAGCAGGCCCAGGGCGAGCAGCACGGCGGCGGACAGGGTGATCCCCACGCCGCCCTGGCACACCCCGGCGGCGACGCCGAGCCCGCCGAAGGCGCTGGCGGTGATGCCCGCGCCGAGCAGCGTGAACCGCGAGCGGGGCGGGGCGGCGCGGAGCACCACGATCAACGTCAGCCCGGCGGTCACCGCGGCGTTGACCGAGGCGAGCAGGATCGCCGGGCAGGCCACCGGGGTCGCCGCGCCGAGCAGCCGGGTCGGCTCGGAGAAGACCACCCAGCCGACGAACCAGAGCGCGGTCGCCATGATCAGCCCGTCCAGCAGCAGCCGGGCGGTGGCCGCCCGGTTGACCACCACACCGGGCAGTCGCAGCAGCCCGGTCGCGGCGGCAAGGCCGCTGAGCGTGGCGGCGACGGAGACGACCAGCGGCCAACCGGTGAGCCGGGCCGCGTGCGGTGACCGGTGCGGGTGGCCGAGTTCCACGATCACCCCGACCAGCAGGCCGACCAGGGCGGCCGCCCCGGCGACGGCCAGCAGCACGTACGCCCGGCGGTGCGGACCGGTGCGGCGCCGGGCCGCCCCGGCGAGCAGCGCGGTGGCCGCCGCGGCCACCAGGGCGCTCAGGATCGCGACCGCGACCATGCCCGGGGTGAAACGCACGTCCTCAACTGTGCCGGATGAGCGTGACCGGTGGGGCACCGGGTGTGCATCTGTTGGGACACGTCCGGTCCCGCCGGGGCCGCCGCGTCGGCGGTGCCACACTGGTACGCATGCCTGAGCTGCGGTCGAGGACCTCCACCCACGGTCGGACGATGGCCGGCGCCCGGGCCCTGTGGCGGGCCACCGGGATGACCGACGACGACTTCGGCAAGCCGATCGTCGCCATCGCCAACAGCTTCACCCAGTTCGTCCCCGGTCACGTACACCTCAAGGACCTCGGCGGCCTGGTCGCCGACGCGGTGGCCGAGGCCGGCGGGGTGGGCCGGGAGTTCAACACCATCGCGGTCGACGACGGCATCGCGATGGGCCACGGCGGCATGCTCTACTCGCTGCCCAGCCGGGAGCTGATCGCCGACGCGGTGGAGTACATGGTCAACGCGCACTGCGCGGACGCCCTGGTCTGCATCTCCAACTGCGACAAGATCACCCCGGGGATGCTGCTGGCCGCGCTGCGGCTGAACATCCCGACCGTCTTCGTCTCCGGCGGCCCGATGGAGGCCGGCAAGACGGTGGCGATCGAGGGGATCGTGCACTCCAAGATCGACCTGATCGACGCGATGATCGCCTCCTCCAACGAGGCGGTCACCGACGACCAGCTCGGCGAGATCGAGCGCTCCGCCTGCCCGACCTGCGGCTCCTGCTCCGGCATGTTCACCGCCAACTCGATGAACTGCCTGACCGAGGCGATCGGCCTCGCCCTGCCGGGCAACGGGTCGACACTGGCCACCCACGCCGCGCGCCGCGCGCTCTTCGTCGAGGCCGGCCGCACCGCCGTGGAGATCGCCAAGCGCTGGTACGACGGCGACGACGCCTCGGTGCTGCCCCGCGCGATCGCCAACCGGGCCGCCTTCGAGAACGCGGTCGCCCTCGACGTGGCGATGGGCGGGTCGACAAACACGATCCTGCACCTGCTCGCCGCCGCCCGCGAGGCCGAGCTGGACTTCGACGTGGCCGACATCGACGCGATCTCCCGCCGGGTGCCCTGCCTGGCCAAGGTCGCCCCGAACTCCCCGCAGTACCACATGGAGGACGTGCACCGGGCCGGCGGCATCCCCGCCATCCTCGGCGAGCTGGACCGGGCCGGGCTGCTCCACCGGGACGTGCGCGCGGTGCACTCCCCCAGCCTGGCGCAGTGGCTCGCCGACTGGGACGTGCGCGGCGGGTCACCGAGGCCGGAGGCCGTCGAGCTGTTCCACGCCGCCCCGGGCGGGGTGCGCACCACCCAGCCGTTCTCCACCACCAACCGCTGGTCGTCGCTGGACACCGACGCCGCCGGCGGCTGCATCCGCGACCGTACGCACGCGTACAGCGCCGACGGCGGGCTGGCCATCCTGCACGGCAACCTCGCGCCCGACGGCTGCGTGGTCAAGACCGCCGGGGTGCCCGAGGAGTGCCTGACCTTCCGCGGCCCGGCCAAGGTCTACGAGTCGCAGGACGACGCCGTCACCGCCATCCTCGCCAAGGAGGTCGTCGCCGGCGACGTCGTGGTGATCCGGTACGAGGGCCCGAAGGGCGGCCCCGGCATGCAGGAGATGCTCTACCCCACCTCGTTCCTCAAGGGCCGGGGACTGGGCCGGGCCTGCGCGCTGCTCACCGACGGCCGGTTCTCCGGCGGCACCTCCGGGCTCTCCATCGGGCACGTCTCCCCCGAGGCGGCCTCCGGTGGGCTGATCGCGCTGGTGCGCGACGGCGACGAGATCGTCATCGACATCCCGGGCCGGTCGATCGCGCTGAACGTGGCCGACGACGTGCTGGAGGCGCGCCGGGTCGCCGAGGAGAAGCGGGACCGGCCGTACACGCCGGTGGACCGGCAGCGGCCGGTGTCGGCGGCGCTGCGCGCGTACGCCTCGATGGCCACCTCGGCCAGCGACGGCGCGTACCGGAGGGTGCCGGAGTAGGCCGCCACCCACCGACGGCCGGACGGTGGCTCAGTGTGCCGCCAGGGCCAGGGTGCGGGCGTGTCGGATGGCCGACGGCGTGTCCGGGAAGACCAACCCCTCCCGGCGTAGCTCCTCGGCCACCCCGAGGGTGGTGAGCACCTGGTCGTGCCCCGGGGTGATGCCGGAGAGCAGCACGGTGATCCCGCGCCCCCGCAGCCGCCGGATCGCGTCGCCGAGCACCTGCGCGCCGGTGGCGTCGACGGTGCTGACCCGGGACATCCGCAGGATCACCACCCGCACGTCGGCGACCTCGGAGAGTTCCAGCAGGAAGGTGTGGGCGGCGGCGAAGAAGAGCGGCCCGTCGAGCCGGTAGGCGACGATGTGCTCGGCGAGCAGCGCGTGCTCCTCGGCGCTGTGTTCGCCCTGGTCGAGGGGGACCTGTTCCAACTTGGCGCTGCGGGCCACGGCCCGCAGGGCGATCACCACCGCGACGCCGACGCCGACCGCGACGGCGGTGACCAGGTCCCAGACGACGGTGACGGCGAAGGTGAGCACCAGCACCAGCGCGTCGCCCCGGGTGGCCCGGGCCAACGCCCAGAGCGAGCCGGCCTCGACCATCCGTACGCAGGTGGCGAGCAGCACGCCGGCCAGGGCGGCGAGCGGGATCCGGCCGACCAGCGGCGCGGCGGCCAGCACGATCCCGGCCAGGGCGACCGCGTGGGTGAGGGCGGCGAGTTTGGACGACGCCCCGGCGCGGACGTTGACGGCGGTGCGGGCGATGGCGGCGGTGGCCGGGATGCCGCCGAAGACCGGGGAGGCGAGGTTGGCCAGGCCCTGGCCGAAGAGTTCCCGGTCCGGGTCGTGCCGCTCGCCGACCGTCATGGCGTCCGCCACGGTGGCCGACAGCAGGCTCTCCAGGGCGGCGAGGGCGGCCACCGCCAGCGCGGAGGGCAGCAGCACGCCGAGCGCGCCCGGGTCGAGGAAGCCGAGCGACGGCGCGGGCAGTCCCTGGGGCAGCGCGCCGATGCGGACCAGGTCGACCGGGACGGTCTCGGCGAGCACCGTCGCGGCGCCGACGCCGAGCAGGGAGAACGGCAGGCCGGGCCGCCAGCGGGCGCCGAGCAGCATCAACGCCGCGACGCCGAGGGCCACCGCGACGGCCGCCGGCCGGGGGTGTACGACGAACCGGGCGACGGCGTCGGCCGCCACCGCCCAGACCCGCTCGCCGTGGGCGTCGGTGACGCCGAGCGCGGCGGGCACCTGTTGCAGGGCGATGACCACGGCGATGCCGGCGGTGAAGCCCTCGATCACCGGGGTGGGCAGGTAGCGGACGTACCGGCCGAGGCGGGCGAACGCCAGGGCGACGAGGATCAGCCCGGCCAGTGCGCCGACCATCAGCACCCCGGTCGGGCCGAACTGCTGCACCACCGGCACCAGCACGACGGTCATCGCCCCGGTGGGGCCGGACACCTGGAGGTTGGAGCCGCCGAAGATCGCGGCCACCGCGCCGGCGACGACGGCGGTGACCAGGCCGGCCTGCGCGCCCAGCCCGGAGGTGACGCCGAAGGCCAGGGCGAGCGGCAGCGCCACCACCGCCACGGTCAGGCCGGCGAGCAGGTCCCGGCGGGGTGAGCGGCGCACCGCCACCCAGTCGGCGCGGCCGGGGAGCAGACCGAGGACACGGTCGCGGACGACGCGGAGGACGTCCCGGTGGCCTGCGCCCGGGGTCTGCTCCGGCGCGGGCGGGCGCTGCGGGGATGGGGTCGCCCGCGGTGCCACGGCCGGGTCCGCGCCGTGGCCGACCGCGGCACCGCTCACCGGTCCCCTCCGGAGGCGCGCAGTTCGTCGAGGAGGCCGTCCCGGTCGGTGAGCACCGCGCCGAGGATGCGCCGCCCGGCGGCCAGCAGGTCGGCGACGTCGGGGGTGCTGAGGGCGTACATCACGAGCGGGCCGTCGCGCCAGGTGGTGACCATGCCGGCGCGGCGCAGCACGGCGAGCTGCTGGGAGAGGTTGGACGCTTCGACGTCGATCGCGGCGAGCAGGTCGCGCACGGGCTTCGGGCCGTCCTGGAGCAGTTCGAGGACCCGGATGCGCACCGGGTGCCCGAGGGTGCGGAACAGCTCCGCCTTCGCCTGGTACAGCGGCACCGACACGCCCGTCGCCTCCCTCACCGTGCGGCCGGCGCCGCACCATGACGACTTTAGCACTTGCATAATTGTTCAAGTCGCAGCTCGGCACGGTGCGGGTGCACTTCTTGCTGCCCTGACGACAACAGCCGCACCCGCACCCGCGCGCTGTCGGCGGGAGGCGGCAAGAGGCGGCGTCCGACCGTGGGGTGCGGCCCCGGTTCCACCCGCAGCGGCCGGCACGCACGCCACGGACCTGATCGCACGGATGGACCCCACCCGCGACGCCGGGCCGGCCGGTGGGGACCACCCACCGGCCGGCCCGTCACACGCTCACTCGGCGCGCAGGTTGTCCAGGTCGTGCGTACCGGGGCTGACCCAGACCAGCACCCCGCGTACGTCGGCCAGCGCCGCCGCGTCGCAGGACATCTGGTCGAGCAGGTTCACCTCGACCGTGGTGGTGGTGGCCTGCGGCACCCAGCCGAAGGTCGACTGGCACCAGGCGTACCCGGAGCCGGTCTGCAGGGCGATCGCGGACGAGGTGCCGGCCGAGGCGGACGTGCGCAGGTCGTAGCGGAGGGTGCCCTTGGCGGACAGGTCGACCGGTGCGGGCAGGGTCACCCCGAACCAGCCGCCGCCGGTGGCGGTGACCCGCAGTCCGTGGCTGCCGTCGGTGGCGAAGTCGGCGGTCTGCGCCACCGTGCCGGCGTCGGCCTGCCAGTTCCCGGGCGCCCAGCCCTCGATCCCGCTCTCCCAGGAGGCGAGCCGGATCGGGTCACCCGGGGCCGGCTTGACGGTGATCGTCAGGTCGGCGACGTTCGACACCCGGCCGGCGGTGTCCCGGACGGTGTAGTGACCGACCGCCTTGCCCTGGAAGCCCTCGGCCGGGCTGAACGTCACCTCACCCGAGGTGGCCAGGGCGAACGTGCCACCGGTCACGGTGACCGAGCGCTGCTGGCCGTCCGCCGACGGGTCGAGGTCGACGGTGGCCGGTCGCACCCGCCCGGCGTACGCGATGTCGTTGGCCGCCGGGGTGAGGGTGACCGGCGTGCCGGCCTGGGTGGTCGCGGCGTCGTGGTCGGCGACCGGTGGGCGCGGGCGCCAGCCGCGCCGGATCCGGTCGCCGGCGTTGGTCAGCGTGGTGCAGACCGGGCTCGGGCAGTAGACGGTGTAGCCGTCGTAGTCCGGGTAGAGGGTGCCGTCGTCCTGGACCCCGGAGAGGATCCAGTAGAGGAAGCCGGCCCCGCCGCTGCGGATCACCGCATCGGTCCACCGCTGGTAGACCGGGTTGCGGGTGGCCCTGTCGGCCCAGCCGAACTCGCCGAGCACCGCCGGCTTGCCGATCCGCTCGGCCTCCCGGCTGTGCCGCTCGATCCAGGCGACCCCCCAGTCGGCGTCCTTGTCCCAGTGGTCCGGGTAGAGGTGGTAGCCCATCACGTCCACCGCCGGCAGCTTCGCCAGCGCCACCGCGTCGACGCCCTCGCCGCAGTTGACCGTCCAGTCCTGCGCGGCGCGGTCGTCACAGAAGAAGCCCTCGTCGCCGACGCCGAGCAGGTGCCGCCGGTCGATCGACTTGACGTGCCGGCTCATCTCGTCGGCCCAGCCGGTGATGGTGTCCGTGGTGCAGTCGGGCGAGGGCGGGTAGACGCCGGAGCCCTTGCAGCGCGGCTCGTTCGCCAGCTCCCAGGCCAGCACCGTCGGGTCGTCCTTGTACGCCAGCCCGGTCAGCGGGTTGACCCGGTTGAGCACGTGCGAGACCCAGTCGCGGTACCAGCCCCGGATCACCGGGTCGGTGTAGAAGTCGTCGTGGTGGTCGGCGCCGCGCCAGCGGACGTACTGGTCCATGCCGCCGAAGTCGCGCCAGTTGTTGACCAGCGGGACGACCACCTTGATGCCGGCCCGGCGGGCCGCGTACAGCACGTAGTCCAGGCGCTGGAGGCCGTCCGGGCCGTCGTTGTAGGCCGGCTTCTCCCCGTCCCAGTACTGGAACCAGACCCCGTCGGAGGGGCCGGCGACCGAGTCGGTGCCGCCCGGCGTGCCGATGTCGAGGAAGCCCCAGTGCCGCAGCACGGTGAACCGGGCCGCCTTGGCGTCGGCGAACACGTCGTCCACCATCGCCCGGGACTTGTACTCCAGGTAGTAGTTGTTCGTCCCGGCGAACCGGAACGGCCGACCGTCCAGGAAGAGCCGGTCGCCCTTGCGGACCACGAACCCGTCGCCGTGCCGCTCGCCGGGCGCGGCCTGCGCCGGGCCGGCGGCCACCGTCGCCAGCAGCCCGGCCAGGGCCAGCAGTACGCCGGCCAGCCGCCGCCTCGTGCCGTCGCGCCTCATGCCGTCGCCCCTTCCGTGATCGTCGCCTCTTCCGTGGTTGGCGTTGCCGCGATGTCGTTGACGCAGCGCAGCACCGGCCGGGCGGTCAGCGCCGCCGGGTCCAGCGGCGCGTCGGCCGTCACGGTGAAGGTGGCCGACTCCCCGGGCAGCAGGGTGACCAGCGCCCGGTCCACCTCGGCGGACGGGTCGAGCCGGTCCGGGAAGAGGGTCAGGTCGCGCAGCACCGTCCGGGCGGTCACCCGGACCCGCTGCCCGCCGTCGACCGGCTCGACCGTCGCGTCGAAGCGGGCCGCCGGCCAGCGGGCGTCGCGGTCCTCGGCGAAGAACCAGAGCGCCCGCTCCACCTCGTCGCCGGCCTCGGCCACCAGCAGCTCGCGGGTGGCCTCCTCCGGCCCAGCCAGGTCCGCCGGCAGCGGCAGCGCCACCGCCGCGTACGGCGGCACGTCCAGCTCGTACCCGGTCTTGGCCCGGGGCTCGCCGGCCAGGGTCAGCCGGGTCACCGTCGCCGGCGCCCGCCACGGCCGGCCGGTCTCGTTGACCGCCACCAGGGCCAGGCCGCCGTCACGGGGCTGGACGGTGAGCAACCGGTCGGCGTATGCCCGGCGCAGCGCGTACCAGAGCGGCTTGCGCCGCCCGTCGCCGTCGATCGCCGCCCACGAGGTGACCGGCCAGCAGTCGTTGAGCTGCCAGACGATGGTGCCGGCGCAGACGTCGCGGTGCGAGCGGAAGTGCTCCACCCCGAGCTGGATCGCCCGGGCCTGGTTGAGCTGGGTGAGGTAGTGCCAGTCGTCGAAGTCCGCCGGGGTGGGCAGGTGCGCGTCCAGGCCCCGCTGGAGCTTCGCGTCACCGTCGGCGGCCTTCTGGTGGTGCGCCATGCCGGGCGAGTCGTGCGCCAGCGGCTCGTCGGAGAGCGCCCCACGCAGCGTCGCGTACGCCGGGGGCGCCTGGTAGCCGAACTCGGCGACGAAGCGCGGCACGTACTCCCGGTACTTGGTGTAGTCGTCGGTGTTCCACACGTCCCAGATGTGCGTGGTGCCGTGCGCCGGGTCGTTGGGGTGGATGTCGTCGCTGCCCGACCAGGGGCTGCCCGGCCAGTACGGGCGGGTCGGGTCCAGCTCGCCGACGATGCGGGGCAGCAGGTCCAGGTAGTAGCCCCGACCCCAGGTGCGCCCGGCGAGCGGCTCCTGCCAGTCCCAGTCGTGCCAGCCCCAGATGTTCTCGTTGTTGCCGGTCCAGAGCACCAGCGACGGGTGCGCGGCGAGCCGGGTAACCGCCTCGGTCGCCTCGGCGGCCACCTCGGAGGCGAACGGCTCCTCCTCCGGGTACGCCGCGCAGGCGAAGAGGAAGTCCTGCTGGACGAGGAGACCCGCCTCGTCGGCCAGCTCGTAGAAGTCCGCCGACTCGTACCGGCCGCCGCCCCAGACCCGCAGCAGGTTGATCCCGGCCTCGGCCGCCTGGTCGAACCGGTGGGCCAGCCGCTCCCGGGTGATCCGGCTCGGGAACGGGTCGTCGGGGATCCAGTTGACGCCCCGGACGAAGACCGGCACGTCGTTGACGTGCAGGACGAAGGGGGTGCCGTGCGCGTCCGGGGTGGTGTCCAGGCGTACCGAGCGGAAGCCGATCCGGCGCGACCACGCGTCGAGTTCCCGGCCGTCGGGGGCGCAGAGGGTCACGTCGAGGCGGTGCAGCGGCTGCGCGCCGTACCCCCGGGGCCACCACAGCTCGGGATCGCGGACCTCGACCGTCGCCACGGCCGTACGCTCCCCCGCCGCGACGACGACCTCGGCGGCGCCGCCGGCGACGGCGGCCCGGACGGTGACCGGGACGTCGGTGGTGCGCTCGACCTCGACGTGCACCTGGACCCGGCCCACGCCGTCGGCGACGGTGACCAGGGGGCGGACCGTGGCGAGCCGGGCGGTGGACCAGGCGTGCAGCCCGATCTCCTGCCAGATCCCGGCGGTGACCAGCGTCGGGCCCCAGTCCCAGCCGAAGTTGCAGGCCATCTTGCGGATGAACTGGAACGGCTCGGGGTAGGCGTTCGGCCGGTCGCCGAGCCGGTCCCGGTGGGCCTCGGCGTAGCGGTACGCCGAGTCGAACCGGACGGTGAGGGTGTTCGCCCCCGGCCGCAGCAGCGACGTGACGTCGAAGCGGTGGCCGCGGTGCATGTTCTCGGTCCGGCCCACCTGGACGTCGTTGAGGGTGATCGTGGCGACCGTGTCGAGGCCGGCGCAGACCAGGTCGACCCGGTCGTCGTCGCCCGGCTGGTGGTCGACGGTCGTCTCGTAGACCCAGTCGGTGCGCCCGATCCAGGTCAGCTGCGTCTCGTTGGCGTCGAGGAAGGGTTCGGGGATCAGGCCGGCGGCGAGCAGGTCGGTGTGCACGCAGCCGGGCACGGTGGCCGGCACGCTCCGGCCGGCGACCTGCGCCGGCACCTGCTCCCCCGGTACGGCCCGCAGCGTCCAGCCCTCGTGCACCGTCTGTCGGGTCACGACTTCACCGCACCTTCCATGATTCCGCGGACGATCTGCCGGCCACCGATGAAGAGCATGATCAGCAACGGCACGGTGGCGATGAACGCGCCGGCCAGCACCCGCCGGTAGATGACGTAGTTGCCGCTGGCCAGGTCGGAGATGGCCACCATCGAGGTCGGGTAGTCGGTGCCGCTCAACGTGATCAGCGGCCACTGGAAGTCGTTCCAGGTGGCGACGAAGGTCAGCAGACCGAGCACGGCCAGCGCCGGACGGATCGCCGGCAGCACGATGTTCCAGTAGACGCGCATGGTGGTGGCCCCGTCGACCCGGGCCGACTCGACCAGCTCGTCGGGGACCGTGTTGACGATGAACTGGCGCATGTAGAACACGCCGAACGCGGTGACCAGGCCGGGCGCGATGACCGCGAGCAGGGTGCCGTTCCAGCCGAGCTTGCCCATCACGATGTAGAGCGCCACGATGCCGAGCTGGTTGGGCACGGTCAGGGTGAGGATCACGAAGAGCATCAGCGCGTTGCGACCGGCGAAGCGCAGCTTGGCGAAGGCGAACCCGGCCAGCGAGCAGAAGAAGAGCACCGAGGCGGTCACCACGGTGGAGACGATGAGGCTGTTGACCAGCGAGGCGGCGAAGTAGACGTCCTGGAGGGAGAAGACCTCGTCGACGTTGGTCATGAACTGGTCGCCGGGCACGACGGCCGGCGGCAGCTTCGCCAGCGCCTCGTCGTTGCTGGTGGCGATGACGAACATCCAGTACAGCGGGAACGCCGCGAAGAGCATGGTGACGGCCAGCAGCAGGTACGTCCCGAGGCCGGCCGGGGTGTCCTGCGGCGCCCGGCCCATCAGGGCCGGCTTGTTGCGCCGCACCTGCGTGCGGGGACGCGGCGGGGCGACGGCGGTCATCCGAGTCTCCTTTCGTTCGCGACTGCGGGACTCCGCTCCGCTGCGTTCCTCGCGCTCACCGCGTCACGTTCGTTCGCGACTGCGGGACTCCGCTCCGCTGCGTTCCTCGCGCTCACCGCGTCACCTTCGTTCGCGACTGCGGGACTCCGCTCCGCTGCGTTCCTCGCGCTCACCGACGGCCTCCCGAGAGACGGTTCGTCAGCAGCGTGTTGATGCCGGCGACGACCAGGATGATCAGGAACAGCGCCCAGGACATGGCGGCGGCGTAGCCGAGGTTGAGGTCCTTCCAGCCGACCTTGTAGATGAGCTGGGCGATGGTCTGCCACTCGCCGTTCGGTCCGCCGGTCGCGATCTGGGCGTTCGGGTCGAACAACATCGGCTCGGTGAAGAGCTGCAGGCCACCGATGGTGGACAGGACCACGGTGAAGACGATGACCGGCTGGATCATCGGCACGGTGATCTTCCACAGCTGCTTCCACGGCCCGGCGCCGTCGATCGCCGCCGCCTCGTAGACGTCGCGCGGGATGGACTGCATGGCGGCCAGGTAGAGCAGCGCGTTGTAGCCGATCCACTTCCAGTTGACCATGGTGGCGATGGCGGTCCAGGAGTGCAGCTTGTCGGCCCGCCAGTCGATCGGAGCCTCCGGGCTGCCGTAGCCGAACAGGCCGAGCAGCCAGTTGGCCATGCCGAAGTCGCGGGAGAAGAAGACGCTGAACACCATCGACGAGGCGACGATCGGGGTCACGTACGGCAGCAGGATGCCCACCCGCCACCAGGTCTGCGCGCGCAGCTTGCGGTTGAGCAGCGAGGCCACCACCAGCGCCAGCAGCAGCTGCGGCACCGAGGAGAGCAGGAAGATGCCGAAGGTGTTGTAGAGCGCGTTCCAGAAGTCCTCGTCACCGACGAGCCGGGTGAAGTTCTCCAACCCGGCCCAGTACGGCAGCGTCGGGTCGTCCAGCCGGTAGTTGCGCAGCGAGACCACGCCGTTGAAGACCAGCGGAAAGAGCCCGAAGACGAGGAAGAGCAGGAAGAACGGCGCGATCATGAGGTACGGCATGTAGCGCATGTCGGCGCGGTACAGCCGGTTGCGCCAGGTGAGCCGCCGCTCGTCGGGTCCGGAGCCGCCGCGCCCTGGCGCGGCTCGGCGGCGCGACTGCGCGGGCGCGGCACGGGTGGTGGACATGGGACACACTCCAGGGCCGAAGAGGTGACGGGGTACGGGCGGTGCGGGGTGGCCTCGACCGGCGGACGCCGGGATGCCGGGCGGTGGACTGGCCGCCGCCGGCGGTGGCGGAGCGGTCGGGCCCGCTCCGCCACCGGTCACCGGAGGATCAGGACTTGCCGGCCTTCTCGGCCTCCTTGACCGCCTCCGCCCAGGCGGCGTCCGGCTTGAGGGTCCTGTTCTCCACCCGGCGGATGACGTTCTCCACCGCGACCCGGGTCGGGCCGTTCTTCTTGCCCAGGTACTGCGGGGTGAGGCCCTGCGCCATCTTGGGGAAGATCTGGCCGACCGGGGCGTCGTTGAAGAACGGGTTCTTGAACTCGGCGATCGCCGGGTCGGCGTAGAGCGCCGGCTGCGACGGCAGGTTGCCGACCTTCTTGAAGATCTCGATCTGCTGCTCCGGCTGGACCAGCCACTCCAGCAGCTTGTACGCCTCGTCGACGTGCTTGCCCTGCTTGGGGATGGTCAGGAAGGAGCCACCCCAGTTGCCGCCGCCGCCGGGCACCGCGGCGATGTCCCACTTGCCCTTGGTGCCGGGTGCGGTCTGCTGGATGTGGCCGAGCATCCACGCCGGGCAGGGCAGGACGGCGAAGGCACCGCTGGTGAAGCCCTTGTCCCAGTCGGCCTGGAAGCTGACCAGGTTGGCCGAGAGCCCGCTCTGGACGGCCTTGACGGTGTAGTCGAAGGCGACCTTCGGGCCCTGCTCCAGCTGGAGCTGCTCCTGGTCGTTGTAGAAGCCGACCTGCTGCTGGCCCAGGATCGGGTTGAACAGGTTGGTGCCCGAGTCCACGAACTTCTTCTTCGTCTTGGTGGTGTACTGCTGACCGACCTCGATGAACTTGTCCCAGGTGGGCCAGAGGGCGGAGACCTGGTCGCGGTCGGTGGGCAGCCCGGCGGCCTGGAACAGGTCGGTGCGGTAGCACATGGCCAGGCCGCCGACGTCGGTGCCGAGACCGATCTGGGTCTTGCCGTCGGCCGACAGCGACTGCTTCCACTTCCAGGGCAGGTACTTGCTCTCGTACGACCCGGCGCCCTTGTCGAGCAGGTTGACGAACTTGTCGGCCTGACCGCGGAACTGGACCATGAAGCCCTCGTCGATCGCCGCGATGTCGGCGGCGCCGTTGCCGGCCACCAGCTTCTTCTGCAGGTCCTCGTGCTGGGCGTTGTACTCGCCCGAGTTGAGCTGGATCTTGACGTTCGGGTTCGCGGCCTCGTACTTGGTCTTGAGGTCCTGGAGCCCGAAGTCGCCCCAGAAGTTGATTTTCAGGGTGACGGCGCCACCGGAGTCGGCGTCGTCGCTGGTGCTCCTGCCGCTGCACGCCGCGACCATGACCAGGCTGGCGGCGCCGGCCACCGCCACGCGGGCCCAGTGGGTCCAGGACCGTTTCATGTCATCCTCCGCGCAAACTGGAAACGCTCCCGACATCGAGAGACGTTGACTGAACCGGATAAGTGAGGCCACCGTACGGGCCGACCATGGGCCTGTCAACGGCCGGTTAACGCCGTGGCCGTCCCGTAACCCTGCGGCGATCCTGGGAGCGCGACCATGCGTGGTGAAGCGCTCTCTCGCGCAAATCACGGCGTACCGGGGTGGCGCTGGGGGGTGGGTGAAGCCGTAGGCTTAACCGCGCAAGCAACCGTTCAGCACGACGGTTCAGCGCCACACCCGGCCCGGGCAACCACCCGGGCCGGGTCGCGATAGCGTGAGGGCCGCCGGTGATCCCGGCGCCGTGGACCGGCCCGTGGGCCGTGAGGAATGAGGAGCACGCCGGTGAAGCGGCCGACCATCGCCGACGTCGCCCGACGCGCCGGGGTGTCCAAGGGCGCGGTGTCGTACGCGCTCAACGGACAGCCCGGGGTCTCGGAGGCCACCCGCCAACGGATCCTGGCCATCGCCGCCGAGATCGGCTTCAGCCCGAGCAGCGCCGCCCGCGCGCTCTCCGGGGCCACCGCCAACGCCGTCGGGCTGGCCCTGTGCCGGCCGGCCCGGATACTGGGCATCGAGCCGTTCTTCATGGAGCTGATCAGCGGCGTCGAGGCGGAACTCTCCGCCCGGTCGTACGCGCTGACGTTGCAGGTGGTGGCCGACCAGGAGGCGGAGATCGCGGTCTACCGGCGTTGGTGGGCCGAGCGCCGGGTCGACGGGGTGTTCGTCTGCGACCTG
The DNA here is from genome assembly GCF_900090295.1 of Micromonospora coxensis. Lineage (NCBI taxonomy): Bacteria > Bacillati > Actinomycetota > Actinomycetes > Micromonosporales > Micromonosporaceae > Micromonospora > Micromonospora coxensis. Next base: position 4,887,749 of record NZ_LT607753.1, on the reverse strand, counting down.
CGCACCGACGACCGGCGGATCCCCGCCCTGGAGGAGCTGCAACTGCCGGCGGTGGTGATCGGCGGGCCGGGGCACACGGGCAGCCTGACCAGCGTCTGGTCCGACGACGCGGCGGCGCTGGTGGAGACGGTGGAGTACCTGGTGGCGCTCGGGCACCGGCGGATCGCCCGGGTCGGCGGGTTGCCCTCGCTGCTGCACACCGAGATCCGCACCGACGCCTTCGGCGAGGTGTGCCGGCGGCTCGGGCTCGACGAGGCGGTCACCGTCTGGTCGGACTACACCGGCGAGGAGGGGGCCCGGGCCACCCGGCGCCTGCTCAGCTCCGCCAACCGGCCCACCGCGGTCATCTACGACAACGACGTGATGGCGATCGCCGGGCTCTCGGTCGCCCAGGAGATGGGGCTCGCCGTCCCGGGCGACCTGTCGATCGTGGCCTGGGACGACTCTCCGCTCTGCCAGCTGGTGCACCCGCCGCTGACCGCGCTCGGGCGGGACATCCCGGCGTACGGCGCGCACGCCGCCCGCCAGCTGCTGGCGGTCATCGCGGGCGAGCCGGTGACCGGCCTGCAGGACGAGACCGCCCACCTCACGCCACGGGGCAGCACCGCGCCGCCCCGACAGAGGTGAACCGGTTCAGCGATCACTGAACGCCGGGCCGGTCAGCGCGACGTCGAGGGAAACTCCTCGAAGAACGCCTCCACCCGCTCGGCGGTGGCCGGACGGGCCAGCGCGAAGCCCTGGCCGTACCGGCAGCCCGCCCGGCGGGCCCGCTCGACGTCGGCCTCCGACTCCAACTCCTCCACCACCACCGAGAGCCCGAGCCGCTCGCCGAGGCTGACCACCACGTCGATCAGCGGCCGTCGCGGCTCGTCCGACGGCTCCACCAGCTCCGGGCCGATCTTGAGCAGGTCGATCGGGAGCCGGCGCAGCTGTGCCAGGGACGCCTGCTCGGCCCGGAAGTCGTCCAGCGCCGTCCGCACGCCCAGCGACCGCAGCCCGGCCAGCCGGGCCACCACGGTGGGCAGCTCGGCGCCGAGACGCGGCTCGGCCACCTCGACCACCAGCCGGTCGGCCGGTACGCCGTGCCCGGCCAGGATCGAGGCCACCCGGGGCAGGAAGTCCGGCGCAAGCAGCTCACGCGGCGTCACGTTGACCGCCATCCACAGGTCACGGCCCCCGGTCGACCAGCCGGCGAGCTGCCGGCAGGCCTGGTCCAGCACCCACCATCCCAGGTCCCCGAGGAGGTCCAGGTCCTCGGCGACCGGCAGCAGCTCGGCCGGGAGCACGGTGCCCAGCACCGGACTGCGCCAGCGCAGCAACGCCTCCGTCCCCACCGGCAGCCGGTCGGCCAGCCCGAGCACCGGCTGGTAGACCAGGTCCAGCTCGCCCCGGGCGACCGCCCCGGGCAGCTCCCGCTCCAGGTCCAGCCGGCGGACCAGCTGCTCCTCCAGGTAGGCGTCGTACCACTCGACGCGGTTGCGGCCGAGCTGCGCGGCCCGCCGCCGGGCGAGATCCGCCTGGCGCAGGACGTCCTCCGGGCCGGCCCCGGCCAGCTCGGCCAGGCCGACGCTCACCCGCAGCCGGACCAGCTCCCCGGGCACCGGACAGGGCTCCGCCAGCGCGGCCACCAGCCGGCCGCCCATCGCGTACGCCGGGACCGGGCCGGCGTCGGTCAGGACGGCGAACTCCTCCCCGGCGACCCGCGCCACCAGATCGCGGGGGCCGACCACGTCGCGCAGCCGGCGGGCGGCGGTGACCAGCAGGGCGTCCCCCACCGCCGGCCCCGCGCCGTCGGCGACCGCGCCGAGGCCGTGCAGCTCCACCAGGAGCAGCGCGCCGCCCCGCTGCCCCTGCCGCGCGCCCAGCGAGCGGAGCAGCTCGCTGCGGTTGGCCAGGCCGGTGAGCTGGTCGGTGGCGGCGAGCCGGCGCACCTCCCGCTCCAGCCGGCGGCGTTCGCCGATGTCGCGCACGTGCAGCACCACCGCGCCGACCTCGGGCACCCCGCGCTGGTCGCTCACGGTCGCCTCGGTCTCCCGCCAGCCGCCGTCGCCGGCGGCCATCCGGGCCACCAGCAGGGGCGGCCGGGCCCCGGCCGGATCGGCGGCGAGGCAGGCCAGCGCGCCCGGCGCGTCGTCGGGGTGCAGCAGGTCGGCGAGGCGGCGACCGCGCACCTCGTCGTCGCGCAGCCCGAACCAGCGCGCGCCGGCCGCGGAGAGCCAGCGCACCCGCAGCTCGTCGTCGAGGATCAGGATCAGGTCCCGGCCGCCGGAGACCAGCGCCCGGAAGTGCGCCTCCCGGGCGGCCAGCCGCCGCTCCTGGTCCCGGTTGTCGGCGGCGGTGATCAGTTCCCGGGCGATCAGCGGCGGGATCACCGCCAGCCCGAGCAGGACGGCGGTCGGGGTGAAGCTGCCGACGGCCCAGAGGTGGTGCCCGGCGGCCAGGGTGGCCACCGCCGCCGGCGCGGTCACCCGTGGCCAGGCCGCCGCCGGTCCACCGCCGCGCGGCGGGTCGCCGGCCGCGACCCGGGCCATCCCGGCCGCGGTGAGCAGCGCGCCGGCCAGCAGGAACGGCGCCGCGGTCAGCGTCGCCGGCTGCGGCGCCCGGTAGGTCAGCAGCACCACCAGGTCGGCCAGGCCGAGCAGGGCGGCGGCCGCGCCCGCCCGGCAGAGCGCCGCACCGGGTCGACGTCGGCGCTCGGCGAGCGCGCTCACCAGCAGCCCGGCCAGCCCGGCCGCGCCGACCACGGTCACCAGCCGGACCACCGGCGGCACCTCGCCGGGCGGCAGCAGCACCCAGCCGGCGAAGACCAGGGCGGTGCCGAGGCCGAGCGCGTCGACGGTCCGCCGCAGCCGGACCCGGGGCGCCAGGCGGGAGTGCCCGGGCAGCGCGAGCAGGCCGACGCCGTACAGCCCGGTCGCGGCGAGCAGGCCGGCCGCCGCCACGTCCGGACGCTGCGGCGGGGCGGCCAGCGGCAGGACGGCCACGCTCAGGCCGACGACCAGCACGGCGGTGTCGAGCAGGGCGGCGGCCCGGCGACGGCGCCGGGCCGCCCGGTCCCGGCCCCGGGCGGCGGCCGACCGGGAGAGCCGGACCCCGGCCAGGGCGCAGCCGGCCGCACCGGCCAGCGTCGTGGCGGCCAGCGGTGGGAGGGCGCCGGCCAGGGCGGCTCCCATCAGCGACACGGTCACCGCCAGCAGGGCGGCCACCGCGGGCGGCGGACGACGGACGAGGTACGCGTAGGGCACGGCGGTCGCCTTCGTGAGGGGGACACGGGGCGGTGCGGCGGTGCGTGGCGCCGACGGATATCCGACAGACGCCATCCCCGCCAACGACCGATCGGCACGTCGGTTACGCCTGCGCGAAGTGACCCAGGTCACTCCGACATGGTGGCCGTCACCGTCCGGACGCCCGTGGGCCCACGCCCGGCCCGGGGGTGGGATCATCGGAGGGTGAGTCGCACCGACACCATCCGCTTCCGGAACCACCAGGCCGTCCTGGTCGCGGCGATCGTCGCCCTGATCGGGGCGCTGCCGCTGGCCACCGCCGAGTGGTACCTGCTGCCGGTGCTGCTGGTCCCGCTCGCCGTCGCCGTCTGGGCGTGGCGGGGCGGCACCGAGGCCGACGCCCGTGAGCTGCGGCTGACCGCGCTCGCCGGGGGCCGGCGGATCCCGTGGGAACGGGTCGTCGCGCTGGCCACCGATCCGCGCGGTCGGGCCGTCGCCCGGCTCGACGACGGGCAGCAGGTACTCCTGCCGGCGGTACGCGGCAGCGACCTCCCCCGGCTCGTCGAGGCCACCGGTCAGAGCCTGCCCGGCAGCAGCTGAACGTGCCGCTCAGTAGCCGTCCACCACCGTGTTGACCAGCGGCTCGCCGGCCGCGAACCGGCGCAGCTGCGCCCCGACCAGCCGGTACGCCCGGGGCAGCAGCCCGCGTACCGAACCGGCGACGTGCGGGGTCAGCAGCACGTTCGGCAACTCCCACAGCGGGTGCTCCGCCGGCAGCGGCTCCGGGTCGGTCACGTCCAGCGCGGCGCGCAGCCGGCCGCTCGCCAGCTCGGCGACCAGCGCCTCGGTCCGCGCCACCGGCCCCCGGGCGGCGTTGACCAGCAGCGCGCCGTCCGGCATCGCGGCGAGGAACGTCTCGTCCACCATCCCCCGGGTGGCCCCGGTCAGCGGCACCAGCAGGACCACCACGTCGGCCGCCGGGAGCAGCCGGGGCAGCTCGTCGGTCCCGTGCACCCCTTCGGCGGGGCGGGCGGTGCGGGCGACCAGCGTGAACTCGACGTCGAACGGGGCCAGCCGGGCCTGCACCGCCGCGCCGATCGAACCCGCGCCGACGATCAGCACCCGCTTGCCGATCAGCTCGTCGGTCGGGGCGACGTCGGCGTACGCCCACTCGCGGCGGGCCTGGGCGCGCGCCATCGCGGGGAAGTTGCGCAGCTGGGCCAGGATCGCGGCGACCACCCACTCGGCGGTGCCGGCGTCGTGCACGCCCCGCGCGTCGCAGAGCGTCACGCCGTCCGGGACGTGCCCGGCCCAGGCGTCCGCCCCGGCGGAGAGCAGCTGCACGACCGCCAGGTCGGGCAGCCGGGCCAGCATCGCCGCGGCGTCCCCGCCGCCCAGGAACGGCGGCACCCAGAACCGCACGCCGGCCGGGTCCGACGGGGGCGCCGCCGGGTCCGTCCAGGGCTCGACGGTGACGCCCGAGGGCACCTCGCCGAGCAGTCCGACTCCGGCCGGGTGCGGGATCCATACCTTCACGCCCGCCGACGATAGCGGCCGGCCCGGCCTCCGCGCTCCCGCCTCCGCCATCCGTGGTGGCGCGGCGACCGAGGTGGGTATAAGCGGTCTCCGGAACGCCGATCGGTGTCCCGTACGCACGCGGACAGGAGGCCGATGAGCGAGCGCCCCCCGGGAGCCGACCGGCCGCCCGCGACCGACCTTCCCGCGCTCGGCGACCCGGGCCGGCTCCGGTCGCTGGCCGACACCGGGCTGGACGCCGTTCCCGACGAGGCGTTCGAGCGCTTCGCCCGGCTGGTCAGCGACCTGCTCGACGTGCCGGTCGCGCTGGTCTCCCTGGTCACCGACACCCGGCAGTTCTTCCCCGGCGCGGTCGGCCTGCCGGAGCCGTGGGCGGGACGCCGGGAGACCCCGCTGAGCCACTCGTTCTGCCAGCACGTGGTGGACCTGGAGATCCCGATGGTGCTGCCGGACGCCCGGCTCTACCCCCGGGTGCGGCAGAACCTCGCCATCGCCGAGCTGGGCGTCGTCGCGTACGCGGGCATCCCGCTGACCGACCTCGATGGCCGGGTGCTCGGCTCGCTGTGCGCCATCGACAGCAAGCCCCGGACCTGGACCGCCACGCAGCTGCGGACCCTCACCGACCTGGCCGCCGCCTGCTCGTCGGAGCTGCGGCTGCGGATCGCGCTGGACGGCGCCGAGGAGGCCCGGCGGCGCGCCGAGGAGGCGCACGACCGGCTGGAGCTGCTGGCCGGGTTGAGCGAGATCCTCAGCGGCACGCTGGACGTCGACACGGCGGTCAGCCGGCTGGCCGAGGCGGTGGTGCCGCTGCTGGCCGACTGGGCGCTGGTGACCCTGGTCGACCGGTCCCGGCAGCCGCGCCGCGCCACCGGCGTGCACCGCGACCCGGCGCACACCGCCGGGGTGGCCCGGTTCGCCGACCTGATGACCACCCGGCTCAGCAGCCACTCGGTCACCCGGACGGTGCTGCGCACCGGGCAGCCCGTCCTCGGCGGCGAGGCCACCCCGGAGGACCTGAAGCGGGCCACCGACGACCCGGAGATGATCGCGCTCGCCGAACGGCTGGGCTTCGCCTCCCACCTGACGGTGCCGGTGCCGGTGTCCGGCGGCACGGACGTGATGGGCACCGTCACGCTGGTCAACGGGGCCGGCCGGCGGCCCTTCGACGACAGCGACCTGCGTACCGCGGTGGAGATCGGCCGCCGCGCCGGGCAGGCGGTCGGCAACAGCTGGATGTACGGCGAGCAGCGGCACGTCGCCGAGGTGCTCCAGCACAGCATGCTGCCCTCGCTGCCGGAGAGCCCGATGGCCGAGCTGGCCGCCCGCTACCAGCCGGTGGCCGACCGGGTCGAGGTCGGCGGCGACTGGTACGACGCCTTCGTGCAGCCCGACGGGGACCTGATGGTGGCGATCGGCGACGTCGCCGGCCACGACATCGAGGCCGCCGCGACCATGGGCCAGGTGCGCAACCTGGTACGCGGGGACACCTTCGGCCGGACCGACCCGGTGCACGAGCAGATGAGCCGGCTGGACGCGGCGATCTCCGGGCTGCGCATCCCGGCCGCGGTCACCGCTATCCTGGCCCGGCTCAGCCCGGGCGCCGGTGGGCTGGCGGTCAGCTGGTGCAACGCCGGGCACCCGCCGCCGCTGGTGGTCACCGCCGACGGGGCCGTACGCACCCTGGGCGGACCACGCGAGCCGTTGCTCGGGCTGACCCGGCCCTCCCGGCGCACCAGCCGGCGGTCGTCCCTGGCGGTCGGGGACACCCTGCTGCTCTACACCGACGGGTTGGTGGAACGCCGGGACCGACCGATCGACGAGACCCTGGCCGAGCTGGTGGACCTGCTCGCCGGCACCGCCCGGCTCCCGCTCGCCGAACTCTGCGACCTGCTGCTCGGCAGCCATCAGCGGCGGGAGGACGACGTCGCGCTGCTGGCCGTCCGGGTCCGCTGAGCGGGACGGCGCCGGCCGGGAGGCGTCAGCGGGGCGGGAAGTCCGGTTTCCCGGGCTAGGCTGGGCCGGGTGAGCGTCCGTCCCCCGTACCCCCGCACCGGCCGCCACCGCGCGGCGCTGGCGGCGTCCTGCGCGGCGCTGCTGCTGGCCGTCTCCGGATGCAGCTTCGGCCCGCCGGAGCCCGACCCGGCCGGCGAACCGCCCAACCTGCCGACCCCGTCGAGCTCGGCCAGCCCCGGCGGCGCCGGACAGCAGGTGGTCGCCACCGTCCTGGCCAAGGGTTTGCGGGTGCCGTGGGGCATCGCGTTCCTGCCCGACGGCGGGGCGCTGGTCACCGAACGGGACAGCGGCCGGATCCTCAAGGTCGGCCCGGAGTCCGGGCCGGACGGGCTGCGGGTCGCTCCGGTGCAGACGGTGCCCGACGTGGCCGCCGGTGGTGAGGCGGGGCTGCTCGGCATCGCCGTCTCCCCCGGGTACGCCAAGGACGAGACGGTCTTCGTCTACTACACCACCGAGCGGGACAACCGGGTGGCCCGGCTGAAGCTGGGCGCGACGCCGACGCCGATCCTCACCGGCATCCCCAGGGCCGGCAACCACGACGGCGGCGGGCTGGCCTTCGGCCCGGACGGGCAGCTCTACGTCAGCACCGGCGACGCCGGCGACCGGGACGCGTCGCAGGACCGCAAGAACCTGGGCGGCAAGATCCTGCGGATCACCCCGGACGGCAAGCCGGCCCCCGGCAACCCGTTCCCCGGCTCGCCGGTCTGGTCGCTGGGGCACCGCAACGTGCAGGGCATGGCCTGGGACGCCGGCAAGCGGATGTACGCCACCGAGTTCGGCCAGAACACCTGGGACGAGATCAACCGGATCAACGCCGGTGGCAACTACGGCTGGCCGACCGTCGAGGGTCAGGCCGGCGACAAGCGGTACGTGGACCCGATCGTGCAGTGGCGGACCTCGGAGGCGTCCTGCTCCGGGCTGACCACGGTGGACCGGCTGCTGGTCGCCGCGTGCCTGCGTGGGCAGCGGCTGTGGGTGGTCGAGCTGACCGACACCGGCACCGTGCTCGGGCAGCCGCGCGAGCTGCTGACCGGTCGGTACGGCCGGTTGCGGGCGGTCGCCGCCGCCCCCGACGGCTCGATCTGGGTGTCCACCTCCAACCACGACGGGCGGGGCCGGCCGGTGCCGGAGGACGACCGGCTGCTGCGGCTGGTCTTCGCCGACGGCGGCGCCGGGCGGAGCTGACCCCGGTCACGCCGGTGGCCCGACACGCCGGTGAGCCTGCGGATCGGGCCGGCGTCCGCCGGGTTTGCCAAGATCCCCCATCGGGCAGGTCAGAATCTCAGCATGGACGGTCAGGAGAACGAGCAGCGCGGGCCCGGGGTCGACGAGACCCCGACCCGGCGTGAGCGTCGCCGGTGGCCCTGGACGCGACAGGCGGGCCGGTCCGGCCGGCTGCGGCGGGTCGGCGTGGTCGCCGCGGTGGTCCTGGTCGCCCTCGCCGGCGCCGTGATCGGGGTGCTGGCCGGTGGCCGGGTCAACACCGACATCGGACCGTTCCGGGCCGACCTGACCCTCGTCCCGGCGGTCCAGGGCAGCACCACGGTCGACATCCCCCCGCTGGGCGCCCTGCAACTGGACAGCCACGACGGACCGACCCACCTCACCGTCGGCCTGGGCGCGCTGGACCAGCGCAAGACCGAGGCGCTGATCGACGACCCGGCGAGCATCAGCCGGGCCAGCCAGTCCGCCGTCCAGGACGTCCGGGACGGGGTCATCCGGCTCGCGCTGCGTACCCTCGGCGCGGTCGTGCTGGTCACGCTCGTGCTGGCCGCGCTGGTCTTCCGGGACACCCGCCGCACCGCCTGGTCGGCGGGGCTCGCGCTGGCGGTCACCGCCGGCAGCCTCGGGCTGGCCGCGAGCACCGTGCGTCCGGAGGCGATCGAGGAGCCCCGGTACGAGGGGCTGCTGGTCAACGCGCCGGCGATCGTCGGTGACGCCCGTCGGATCGCCAACGACTACACCAAGTACGCCGAGCAGCTCCAGCGCGTGGTGGGCAACGTGAGCAAGCTCTACACCACGGTGTCGGCGCTGCCGGTCTACGAGCCCGCGCCCGGGACCACCCGGGTGCTGCACGTCTCCGACATGCACCTGAACCCGACCGGCTGGCAGCTCATCCGCACGGTGGTGGAGCAGTTCAACATCGACGTGGTGATCGACACCGGGGACATCACCGACTGGGGCAGTGAGCCGGAGGCGTCCTTCGTCGGCTCGATCGGGCTGCTGAAGAAGCCGTACGTCTACATCCGGGGCAACCACGACTCGGCGCGGACGGCGGCGGCGGTGGCCCGCCAGCCCAACGCGATCGTGCTCAGCAACTCCACCACCACGGTGGCGGGGCTGACCATCGCCGGGATCGGCGACCCCCGGTTCACCCCGGACAAGGAGACCTCACCGGCCGGCAGCGGCCTGACCAAGCAGGTCGCCGACCAGGTCATCGGCACCGGCGAGCAGCTCGCCACCACGGTGCGCAACTCGCCCCGGCCGGTGGACATCGCGCTGGTGCACGACCCGGCCTCGTCCGGGCCGCTGTCGGGCACCTGCCCGCTGGTGCTCGCCGGGCACACCCACGACCGTCAGGTGTCGAAGCTGCCGCAGGTGTCCGGCAAGCAGCCCACCCTGCTGATGGTGGAGGGCTCCACCGGAGGCGCCGGGCTGCGCGGCCTGGAGGGCGAGAAGCCCACCCCGCTGTCGATGAGCGTGCTCTACCTCGACCAGCAGAAGCAGTTGCAGGCATACGACGACATCACCGTCGGCGGCACCGGGCAGGCGCAGGTCAACCTGGAGCGGCACGTGATCCGCGATCCGGCGAAGGGCGCCGACGTCCCGGTCACCCCCACCCCGACCCGGGGCGGCCCGGAGTCGCCGTCGCCCGGCGCGACCGTCACCGGCTCGCAGTCCCCCTCACCCAGCCCGACCCGCTGACCGGACACCGACCCGCCCCCGACCGGAGGACCGGACGAGCAGGCGACCGGACGAGCAGGCGACCGGACGAGCGGGCGACCGGACGAGCGGGCGACGCGTCCGGAGCCGGTCAGCGCAGCGAGAGCGCGGCCAGGGCGGCGTTGACGATGCTGCCGGGCAGCAGGTCGTGCAGCTCGTACAGCTCACGGACGCTGCCGGACTGGCCGAACTCGTCCACGCCCAGCGGCACCGCCGGCACACCGAGCGCCGAGCCGAGCCAGGCCATCGCGTGCGAGGCAGCGTCGTGCACGGTGACCACCGGGGCGCGGTCGCCGAACGCGGCCCGCAGCGCGCCGGGCACGCTCGGCACGGTCGCCGTCCGCACGCCCTGGCGCAGCGTCCGCTGCCAGGCCCGGTAGAGCCGGTCGAGCGAGGTCACGTCCACCACGTGCGCGGCGATGCCCTCCTCGGCCAGCTCCACCGCCGCGGCGAGCACCTCCGGCAGCACCGCGCCGGAGCCGGCCAGGGTGACCACCGGGGCGTCGGCCAGGTGCGGGTACGCCTGGTGCGCGTCGACCAGCCGGTACGCCCCGGCGACCACCTGCCGCCGCAGCACGGCGTCGGAGATCCGGGCCCGGGCCGCCTCGAACGGCGCCTGGTCGATCGGCCGGGTGCTGAGCCGGAAGTAGTACGCCCCGTCCTCGGCCGGCGCGGCGGTGGCGGCCGGCGTCGACCCGCCGGCGATCTGCCCGAGCGCGTCGCAGAGCAGCCAGTCGAGGCTGGCGGCGTACGCCGGCTCGATGAAGGTGACGCCGGGCAGTTCCAGGCCGACCGAGGCGGTGATGGTCGACTGGTGGGCGCCCCCCTCCGGGGCGAGGGTGATGCCCGACGGGGTGCCGGCGACCACGAACCGGGAGCCGGAGTAGGTGCCGTAGAGGAACGCGTCCAGGCCGCGCAGCACGAACGGGTCGTAGACCGTGCCGACCGGCAGCAGCGGCTGCCCGGACAGGTCCCACGACAGGCCGAGCTGCCCGAGCAGCAGGAACAGGTTCATCTCCGAGATGCCCAGCTCGATGTGCTGCCCGGCGGGGCTCTCCGTCCAGCGCAGCATCCGGTCCTCGGTCCAGGAGCGCTGCTCGGTGGGGGCGAAGACGCCGGTCTTGTTGATGAACCCGGCGAGGTTGGTGGAGGTCGCCACGTCCGGGGCGGTGGTCACCAGGTAGGGCGCGACCTGCGGATCGCGGGCCAGGTCGACCAGGACCCGGCCGAAGACCTCCTGGGTGGAGACGGGCTTGGTGGCGCGTACCTTCGTGGTCTCCGGGACGGTGACCCCCAGCGCCCGCTCGCGCGGCGCGCGGGACAGCGCCTCCCGCCGCTCGCCGGCCCGGATTCCGGCCGGGCTCGCCGGGTCGAGGCGGTCCCATTCGGTCTCCACGGTCAGCCCGTGCGCGGCGCGCAGCGCGTCGACCTGCTCGGTGCTGAGCAGCGCCGAGTGGTTGCGCGGGTTGCCGGCGATCGGCAGCCCCCAGCCCTTCACCGTGTACGCGAAGACCACGCTGGGCCGGTCGGTGACCGCGTCGCACTGCGCGTACGCGTCGAGCATCGCCTCCAGGTCGTGCCCGCCCAGGTCGGTCACGAGCGGGCCGAGGTCGTCGTCGGCGATGTCGGCGACGAAGGCGGACACCTCGGCCGGCGCGCCGTCGAGGAACTGCTTGCGCAGCGCCGGCCCGGCCAGCCCGAACAGCGACTGGTACTGCTCGTTGGGCATCCGGTCGATCCAGTCGCGCAGCGCCTCACCGCCCGGCCGGGCGTACGCCTCGGCGAGCTTGCGGCCGTACTTGACCTCGACGACGTGCCAGCCGGCGGCCTCGAACTGGCCGCGCCACTGGTTGATCCGGATGCCCGGGACGACCCGGTCCAGCGACTGCCGGTTGAAGTCGACGAGCCACATCACGTTGCCCAGGCCGGTGGTGGCCGGGTCGGCGACCGCCTCCCAGATGTTGCCCTCGTCCAGTTCGGCGTCGCCGATCAACGCGATGAACCGGGAGTGCGGGCGGGCCCCGAAGTGGGCGTCGACGTAGCGGCGGGTGACCGCGGCGAAGAGCGGCGCGGCCGCGCCGAGCCCGACCGAGCCGGTGGAGAAGTCGACCTCGTCCGGGTCCTTGGTCCGCGACGGGTACGACTGGAGCCCACCGCGCGAGCGCAGCTTCGTCAGGTACGACCGGTCCAGGTTGCCCAGCAGGTACTGCACGGCGTGGAAGACCGGCGAGGCGTGCGGCTTGACCGCCACCCGGTCCTCGGCGTCCAGGTGCGCGAACCAGAGCGCGGTCATCGCGGTGACCAGCGACGCGCTGGACGCCTGGTGGCCGCCGACCTTCACCCCGTCACCGGTGTCCCGGTCGTGGTTGGCCGCGTCGACGATGCGGGTGGCGAGCCAGAGCACCCGCCGCTGGATCTCGTCGAGGACGTCGAGGTCGTGCTGGTTCACGGTGACTCCATCCGGGCGTCGCCGTTGACGCCCTCACGAGGGGTGCGGGGTGGCCGCGTACCCGAAGAAAGGGCCGGTGGCCGCCGCCGGTCGGACGGCGGCCACCGGCGGTGGGACTCAGCCCTGGGCGCCGAGGCGCTCCAGGATCAGCTCACGGACGGTCTTGGCGTCGGCCTGGCCACGGGTGGTCTTCATGACCGCGCCGACCAGCGCGCCGGCCGCGGCGACCTTGCCGCTGCGGACCTTCTCGGCGATGTCGGGGTTGGCGGCGATCGCCTCGTCCACGGCGGCGGTGAGCGCGCCGGTGTCGGAGACGACCTCCAGGCCCCGGTTGGTCATGATCTCGGTCGGCGAGCCCTCGCCGGCCACCACGCCCTCCAGGACGCTGCGGGCCAGCTTGTCGTTGAGCTTGCCGGCGTCGACCAGGCCCTGCAGCTCGGCGACCTGCTTCGGGGTGGCGCCGACGTCGGCCAGCTCCACGCCCGCCTCGTTGGCCCGGCGGGACAGCTCACCGAGCCACCACTTGCGGGCGGCGGCCGGGGTGGCGCCGGCGGCGACGGTGGCCTCGATCAGCTCGACCGCGCCGGCGTTGAGCACCGACTGCATGTCCAGGTCGGACAGGCCCCACTCCTGCTGGAGCCGGCGGCGGTGCAGCCGCGGCAGCTCCGGCAGCGCGGCCTTCAGCTCGGCCACCCAGGCCGCGTCCGGGGCGAGCGGCACCAGGTCCGGCTCCGGGAAGTACCGGTAGTCGGTGGCGGTCTCCTTGGACCGGCCCGGGGTGGTGTCGCCGGTGTCCTCGTGGAAGTGCCGGGTCTCCTGGGTGATCTTGCCGCCGGCGTCGAGCACGGCCGCCTGGCGCAGCATCTCCGAGCGGACCGCCCGCTCGACCGACCGCAGCGAGTTGACGTTCTTGGTCTCGGTGCGGGTGCCCCACTCCTCGCCCGGCAGGTTGAGGGAGGTGTTGACGTCGCAGCGCAGCGACCCCTCCTCCATCCGCACGTCGGAGACGCCCAGCGAGCGGATCACGTCGCGCAGCTCGGTGACGTACGCCCGGGCCACCTCCGGCGCCAACGCGCCGGTGCCGGGAACCGGCTTGGTGACGATCTCCACCAGCGGGATGCCGGCCCGGTTGTAGTCGACCAGCGACTCGGTCGCGCCGTGGATGCGGCCGGTGGCGCCACCGACGTGCAGCGTCTTGCCGGTGTCCTCCTCCAGGTGCACCCGCTCGATGCCGATCCGCACCAGCTCGCCGTTCACCTCGACGTCCAGGTAGCCGTCGAAGCAGAGCGGCTCGTCGTACTGGCTGATCTGGTAGTCCTTCGGCATGTCCGGGTAGAAGTAGTTCTTCCGGGCGAACCGGCACCACTCGGCGATCGAGCAGTTCAGCGCGAGGCCGATCCGGATGGTCGCCTCGATGGCCGCCTTGTTGGCCACCGGCAGCGAGCCCGGCAGGCCCAGGCAGACCGGGCAGACCCGGGTGTTCGGCTCGCCGCCGAAGTCGGTCGGGCAGCCGCAGAACATCTTGGTGTTCGTGCCCAGCTCGACGTGGGTCTCCAGGCCGATCACCGGTTCGTAGCGCGCGACGACGTCGTCGTACGCGGGCAGTGTCGTGGTCATCTGAGCTCCTGCCTCACAGCGCCGGTGGGGTGAACGTGCCGACCACGGACTCCAGCGCGGCGGCGACCCGGTACATCCGGTCGTCCGCCATCGTCGGGGCCATCACCTGAAGGCCGACGGGGAGACCGTCGGAGAGCCCGCACGGCACCGAGATGCCCGGGCCGCCGTACAGGTTGGTCGGGATGGTGAACAGGTCGGCCAGGTACATCTGGTACGGGTCGGCGGTGCGCGCGCCGAGCGGGAACGCCACGAACGGGGTGGTCGGCGAGATCAGCGCGTCCACCCGCTCGAACGCCGCGGTGAAGTCGCGGGTGATCAGGGTGCGGACCTTCTGCGCCTGCCCGTAGTAGGCGTCGTAGTAGCCCGAGGAGAGCGCGTACGTGCCGATCATGATGCGCCGCTTGACCTCGGGGCCGAAGCCGGCCTCGCGGGTCAGCGACATGACCTCCTCCAGCGACCGGTTGCCGTCGTCGCCGACCCGCAGGCCGAACCGGACGCCGTCGAAGCGGGCCAGGTTGGAGGAGCACTCGCTCGGCGCGATCAGGTAGTACGCCGGCAGCGCGTACCGGAAGTGCGGGCAGGACACCTCGACGATCTCGGCGCCCAGCTTGGCCAGCGTGTCGACCGACTCGCGGAACGCGGCCATCACACCCGGCTCCGCGCCCTCACCGGTGAACTCGGTGACGACGCCGAGCTTCACGCCGGTCAGGTCGCCGGTCGCGCCGAGCTTCGCGGCGGCCACCACGTCCGGCACCGGGGCCGGGATGGAGGTCGAGTCGCGCGGGTCGTGCCCACCGATGACCTGGTGCAGCAGCGCGGCGTCGAGCACCGTACGGGCGCACGGGCCGGGGGTGTCCAGCGAGGAGGAGAAGGCCACCAGGCCGTAGCGGGAGGTGCCGCCGTAGGTGGGCTTCGCGCCGACCGTGCCGGTGACCGCGCCCGGCTGCCGGATCGAGCCGCCGGTGTCCGAGCCGATCGACAGCGGGGCCTCGTACGCGGCGAGGGCTGCGGCGCTGCCGCCACCGGAGCCACCCGGGATGCGGTCGAGGTCCCACGGGTTGCGGGTCGGGCCGTACGCCGAGTACTCCGTGGAGGAGCCCATCGCGAACTCGTCCATGTTGGTCTTGCCGAGCATCACCGTGCCCGCGTCGCGCAGCCGCTGCACGATCGTCGCGTCGTACGGCGGGCGCCAGCCCTCCAGGATCTTCGAGCCGACGGTGGTCGGCACGCCCTTGGTGGTGAGCACGTCCTTGACCGCGACCGGCACGCCCGCGAGCGGGCC
This sequence comes from Micromonospora coxensis, assembly GCF_900090295.1. Taxonomy (NCBI): domain Bacteria; kingdom Bacillati; phylum Actinomycetota; class Actinomycetes; order Micromonosporales; family Micromonosporaceae; genus Micromonospora; species Micromonospora coxensis. Next base: position 4,872,685 of record NZ_LT607753.1, on the reverse strand, counting down.
CAGCTCCTCGCCGGCGGCCCGGCGCTCGTCCACGGCGCGGGCGGCGGCCAGCGCGCCCTCGGTGTCGACGTGCAGGAACGCGTGGACCTGCTCGTCGACGGCGGCGATCCGGTCCAGGTGGGCCCGGGTCACCTCGACGGCGGAGGTCTCACCCGTCGCCACCAGGCCGGCGATCTCCGTCGCGGTCAGTCTGGTCAGGTCGCTCATGCCGGCACTCCGCTTCGCTCCGCGCCGCCATGAGGCACCAGCGCACTGAGTCTGATGATTCGCCCGCTGCGCTCGCTCATGACGCCACATCCTCGTCCAGGATCCGCGGGACGCGGAACCGCTGCTGGTCGGCGTCGGGCGCCCCCGACAGCGCCTCCTGCGGGGTCAGCCCCGGCACCACCACGTCCTCGCGCAGGACGTTGGTCAGCGGCACCGAGTGCGAGGTCGGCGGGATGTCCGCCGCGGCGACCTCGCCGACCTGGGCGACCGACTGGAGGATGACGTCGAGCTGGCCGGCGAAGGTGTCCAGCTCCTCCTCGGTGACGGCGAGCCGCGACAGTCGCGCGAGGTGCGCGACCTCCTCGCGGGAGATGGCGGCCATCAGTGCCCCCTTCGTGGCTGTCCTGACTGCGTCTGCGGTGTGCCGGCCGCGCGGTCGCGGTGCAGATGACGCGCGGTGACCGGAGCGAGTCTATTGTCCTGCGGACGCGGCGACGCCTCCGACTCCCCCCGCCGTCCGCCTGTCGGCCGCGTCACCGGCCGGCGCGGCGCGGCCCGTCCGTCTCGGCGGCCACCGTCGGGTGCACCGGCCGGTACCGGGACAGCCAGGTGGCCAGATCCTCGGCGGGCATCGGCCGGGCGTGGAACCAGCCCTGGGCCACGTCGCAACCGGCCGTGTGCAGCAGCCGCCAGGTGCGCTCGTCCTCCACGCCCTCGGCGACCACCCGCAGCCCGAGCGCGCCCGCCAGCTCGATCATCGACCGGACCACCGCCGCGTCGTCGGCGTCGTCGGCCATCCCCAGCACGAACGACCGGTCCACCTTCACCTCGGCCAGCGGCAACCGTCGCAGGTGCTGCAGGGACGAGTAGCCGGTGCCGAAGTCGTCCAGCGAGATCGCCACCCCGAGCCGGTGCAGCCGGGTGATGGTGGCGAGCACCCGCCGGGGGTCGGCCATCAACGCGCCCTCGGTGATCTCCAGTTGCAGCCGTTCCGGGCGTACCCCGAAGCGGGTGAGCTGCTCGGCGATCCGGTCGGCGATCTCACCGGTGTGCAGGTCCCGGACGCTGACGTTGAGCGAGGCCCGCAGGGTGATCCCGGCCGCCGACCACTTCGCCAGCTGCTCGATCACGTCGTCGACCACCCGCCGGGTGAGCAGCCGCATCACCGCGCTCTGCTCGGCGAGGCGGATCAGCTCCCCCGGGTCGACCATGCCCCGGCGCGGGTGCCGCCACCGCAGCAGCGCCTCCACGCCGACCACCTCGCCGGTGGCGATGGCGATCTGCGGTTGGTAGTACATGGTGATCGCGCCGACGTCGGCCACCGCGTCGTCGCGGGCCGGGGCGGGGGCGACCGGCGCGTCGCCCGGCAGGGGCGCCTCGGGCTCCCGGCGGGTGACCCGCGGGCGGGTCGGGTCCGCCCCGGTCAGGATCCGGTTGAGCAGCTCGTCCGGGTGCTCGGGGCCGGTGCGCGGGCGGCGGCGGCGCGGCCACCAGCGGCTCTGCCCCGACCGGGGGCCCGGGTCGTCGGTCAGCCGGGACGGCAGCGTGGCCCCGTCGCCGCCGCGCACCGTCCGCGCCGGGTGCGGCCCCGCCTCCAGGACCCGGCGCAGGTCGGCCAGCAGGCCCAACCGCTCGGCGGAGTTGTGGTCGGACTCGGCGGCGTACACGGCGACGGTGTCGTTGCGGTGCTTCGCGTCGTACATCGCCACGTCGGCGTGGCGCATCAGGGTGGCGTAGTCCTCACCGTGCTCGGGGAAGAGCGCGACGCCGATGGAGGCGCCCACGTCCAGCGGCAGCCCGTCCAGCGGCACCGGCTCGGCGAGCGCCGCGACCACCCGGTCGGCCAGCTCGCGGGCCTCGTCGACGCCGGCCAGCCCGGTGGCGACGATGGCGAACTCGTCCCCGCCGAGGCGGGCCAGCATGTCCCGCCCGCCGACGACGTCGGCCAGCCGGGCGCTGACCTCCACCAGCAGGCGGTCGCCGACCGCGTGCCCGAGCGCGTCGTTGACGTTCTTGAACCGGTCCAGGTCGATCAGGAGCAGGGCGAGGTGGGCGTCCGGGGCGCCCCGGGCCACCCGCTCGGCGTGCAGGTGCACCTGCTCGGCCACCTCGGCCAACAGCGCCTTGCGGTTGGGCAGGCCGGTGAGCGGGTCGAGGGCGGCGAGCTGTTCCTGCTCGGCGGAGAGCCGGGACATCCGGTAGACGGCGAAGAGCGGCACCAGCACCAGCGGGATCAGCGCGGCGCTGGCCCGCGCGGCGGCGACCAGCACGGGGGCGAGCAGCAGCAGCGACCCGGTGGAGAGCAGTTCGAAGGGAAGCGCCTGCCGGACGCTCGGCCACCACCGGCCGCCGAAGCGCAGTCGCAGCGCGGTGCTGACCATGCCGTGGTTGACCGCGAACCAGGTCACCACGGCCGCGCCGACGACGACGACGTCGGTCCAGCGCAGCCGCCCGCCAGCGGCCAGGCCGCCCGGCCCGAGCCGGAGCACCAGGTACGCGGCGCCGAGGGCGCAGGCGTACTGGGCGGTGTTGAAGGCGGTCCGCCAGAGCGCGTGCCGCATCCGCCAGCCGGAGACGGCGACCGCGACGGCCTGCACCACCAGCGCCGGGCCGAGCCCCCAGCCGAGCAGGATGGCGAAGGTGAAGCAGGTGGACGGGAAGACCGCCGAGGTCTGCCGGCGGCCGGGTGGGACGAACGGGCGCGCGTCGCAGGCCACCGCGAACGCCGCCATCGTCCAGAACGCGGCCGGCAGGGCGGGCAGCCGGTCCGGCAGGCCCACCAGTGCCGGGACGGCGATCAGCGCCGCCACCACGGTCACCGCGACGACGAACCCGCCGAACGCCTGGTGCCCGGGCGGGACGGAGTTGCGGGGGTCGGCGGTCTCCATCGCACCTCCCGGGCGTCCGGCCGAGGTGTGCGTCGGTCGCACACCGTGCACCCATGAAACGCCCTGAGCGACGTGATCCCCCAGGCGACAGTCACGAATCGGTCGTAGTCGTAATTAAGTTGGTATACGACCGCAAGATCCGATTCTGTCCGGGACGGTCACTCCTCGACCCGGGCCACCTCGCGGGCCGCGTCGGGACCCTGGTCCAGCAGCACCCGGAAGCCGTCCTCGTCGAGGACCGGCACCTTGAGCGAGGCGGCCTTGTCGGCCTTCGAGCCGGGGTTGTCGCCGACCACCACGAAGCCGGTCTTCTTGGAGACCGAGCCGCTGACCTTGCCGCCCCGGCTCTGGATCGCCTCGGCGGCCTGGTCCCGGCTGAACCCGGCCAGGGTGCCGGTGACCACCACCGTCACCCCCTCCAGCGGGCGCGGCCCCTCGTCGACCGCCTCCTCCGCCATCCGTACGCCCGCCTCGGCCCACTTGCGGACCAGCTCGCGGTGCCAGTCGACGGCGAACCACTCCTTGATGCTCGCGGCGATGGTCGGGCCGACCCCGTCCACCGAGGACAGTTCCTCCTCGGAGGCCGCCTCGATCGCCTCGACCGAGCGGAAGTGCCGGGCCAGCGCCTGGGCGGCGGTCGGGCCGACGTGCCGGATGGAGAGCGCGACCAGCACCCGCCACAGGTCGCGTTCCTTGGCGACGGCGAGGTTGTCCAGCAGCTTGGTGGCGTTGCTGCCGAGCGTGCCGTCCTTGTTGACGAAGAACGGCGAGCGGGCGAGCTGCTCGGCGTCGAGGGAGAACAGGTCGCCCTCGTCGGTGATGATCTGCGCGTCGAGCAGCGCCGCCGCGCCCTTGTAGCCGAGCACCTCGATGTCGAAGGCGCCCCGGCCGGCCAGGTGGAAGACCCGCTCGCGCAGCTGCGCCGGGCAGCTGCGGGTGTTGGGGCAGCGGATGTCGACGTCGCTCTCCTTGGCCGGGGCGAGCGGCGTGCCGCAGGACGGGCAGGTCGTCGGCATGACGAACGGGCGGGCGTCGGCGGGCCGCAGCTCGACCACCGGGCCGAGCACCTCGGGGATCACGTCGCCGGCCTTGCGCAGCACCACCGTGTCGCCGATCAGCACCCCCTTGCGCTCCACCTCGCGGGCGTTGTGCAGGGTGGCGTACGCGACGGTGGAGCCGGCCACCTTCACCGGCTGGAGCACGGCGCGCGGCGTGACCCGGCCGGTCCGCCCCACCTCCACCTCGATGTCGAGCAGGGTGGTGTTGACCTCCTCCGGCGGGTACTTGAAGGCGATCGCCCAGCGGGGCGCCCGGCTGGTGGAGCCGAGCCGGCCCTGGATGGAGACCGGGTCGACCTTGACCACCACCCCGTCGATCTCGTGCTCGACGTCGTGCCGGTGGGTCGCGTAGTGGGCGATGTACTCGGCGACGCCGGCCAGGTCGGGCACCACCCGCCAGCGGTCGCTGGTGGGCAGCCCCCACGCCTTGAGCGCCGCGTACGACTCGGACTGCGCGGTCGGCTGGAAGCCCCGGCGGGCGCCGATGCCGTGCACCACCAGGCGCAGCGGCCGGGACGCGGTGATCCGCGGGTCCTTCTGGCGCAGGCTGCCGGCGGCGGCGTTGCGCGGGTTGGCGAACGGCGCCTTGCCCTGCTCGACCAGGCCGGCGTTGAGGTCGGCGAAGCCGGCCACCGGGAAGTAGATCTCGCCCCGCACCTCCAGCAGCTCGGGCAGCGCGCCGAACTCGGCCGACGGGGTCAGCCGGGCGGGCACGTCCCGGATGGCGCGCACGTTGGCGGTGACGTCCTCGCCGGTGCGCCCGTCGCCCCGGGTGGCCGCTCGGACCAGCCGCCCCTTCTCGTAGGTGAGGTTGATGGCGAGCCCGTCGACCTTGAGTTCGCAGAGGTAGGGCACCGGGCCGCCGGCGTCCCGCTCGACCCGCTCGGCCCAGGCCGCCAGCTCCTCGTCGGCGAAGGCGTTGTCCAGCGAGAGCATCCGCTCGGCGTGGTCCACCGGGGTGAAGTCGGTGGAGAAGGTGCCGCCGACGCGCTGGGTCGGCGAGTCGGGCGTGCGCAGCGCCGGGTACTCCGCCTCCAACGCCTCCAGCTCGCGCAGCTGCCGGTCGAACTCGGCGTCGGAGACGGTCGGCGCGTCGAGGACGTAGTAGCGGTACTGGTGTTCGGTGAGCTCCTGGCTCAGCGTGGCGTGCCGCTCCCGCACCTCGGGGGTGGGTTCGCCGCCGGCCGCCGCCTCCTGCGCGGCGCTGACCTGCGGGGAGATCTCTTCTTCCGACACTTCGCCGCCTCCGGACACCCTGGAACCTCCCCGTGATCACGCTACCGGAGCACGGTAACGGGCCGGTCGGACAATCCCGTGCCTCCCCCGCCGCGCCCGACGGGCGGGCGCCCGCCGTCCGTGCGACGATCGCCGCACGTCGGCGGCCCGGTGCGCCGCCCGGGGAGAGGCAGGGGTACGGATGCCGGAGTGGGTGTGGTGGGCGCTGCTGGTCGTCCTGGCCGTGGTCGCCGGGTGGGCCTGGAACGAATGGCGACGCCGGGGCGGTCGCCCGTCCGACGGCGGCGGCGACCGGGCCAGGCCGCAGCGGGGCACCCCGCCGCGGGACCGGGCCCGCCCGACCGCGCCGCCCCGACCGCGCACCCCCACCGGTACGCCCAGGCCGGGCGAGATCTGGTGGGCCGACGTCCCGTACGCCGACGGCAGCGGCTCGAAGGTGCGCCCCTGCCTGGTGCTGCGGGCCGACGACCGGAGCGCCGAGGTGCTCAAGATCACCAGTCAGGACAAGAGCGGCCGGGACGACCACGTCCGCATCCCCACCGGCGACTGGGACCCGGACGCCGACCACGACAGCTGGCTCGACCTCGCCGAGCCCCTGTCCGTGCCGCTCGACGACTTCTCCCGCCGCGCCGGCTCCTGCGACCCGGAGCTGTGGCGGCAGGTACGGCGACTGCACGGCCGGCGCAGCCCGGCCTGACCGTGCGGGCCTTCGGCGCGCCGCCTGCCGCAGACCCGCTGCGCCGACCGGCCGGCGCCCGCACGGTCCCGCCCGGGCTCAGTCCCAGGCCGCGCCGAGGGCGGTGAGCTGGTCGGCGTACTCGATGCGGGTGGGCCAGTCGGTCGGCCAGGCCGCCGTGCCGTGGGCGGCCCCGACGAAGGCGCCGGCCAGGGCGGCGATCGAGTCGGAGTCGCCGGCGGTGGTGGCGCCCCGGGCGATCGCGGTGACCGGGTCGTCCGGATGCCAGAGGGCGCAGAGCAGCGCCGTGGCCAGCGCCTCCTCGGCGATCCAGCCCTCACCGGTGTGCCGGCAGGGGTCGTCGCCGTCGTCGGGGCGGCCGAGCGCGAGGTCGAGCCGGCGCAGCGCGTGCAGGCACTCGTCCCAGCCCCGGGCGATGAACTCCGCCGGGGAGTCGATCCCGGGGCGCTGCCACAGGTCACCGAGCCAGTCGCCCCGGTAGACCCGGCGCTGCTCCCGGGCCCGCGCGGTGAGCAGCGCGGGCAGCTCCGCCAGGCCCGCCCCGTCGCACAGCAGCCGCACCGCGTACGCGGTCAGCTCGCTGGCCGCCAGCCCGGTCGGGTGGCCGTGGGTCAGGCCGGCCTGGAGCTGCGCCAGCCCGGCCAGGGTGTCCAGGTCGACGTCGAGCAGCCCGACCGGAGTGACCCGCATGTTCGCGCCGCAGCCCTTCGAGCCGGCCACGGTGGCCTGCTGCCAGGGCAGCCCTCGGCTCAGCTCGGCGCAGGCGCGCAGGCAGGTCGTGCCCGGGGCGCGGTTGTTGTCCGGGCTGACCGCCCAGTCGAGGAAGCGCTGCCGCAGCAGCGACTCGACCGCCTCCGGCGTGTGGGCGTCCGCGTCGTGCAGCGCCCACGCCACCGCCAGGGCCATCTGCGTGTCGTCGGTGACCAGCGCCGGGTCGCCCGCCAGCTCACGCGGGCCGGTCGGGCCGTACCGGCGGTGGATCTCGGCGACGGTCAGGAACTCGGTCGGCTTGCCGAGGGCGTCACCGTAGGCGAGGCCGAAGAGCGAGCCGGAGGCACGGCGGAGCGAGGAGTCGATCACGCCCGTGATCATGCCGGCCGCCCGCAACCCGGTGACCGCCGCACCCGACCGGCAACCTCGTGACCGGCGCACCGGCCGCACCCGCCGGGCCCGACCGAGGAAGCCCGCCGGAGCCGGTGGCACCGGGCCGGCGGGTCAGTCCCAGCAGAGGCAGAACGGGTGGCCGGCCGGGTCGGCGTACACCCGGAAGCCCTTGCCCTCGCCGGGCAGCCGGCGCGCGCCCAGGGCGAGCACCGCCCGTTCCGCGGCCTCGACGTCGTCGACGGTGACGTCGAGGTGGAACTGCTGCGGCCGGTCCGGATCCGGCCAGGCCGGCGGTCGCAGGTCGGGGGCCTTCTGGAAGGCGAGCCGCGGCTGGTGGCCGGGCGGACCGCCGAGCACCACCCACCCGTCGCCGTCGGACTGCTCCTCGACCAGCGGCAGCCCGAGCAGCTCGGCGTAGAAGGCGGCCAGGGCGCGCGGATCCGGGCAGTCGATCACCGTCGAACGCAACTGTCCAATCATGCCGGTCATCCTGCCCCGCCGGTACGACGGAAAACCTCAGTCCTCCGCCAACCGCCGGCCGGCGTCCCGGCAGGCGGCGAGGACCGCTCGCGCGTACGCCGGGGTGGCTCCGGCGAGCCCGCAGGCCGGGGTGACCACCACCTGCTCGGCGAGCCGGCGGCGGGGGAACCCGAGGCGGTCCCAGAGGGTGCGTACCCGGTCGGCGACCTCGGCCGAGGTCGGCGCGCGGCCGGCCGGCGGGGCCGGCGTGGGCGCGGCCCCGGCCAGCAGCCCGAGCCCGGCGTCGATCGCCTCGCCGAGCGGGTCCAGTTCCTTGACCAGGGCGAGGTCCAGCGCCACCCCGACCGCTCCGGCCGAGCGGATCAGCTCCAGCGGCACCTCCGGGGCGCAGCAGTGCACCACGGTCGGCGCCCCGGCCGCGTCGATCACCTGGCGCAGCAGGCTCCGGGCGACCTCGGGCTGCACCGCCCGGTGGGTGCCGAAGCCGCTCTCGGTGGGCACCCGGCCGGCGAGCACCGCCGGCAGGGAGGGCTCGTCCAGTTGGAGCAGCACCGAGGCGCGGGGCAGCCGACGGCTCACCGCCGCGACGTGCGCCCGCAGTCCCTCGGCCAGCGAACCGGCCAGGTCCCGCACCGCGCCCGGGTCGCGCAGCATCCGGCCGCCGATCGGCAGCTCCAGCGCCGCGGCCAGGGTGAACGGCCCGCCGGCCTGGATCTTCACCGGCCCGGCGTACGTCTCGGCCTGCTCGGCGAGCTGGTCCAGGTCGCGTTCCATCAGGTCGCGTGCCCGGCGCAGGTCCCGCCCGGGGCGGGGCGCGATCCGCCAGCGGGCCGCGTAAAGCTCGACCGGCAGCTCGACCAGCAGCCCACCGGTCCGCCCGATCAGGTCGGCGCCGGGACCGCGCGCCGGTAGTTCCGGCAGGTGGGGAAGGGCGGGCAGCTCGCCGAGGACGATCCGCTGCGCCTCGGCGACGTCGGTGCCGGGCAGCGAGCCGATGCCGGTGGCGGCCCCCGGGGGCCATGGCCAGGACTGTTCAGTCACGGCCGAAGGGTATCCGCTGCCCCGGACCGGGCGGCGCGAGCGGCCCACACCCGACGCCACCGGACAGGCCGCCGGAGCGACACGGGTCGTCGGATCCGTCGCCGAGGGCCGGGCGGTCAGCCACGCGTCGTCGGACAGGAGCGGCGCCGGACCCTGGTGCCGCGCTGCGGCTCGCCCCGGGAGGGTACGGACACGGGTCGGGCGGCCCCCGGGGTCAGCCGGTGATGGTGGCGGACCCGAGCACCACGTCGCCCGCCGGATCCGGCCGGTACGCCACGATCGCCTGTCCGGCGGCGACCCCGCGCACCGGTCGACGCAGCTCGGCGTGGAGGGTGTCGCCGTCCAGCGTCACGATGGCCGGGACCACGTCGCCGTGCGCGCGCAACTGCACCTCGCACTCGATCGGGGCGGTGGGCCGCTCGCCGCCGGTCCAGACCGGGCGGGTGGCCCGTACCTGCGAGACCTCCAGCGCCTCGGCGGGGCCGACGGTCACCGTGTTGGTCTTCGGGGTGATGGAGAGCACGTAGCGGGGGCGGCCGTCCGGGGCGGGCCGGTCCAGGCGCAGGCCGCGCCGCTGCCCCACGGTGTACTGGTAGGCGCCGGTGTGGCTGCCGACGACCGCGCCGGTCGACGCGTCGACCACGTCGCCGGGGGCCTCACCCAGCCGCCCGGCGAGGAAGCCGCGGGTGTCGCCGTCGGCGATGAAGCAGATGTCGTGCGAGTCGGGCTTGTCCGCCACGGCCAGCCCACGCCGGGCCGCCTCGTCGCGGACCTCGGCCTTGGTGGCGTCGCCGAGCGGGAAGATCGACCGGTCGAGCTGCGCGCGGGTCAGCACCGCCAGCACGTACGACTGGTCCTTGGCCTGGTCGACGCTGCGGCGCAGCAGGCCGTCGGGGCCGAGCCGGGCGTGGTGGCCGGTGACCACGGCGTCGAAGCCCAGGGCCACCGCCCGGTCCAGCACCGCCGCGAACTTGATCTTCTCGTTGCAGCGGAGGCAGGGATTCGGGGTACGGCCGGCCGCGTACTCGGCGACGAAGTCGTCCACCACGTCGGCGTGGAACCGCTCGGCCATGTCCCAGACGTAGAACGGGATGCCGATCACGTCGGCGGCGCGGCGGGCGTCCCGGGAGTCCTCCAGGGTGCAGCAGCCGCGCGCCCCGGTGCGGTAGGTCTGCGGGTTGCGGGCCAGCGCCAGGTGCACCCCGGTCACGTCGTGCCCGGCCGCCACCGCGCGCGCCGCCGCGACAGCGGAGTCCACCCCGCCCGACATGGCCGCCAGAACCCTCACCGCCGTACCCCCTTCACCCCACCGAGCCTATCCGCCCGCGCCCCGCCGTCCGCTCCCCCACCGCGCGACTGCGACCACCCCCACGCCCGCGCGCGTCCGGGACCGGCAGCCGGCACCGGTGGGACGGGTCAGCGCGGGCTGCGCAGCGCGGCGGCGCGGCGGGCGCGTTCGACGGCCGCCGGCAGCGCCGCGATGAGGGCGTCGACCTCGGCCGGAGTGCTGGTGTGCCCGAGGGTGAAGCGCAGCGACGAGCGGGCCCGGTCGTGGTCGGCGCCCATCGCGATGAGCACGTGCGAGGGCTGCGCCACCCCGGCCGAGCAGGCCGAACCGGTGGAGCAGGCGATGCCCTGGGCGTCGAGCAGGAGCAGCAGCGCGTCTCCCTCGCAGCCGGGAAAGGAGAAGTGCGCGTTGCCCGGCAGCCGGTCGGTCGGGTCGCCGTTGTAGACCACCTCGGGCACCGCCTCGCGGACCCGCCGGACCAGGTCGTCGCGGAGCGCGGCCACCCGCGCGGCGTACTCCTGCTGGCCCTTGACCGCGGCCTCGACGGCGACCGCGAAGGCGACGACGCCGGCGGTGTCCAGGGTCCCGGAGCGCACGTCGCGCTCCTGGCCGCCGCCGTGCAGCAGCGGGGTGGCCGCGACGTCGCGGGCCAGCAACAGCGCGCCGACCCCGGCCGGGCCGCCCAGCTTGTGCCCGGTGACGGTGAGCGCGGAGACGCCGCTGGCGGCGAAGTCGACCGGCACCTGGCCGACCGCCTGGATCGCGTCGGTGTGGAACGGCACCCCGTGCTCGGCGGCCACCGCGGCCAGCGCAGCCACCGGCTGGACGGTGCCCACCTCGTTGTTGGCCCACATTGCGGTCACCAGGGCGACCCGGTCGGCGTGCCCGGCCAGTTCCGCGCGCAGCCGTTCCGGGTCCAGCCGGCCGGCCGCGTCGACCGGCAGCCAGCCCACCTCGGCGCCCTCGTGGGCAGCGAGCCAGTCCACGGCGTCCAGCACGGCGTGGTGCTCGACGGCGCTGGACACCACCCGCGCCCGCGCCGGCGCGGCCCCGCGCCGGGCCCAGAAGATGCCCTTGACCGCGAGGTTGTCGCTCTCCGTGCCGCCGCCGGTGAAGACGACCTCGGACGGTCGGGCGCCGAGCGCGGCGGCGACCCGCTCACGCGACTCCTCGACCCGCCGTCGGGCACGCCGGCCGGCGGCGTGCAGCGACGACGCGTTGCCGACCTCGCGAGCGGTGGCGACGTACGCCTCCAACGCCTCGTCGAGCATCGGGGTCGTCGCCGCGTGATCCAGGTATGCCATCACCGTTCAGCGTAACGACCGGCAGGCCGCCGCCCGGACGCCGGACCACCGCCGGCTCCGGCGCCGGGGTGGGGAGGGCGCCCTCCCCACCCCGGCCGGTCCGGTCCGAGGGTCGGACCGGACGGCGGGCCCCCGGACCGCCCGTCCCGGGGTACGACGGAACGGCCCGGCCACCCGGGCCCGCCCGGGTGACGCCGGCTCAGGCGGGCACCGCCGTGACGACGATGTTGTCCCGGTACGAGCGGGTCTTCGCGTCGAACGGCCCACCGCAGGTGATCAGGGTCAACCGGAGCTTGCCGTCGCGCGCGAAGTACCGCTCCAGCGGGATCTTCGACTTGTCGTACTCCTGGCGGGCCACCACCCGGTACGCCCGCTGCCGGCCGTCCGTGCCGGTGACGGTGACGGTGTCGTCGCGGCCCAGCTCGCGCAGCCGGAAGAAGGCCCCCTTGCCCTGGTCGGCGCTGTCCACGTGGCCGGCGATCACCACCGACCCGGCCGTCGCCTCCAGCCCGGGGCCGTACCGGTACCAGCCGATCCGGTCGACGCTCGGCGGGACCTCGAACTCGTCGGTGCGCGGGTTGACCCCGACCGGGTCGACGGTGGCGGTGACGTCGATCGACGGGATGACGAGCCGCACCGGAGGCACGCTCTGCTCACCCGTCGGCAGCTCACCGGCGGTGACCGGCACCGACGACGAGGTGCCCGCCGGGGTCGGGGTGGCGGACCCGGCCAGCGCGGCGGCCTCCTCGGCGCCGACGTCCTCGGCCGGCTGCGAACCGCAGGCCACCACCCCGGCGACGGTGAGCGCGGCGACGCCGGCGGCCACCGCCGCCAGCGCCCCGCGGTGTCGCACCGTCACCGGCGACCGGCCCGGGCGGTCGCCACCCGCGTCCCGCCGCCGACCAGGAGCAGCGCGCCGGCGCCGGCCAGCACGTACCACCAGGTGTCCACGCCGGTGCCGGCCTGGCCACCGCTGCCGCTGGGCACGCCGCCCGGCGCCGAGTGCAGCCCGGTCACGGTCTGGGCGACCAGGTCGAGGGTCTTGCCCTCGGCGGAGCCGATCGCGTACACGATCGTCGCGGTGCCCTCCTTGAGGGTGAGGTCCGCCGGGCCGATGGCCACGGTCTCGGTGCCGGCCAGCACCACGTCGGCCTTGACGGTGCCGGCGTCGACGTCGGCCTTCGCCTCGTTCGGGTTGGTCAGGTCCTCGAAGACCGGGCTGCCGCCGGCCCGCACGTCCACGGCCGGGGCCGCCGCGGTGTGCCGGACGATCAGCCGGGCCTTGCCGGCGCCGACCTTGGCGACGTCGTTGGCGAACGGGGTGATCTTCGGCTGGCCGGAGGCGTCGAGGTGGGCCGCGATGCTGATGTTGGCCCCGCCCGGCACGGCGGCGTCGTCGACCGAGAGGATCGCCTTGTCGAGCGCCTCGCCCGGCTTGGTCAGGGCGATGTCGTACGCGCCCTCCTCCAGCGTCAGCGGGCCGGCCACGTCGCCGGGCTTGAAGTTGTCCAGCGTCTTCTTGCCGTTGACGTACACGTCGACCGGGGTGTCCGGGATGCCGTGCACGACGGAGACCTTCGACGAGGCGGCGAAGGCGGGCGTCGCGGTGAGGGCCCCGACGCCGGCGAAGGTCAGGGCGGCGACCGCGCCACCCGCGGCGACCCGACGGAAGTTCGAGAGCTGCATGACTGCCTCCTGGTGATTGGTGCTGATTCGTCAGGCCTGGCTTGCAGAACGGGATACGCCGGCTTCCGAACGGCCGGATGCAGCCGGACGGAATTCTTTTTCTTCACCCGGATCGCATCCGGAACCGCCCCCGGCGACGAAGAGCAGGTGACAGGAGCACAGGGACACACGGACCGGGAAAGTGGGGCGGGGGCTGTGGGAGCTACAGTCGGGCATGCTCCACGGAAGGCGAGCCGCCCGGTGACGGCGGTGCGACAGGAGCCGGATCCCCCACCGCAGGACGATCTGGCGCAACGGTTCCGCACGGGCGACGAGACCGCCCTGCGGGAGGCGTACGACCGGTACGGCCGGGCCGTCCTGCACCTGGCCACCAGCACGCTGGCCAACCGCAGCGACGCGGAGGACGTCACCCAGGCCACCTTCGTGGCGGCCTGGCTGGGGCGGGAGACCTTCGACCCGACCAAGGGCTCCTTGATCGGCTGGCTGCTCGGCATCGGGCGGCGCAAGGTGATCGACCGGCTGCGCGCCTCGGCCCGGGAGACCCGGGTGGTGGAGACGGTCCGGCAACTGCCCGAGCCGGTCGCCACCGGTCCGGACCCGGACACCGTGGTCGACCGGCTGGTGGTCGCCGACGAGCTGGCCCGCCTCCCGGACGACCAACGCCGGATGCTGGAGCTGGCCTTCTACGACGACCTGACACACCAGCAGATCTCGACGATGACCGGAGTGCCCCTGGGCACCGTCAAGAGTCACATCCGACGGGGCATGGCGAGCTTGAAACGCAGATGGGAGGTGGACGGTGCAGCACCTGGACCACGACCGGCTGGTCTTTCTGGCGCTCGGTGAGAGCGAGGCGGACCACGGCGAGACCGACCACCTCGACGCCTGCGCCACCTGCCGGGGCGAGATGGAGAACCTCCAGCACGTCGCCGGCCTCGGCGCGGCGACGCAGACCCTGCGCGACCTGCCCGATCCGCCGGAGCACATCTGGCAGGGCATCGTCGCGGAGATCAGCGCCGCCGAGGAGCTGCCCTCGCTGACCGGGGCCCGCCGCCAGCAGTCCACGACCGCCGAGCCGGTGGCGGACGCCCCGGCCACCGCGTCGCCGGCCGGCGCGTCCCGCCGCCGTCGGCGCTGGCCCCGCTGGGCCATCACCGTGGTGACCGCCACGGCCGCCGCCGTGCTCGGCGTGGTCGGCACGCTCGCCGTGCTCGATCCGGACCGGCGGGAGCCGGACCCGGCGCCACGGCAGGTCGTGCTGGCCAGCGCGCCGCTGACCGCGTACGGGCAGACACCGAAGGACGCCAACGGCGACGCGCGGGTGTTCGTCGACGGCCGACTGCACCTGCACGTGGCGAATCTCCCGGACGTTCCGGGGTATTACGAGGTATGGCTGATCAACCCGAAGAACATGGAGATGTTCTCGGTCGGTGTGCTGCGCGACGGGTCGGGAGATGCGCTGCTCCCGTTGCCACCCAACGTCGACCTTGAGGCATACTCGGTTGTCGACGTCTCCGCCGAGCAGTACGACAACAAGCCCGCCCACTCCGGCGACAGCCTGCTGAGGGGCACCCTGACGGGCTGATCGGCGGGCCGGCTCAGCTCCCCGGCCCGCCGATCAGCTCCCTTCGCACCGGCGGTCGCCGGCTCGTCACCCGAGCCGGCGACCGAACCAGCCGAACCGCTTGTCCAGCGCCACCACGGCGGAGACGAGCACGGCGATGCCGAGGATGCGCCACCACGCGCCGAGGTCGATGGGGGCCGTCCGGAACAGCGTGTTCATCACCGGCAGGTAGGTCAGCGCCAGCTGACCGAGGGCCTGGACCAGCACGCCGCCGATGAGCCAGCGGTTGCCGAACAGCCCGAGCCGCCACGGCGAGCGGGTCAGCGAGCGGCAGCTGAACAGGTAGAACGCCTGCACCGTGACGAACAGGTTCACCGCCGCCGTACGCGCCTCGGCCAGTTCCGCCCCGCTGTCCAGTTCCCACTGGAACAGCCACCACGCGCCCGCCACGAGCAGGGCGGAGACAAGCAGGATCCGGACCACCAGGGCGCCGGTGAGCAACGGCTGCGCGGGATCGCGCGGCGGGCGGTCCATGATCCCCGGCTCCTTCGGCTCGAAGGCGAGCGTCAGGCCGAGCGCCACCGCGGTGGTCATGTTGATCCAGAGGATCTGACTGGGCAGGATCGGCAGCGCCGTGCCGAGCACGATCGCGACCAGGATGACCAGTCCCTCTCCGGTGTTCGTCGGCAGCGTCCAGGTGATGAACTTGGTCAGGTTGGCGAAGACGCCCCGGCCCTCCTCCACGGCCGACTCGATGGTGGCGAAGTCGTCGTCGGTGAGCACGATGTCGGCGGCCTCCTTGGCCACCTCGGTGCCGCTGCGCCCCATCGCCACCCCGATGTCGGCCTGGCGCAGCGCGGGGGCGTCGTTGACGCCGTCGCCGGTCATCGCCACCACCTGCCCCTCGGCCTGCAACGCCTCCATCAGCCGCAGCTTCTGCTCCGGGGACACCCGGGCGAACACCGCCGCCCGGCGCACCGCCTCCGGACGCTCGGCGTCGGAGAGTCCCGCCAGGTCCTCCCCGCTGAGCACCTCGCCCGGTCCCGGCTCGCCGGCCAGCAGCCCCAGGCGTACGGCGATGGCGCTCGCGGTGACCCGGTGGTCGCCGGTGATCATCTTCACCGCGATCCCAGCCCGCCGGCACGAGGCGACCGCGGCGGCCGCGGCCTCGCGGGGCGGGTCGAGCATCGCGTGCAGCCCGGTGAAGATCAGCTGGCCGGGCAGCGACTCCTCCGCCAGCCCGTCGCCGCGGTCGACCCGGCGCAGGGCGGTGGCGAGCACCCGCAGACCCTCGCCGGCCAGCTCCCCGGCGGCGGCCAGCACGGCGGCACGGTCCAGCGCGACGGTCCCGCCGTCGGCGTCGAGCGCCGCCGTGGACCACTCGACGATCCGCTCCACCGCGCCCTTGACCAGAACCACCCGCGCGCCGTCGGACTGGTCGTGCAGGGTCGCCATGTACTGCCGCTCGGAGGTGAACGGGACGGCCGCCACCCGGGGCAGTTCGGCGGCGACCTCCTCGGCGCGCAGCCCCACCTTGGCGCCGACCACGAGCATCGCCCCCTCGGTGGGGTCGCCGAGCACCGTCCACCCTTCCGCGCGCTCGTCGAGACGGGCGTCGTTGCAGGCGACGCCGGCCAGCAGCGACCAGCGCAGCGCACCTCCCTCGCCGGTGGGGGCCGGGCCGCCGTCCGGGTCACGGATCTCCCCGAGCGGGGTGTAACCGCCGCCGCTGACCTCGTACCGGCCGCTGACGGTCCAGAGGGCCTGCACGGTCATCTGGTTCTCGGTGAGGGTGCCGGTCTTGTCGGTGCAGATCACCGTCGTGCTGCCGAGGGTCTCCACGGCCGGCAGCCGCCGGATCACCGCCCGGCGACGGGCCATCCGCGCCACCCCGATCGCCAGCGTGATGGTCACCGCGGCCGGCAGGCCCTCGGGGATGGCCCCCACCGCCAGCGCCACCGCCGCGGTGAAGGTCGCTCCCGCCGCCTCCCCCCGGGCCAGCCCGACGGCGAAGGTGACCCCCGCGAGCACCAGGATCGCCAGGGTGAGGACGCGGCTGAACCGGGCCAGTTTCGCCGTCAGCGGGGTGTCGAGGACCTGCGCGGCACCGACCAGGCGGTGGATGCGCCCCAGCTCGGTCTCCGCCCCGGTGGCCACCACGATGCCGGCGCCGGAGCCGCCGGTGAGCAGGGTGCCGGAGTAGAGCACGTTGCGGCGGTCGGCCACCGGCGTCTCGTCGGGCACGGCCACCTCGTCCTTGCGCACCGGCAGGGACTCGCCGGTCAGCGCCGACTCGTCGGCGCGCAGCTCGTCGGCGCGGGCCAGCCGCAGGTCGGCGGGGACCTTCTCGCCCGCCTCGACCAGCACCAGGTCGCCGGGGACGACCTGCTCGGAGGGGACCCGCAGGTGCCGTCCGCCGCGTACCACCCGCGCCTCGGTACGCACCATCGCCCGCAGCGCGTCCAGCGCCGACTCGGCCTTCGACTCCTGGAGGAAGCCGACGGCAGCGTTGACCACCACCACCCCGACGATCACCGCGGAGTCGACGTACTCGGCGAGCAGGAGGGTCACCACACCGGCGACGAGCAGCACGTACACCAGCGGGTTCTGGAACTGCCGCAGCAGCCGGCGCAGGGTGCCGCCCCGGGCGGCGGCGGGCAGCACGTTCGGGCCGAACCGGGCCAGGCGCGCGGCGGCCTCGTCGTCGGTCAGCCCTCGGTCGGTGTCGGTCTCCAGCAGCAGCACGACCTCGTGCACGGCCAACGCGTGGTGACCGCCTCCGGGCGTCCTGGCCGGCATGGCGCACTCCTCGTCGCTCCTCGGGCGGGTGCACGGGGGACCCGGTCATCGTCGCAGCTCCCGGGGCTTGTCGTGGCCGTTCCGGCCGTGCTCGACCGCGAGGTCGGGACACGGCGAGGGCCGGGAACCGACTGGCGGTTCCCGGCCCTCGCCGTGGCTGGTGCTCAGCTCACTTGCGCTTGCGGATCTCCTCGGCCGCCTGCGGTACGACCTTGAACAGGTCGCCCACCACGCCGAAGTCGGCCAGCTCGAAGATCGGGGCCTCGCCGTCCTTGTTCACGGCGACGATGGTCTTCGAGGTCTGCATGCCGGCCCGGTGCTGGATCGCGCCGGAGATGCCCAGCGCGACGTAGAGCTGCGGGGAGACGGTCTTGCCGGTCTGGCCCACCTGGAACTGGTGCGGGTAGAAGCCGGAGTCGACGGCGGCCCGGGACGCGCCGACGGCGCCGCCGAGCAGGTCGGCCAGCTCCTCGACCAGCTTGAAGTTGTCGGCGTTGCCGACACCGCGACCGCCGGAGACGACCACGCCGGCCTCGGTCAGCTCGGGGCGGGAGCCCTTCTGCTCGGCGACCCGGTCGACGACCTTGGCCAGCTTGTCGGTGTCGGTGACCGACACGGTGAGCTGCTCGACGGCCGGGGTGGCCGGGGCCGGGGTCGGGTTGACCGAGTTCGGCCGGAGGGTGACCAGCGGCAGGCCCTTGGTGACCTTGGACTTGACGATGGTGGACCCGGCGAAGGCGACCTGGGTCGCGGTGCCGTCGGCGTCCAGGCCGACCACGTCGGTCAGGATGCCGTTGTCCAGCTTGACGGCGAGGCGGGCGGCGATCTCCTTGCCCTCCTGGGCGGAGGCCAGCAGCACGGCCGCCGGCTGCACCCGGTTGACCAGCTCGGCCAGCACGGTGGCCTTCGGGGCCACCAGGTAGCCGTCGATCTCCTCGCTCTCGGCGGCGTAGATCTTCTGCGCGCCGTACTCGCCCAGCTTGGCGCTCAGCGCCTCGGCCGCGCCGGCGCCACCGAGCACCACCGCGCTCGGGGTGCCCAGCTCGCGGGCGAGGGTGAGCATCTCCAGGGTGACCTTCTTGACGCCGAATTCCCGGGTGGCTTCGACGACGACGAGAACCTCAGACATGTCCAGACCTCTCACACGAACTTCTCGGTGGCGAGGAACTCGACCAGCTTGACGCCGCCCTCGCCCTCGTCGGTGATCTTCGCGCCGCCGGAGCGCGGCGGACGCTTGGTGTGCTCCAGCACGGCGCTGGTCGCGCCGTCGAAGCCCACCTCGGTCGGGGCGACGCCGAGGTCGGCCAGGGAGAGCGTCTGCACCGGCTTCTTCTTGGCGGCCATGATGCCCTTGAACGACGGGTAGCGCGGCTCGTTGATGGTGTCCCAGACGGAGACCACGGCCGGGGTCGAGGCGGTGACCACCTCGTAGCCCTCCTCGGTCTGCCGCTCGACGGTCAGCGTGCCGCCGTCGACGGTGAGCTTGCGGGCGCCGGTCAGCGCCGCCACGCCCAGCCGCTCGGCGATCATGTGCGGCATGACCTGCACGCGGCCGTCGGTCGACTCCGCGCCGCAGATCACCAGGTCCGCGTTGAGCTGCCCCAGGGCGGCGGCGAGCACCTTCGAGGTGGCCACGGCGCAGGACCCGTGCAGGGCGTCGTCCACCACGTGCACGGCCTTGTCCGGGCCCATGGAGAGCGCCTTGCGGATCGACTCGGTCGCCCGGTCCGGACCCATGGTCAGGATGGTGACCTCGCCGCCGTGCGCCTCCTTGATCTTCAACGCCTCTTCGATGGCGTACTCGTCCATCTCGTTGATGACGTTGTTCGCCGAACCGCGGTCGACGGTGTTGTCGTCACTACGCAGGTTGCGGTCCGCGCCCGAATCGGGCACCTGCTTGACGAGTACGACGATGTTCATCGCGTTTCGACGACCCTCCTGTTTGGTGTAGCGATCACTCGCCCGGTCTCGGGCGCAGCCTGCCGCGTGACTTAACGGTCGGTCAACAACGGACTGCTGTGCAGTTGCCCACGGCGCAATGTTACCTGCCAGTAGCTTGGGCTCCCCGGGCACTCAGAGTGACACAGCTCACCGAGCACCGCGCGCCTGGTTAAATTCTCATGAGGGAGGTGTCCGAACATGTCGGGACAGAGCAACCCGCCACCGGTCGAGACGGCCGCCCGTCCCGGCACCGACCCGGCCCGCTGCGGGCGCTCGGAGGCGGCCGACTCGCACCGCTGCGCCTGCGGTCGGCTCCGCGACCGCTGCGTCCGCGACACCGTGCACGCCGTCTGGTCGGAGCCGCACGACGAACCGGTCGGGCCGCTCCCGGCCGACGCCTGACCGCCGCAGCGCCGGGCCCCGGAGGCCGTCACGAGCCGGCCGTCACCCCACCCGCAGCCACCCGGGACGATCGGCGTGGCGACGATCACCCCGGCACGGACCACGGCGGCGAGAGACCCGGGTGCGACCCGGGGCGCGCGCCGGACCCGGCCGCCGACGACGGCCTCAGGCCGCCGCCGACGACGACCTCAGGCCGGCTCGGCCAGGGCACCCCTGATCCGCTCGATCACGGCCGCCTCGGCCGGCACGACCCCCCGGTGCGCCTCGGCCACCCGGTCGGCGGCGGCCAGCACCACCTGTCGGTACACCGCCAGGTCGTCCGGCGACTTCGCCCGCAGGATGTCGACCGCCCGGCCGAGCGCCGGGAGCACCACCGCCTCGACCTCCAACGCCGAGTCACGCGGCAACTGGGGCAGCGGACCGGTGGTCAGCGCCTCCTTCACCAGCCCGCGGGCATCGTTCAACGCCCCCGAGGCCGCGATGCTCTCCCGGATCATGGCGAACATGCCCGGATCGGCGTTCGACACCAGGAAGACCGCGCCGAAGGCGCCCGTCTTGAGGGTCAGCCGCTCCTCGTCCGTCAATCGCTGCTCCATCATCACGGAGTGTAGACGTAGGGCGTGGTCGTGGTGACCGCGACGAGTCCGAGCCGTTCCAGGATCGGCCTGCTGTCCGGCGAGCAGTCCACCTGCAGCAGCGTCCGGCCGCGCTGCTCGGCCAGCCGCGCCCGGTACGCCACCAACGCCCGGTAGATGCCCCGGCGTCGCCAGGCGGGCAGGGTCGAGCCGCCCCACAGGGTGCCGAAGCCGGTGCCGGCCGGGTAGCGGATCCAGCCGGCGCTGACCACCGTCTCCCCCGCCTCGGCCACCACCACCGCGATCGACTGGGGGTCGGCCGCGATCTCCTTCTCCAGGCCGATGACCAGGTGGCTGCGGTCGGAACCCCAGACCTGCTCCTCCATGGCGGCGATGCGCTCCAGGTCCGCGCGGGAGGTGACCTCGCGCAGGCGCACCCCGTCGGGCAGGACCGGGAGGGCGCCGGCCAACGCCGCCACCGGGCCCACCACGACGGTCTCCTGGTCCTCCGGCACGAACCCGGCGGCGCGCAGCCGCTCGGCCAGGTCCGCCGGCTCGTCGTGGCCGACGAGCTTCCACTCCACCGCCTCGCCGCGCGCACGGAAGAACTCGACCTGCCGGGCGATCAGCGCGTCCAACTCCGCGCCGGCCAGGCCGTCCAGGCTCCGGTAGGTGAGGAAGCCGCGCTGGTCGAGGCCGAGGACCCGCACCAACGGGCCGTCGGAGTCCACGGTCACCCCGGCGGGCAGCGGGTCCGGAATATCCGGACGGAGCTGGGTGTCGTACGCGTCGCGCAGGGTCCGCGCGTCAAGATCCGTCATCCGTCCAGGCTATGCCGGGAACAAAGCGGATAATCGTCGGCGTGTGGCAGGCGATCAGGCGGTGGTTCGACCCGTCGGAGCTCAGGAGCGTGGGCACCACCCCGGACTACCGCTTCTCCCTGGCCAACGAGCGGACCTTCCTGGCCTGGCTGCGGACCGGGCTGGCGCTGATCGCCGGCGGGCTGGCCGCCGCCCAGTTCCTGCCGCCGCTGCCGCTGCGGCACCTGCGCGAGGCGATCGCCGTGGCGTTGCTGCTGCTCGGCGGCACCGTCGCGATCCGGGCGGTGGACCACTGGGCGCGCACCGAACGGGCCATCCGGCTCGGCGAGGAGTTGCCCGCCTCCCGGTTCCCGGCCGTGCTCGCCCTGCTCGTGGGGCTCGGGGCGCTGCTGCTGGTGGCTGCCGTGCTGGTGAAGGGGTTCGGCGGGCGATGACCCGGGACCCCGGACTGCAACCCGAGCGCACCCGGCTGGCCTGGCGGCGTACCGCCCTGGCGCTGACCGTGGTGACCGTGCTGGCGATCCGGCTCGCCCTGACCGGCGACGTCGCCGGCGCGTTGCTCGCGGCGGCCGTGGTGCTGCTCTGGGCGGGGGCGCTCACCGCCTGCTGGGCCCGGGCCGCCGGCAGCGGGCCGACCCCGGTCGGGCCACGCTCCCTGCCGCTGGTCGCGCTGGCCACCGCCGGGCTGGCGCTGCTCTCGGTGCCGTTGGTGCTGCGCGGAATGTGGTGATCGCGGCCGGGTGCGCCATCATGGGGGCATGGCCCGGCTGTCCGTCCTGCTCTTCCTGATCCAGATCGTCCTCGCGGTCATCGCGCTGATCAGCTGCCTCTCCGCCGAGGAGGAGCGGATCCGGGCGCTGCCCCGCTTCGCCTGGGTGCTGATCATCCTGGTCTTTCCGCTGATCGGGTCGATCGCCTGGTTCCTCGCCGGTCGCCCGACGCCCGCGACGCCCGCCGGTCCGCCCGCCACCCGGGGCGGGAGCGGGCGGGTCACGCGTCCCGTCGCCCCGGACGACGATCCGGAGTTCCTCAAGTCCATCGCCGAACAGTCCCGTCGCGAGGACGCGGAGCTGTTCCGCCGCTGGGAGGAGGACCTGCGCCGCCGCGAGGACGACCTGCGCCGGCGCGAGGACGAGCCGCCCCGCGAGGACGACCGCCCCCAGGCCTAGGACGCCGGACGCGCCGGCCGGGGCGCGCGTCGTGCCGCCCCGGCCGGCGTCCGGCTCACACCCGACGCCGCAGCGCCCGCACCGCCAGCGGCGCGAACACCGCGGCGATGCCGGCCGCCCAGAGCAGCGACTGGAGGGCGGGACCGGCGACCGGGCCGCCGACCAGCAGGCCGCGCAGCGCGTCGGCCAGGATGGTGACCGGGTTGATCTCCACCCAGTTCTGCAGCCAGCCCGGCATCCGGTCGGTCGGCACGAAGACGTTGCTGGTGAAGGTGAGCGGGAAGATCACCGTGAAGCCGAAGACCTGCACCTTCTCCGGCTCGTCCACCAGCACCCCGACCAGCACCGAGATCCAGGCCGCGGCCAGGGAGAAGGTCAGCAGCAACGCGAACGCGCCGAGCAGCCCCGCCAGCCCGTTGCCCAGCCGGAACCCGAGGATCGCGCCGACCGAGACCAGCAGCGACACCGACCAGGCCTGCTTGACCGTGTCGGCGAGGATCCGCCCGGCCAACGGCGCCCAGCGGGCGATCGGCAGGGCCCGCAGCCGGTCGAAGACGCCCTTGGTGAGGTCGTTGTTGAGCCCGAACCCGGTGCTCATGGTGGCGAAGAAGGCGTTCTGCACGATGATGCCGGGCAGCGCGAAGGTGAGGTACTCCCCCGGCGAGCCGGAGATCGCGGTGCCGAAGACGTACGTGAAGAGCAGCACGAACATCACCGGCTGGATGCTCAGGTCGAGCAGCTCCATCGGGTTGTGCTTGATCTGCACCAGGCTGCGCCAGGCCAGGGTCAGGGTGTGCCGCAGGCCGGCGACGACGCCGAGACGACGGGCCGGGGTGAGCGGGGCGGCGGCGGTGGCGGTGGCGGCGGTCATGCCGGGCTCCTCTCGAGAGCGTCGGTGGCGGCGTCGTCCTCGGCCCGGTGGCCGGTGAGGGAGAGGAAGACCTCGTCCAGGCTGGAACCGCGCAACGCCAGCTCGGCCACGGCGACACCGGCGTCGTCGAGACGGCGGACCACGGCGGGCAGCGCGCCCGGATCGTTCACCGGCACGGTGACCGTGTTCTGGGCGACCTCGGGGACGGTGCCGGCGACCTCGCCGGCCACGGCCACCACGGTCGACACGTCGGCCGGGTCGACCGGCCGGACGGCGAGCACCTGCCCGCCGGTCTTCGCCTTCAGCTCCTCCGGGGTGCCCTGCGCGATCACCCGGCCGTGGTCGACCACCGCGATCTCGCCGGCCAGCTGGTCGGCCTCCTCCAGGTACTGCGTGGTGAGCAGCACGGTCACCCCGTCGGCGACCAGGTTGCGCACGATGTCCCACAGCTCGTTACGGCTGCGCGGGTCGAGGCCGGTGGTCGGCTCGTCGAGGAAGAGCACCTGCGGCCGCCCCACCAGGCTGGCCGCCAGGTCGAGGCGGCGGCGCATCCCGCCGGAGTAGGTCTTGGCCGCCCGGCCGGCCGCGTCGTCGAGATGGAACTCGGCGAGCAGTTCGGCGGCACGGGCCCGCGCCTCGGCCCGGCCCAGCCCGAGCAGCCGGCCGATGAGCAGCAGGTTCTCCGTGCCGGTGAGGGTTTCGTCGACCGAGGCGTACTGGCCGGTCAGGCCGATGAGCTGGCGCACCCGGTGCGGGTCGCGGTGCACGTCGTACCCGCCGACGGTGGCGTGCCCCTCGTCGGCGGTGAGCAGGGTGGCGAGCACCCGTACGGTGGTGGTCTTGCCGGCGCCGTTCGGCCCCAGCAGGCCGAACACCGTCCCGGTGGGGACCGCCAGGTCGACACCGGCCAGGGCGGTGGTGTCGCCGAACCGGCGCACCAACCCCTCGGCGCGGATCGCGTAGGTCATGCGGAGACTCCCGTCGTCGCTGGTCGGTCTCACCGTGCCCGACGGGTGTGACACTCCGTCGGCACTCGGCTGACGTTACGACGGCCGACGCCAGGATTCCGCTGATTTATGCCAGGGGCCGAACGCGCCGCCGCCGGTCATCCCGGCGACGGCGGCCCGGCCGCGCCTCAGGCCAGGTTCGACGAGCGGGGGTACGCGTCCGCCGGGTCGGTCAGCACGTTGACCAGGTACGGCACCCCGGCGTCGAAGGCGCGGGCCAGGGCCGGGCCGAGGTCGGCGGCCTTCGCCACCGTCTCGCCGGCGCCGCCGAGCGCCTCGACCACCTTGTCGTAGCGCAGCTCCGGCTGGAGGTCGGCGGCGACGTCGTAGCCGTACATGGCCCGCATCGGGTGCTTCTCCAGACCCCAGATGCCGTTGTTGCCGACCACGATGACGACCGGCAGCTCCTGCCGGACCAGGGACTCCACGTCCATCAGCGAGAATCCGGCCGCGCCGTCGCCCATCAGCACGCAGATCTGCCGGTCCGGGTGGGTGACCCGGGCCCCCATCGCGTAGCCCATGCCGGTGCCGAGGCAGCCGTACGGGCCCGGGTCGAGCCAGGTGCCGGGCTGCGCCGGCTCCAGGTACTTCCCGGCGTACGAGACGAAGTCGCCGCCGTCGCCGATGGTGATCGCGTCGGCGGCCAGCACCCGGCGCAGCTCGCCGTAGACCCGGGCCGGGCGGATCGGGTCGGTCTCGGCGGCCATCTCGGCCGCGTCGCGGGCCTTCGCGGCGTCCTCGGCGGCACGCAGCTCGGCCACCCAGTCGGCGTGCCCGGCCCGGTCGCCGCCGTACTCGGCGAACGCGGTCAGGATCAGCCGCAGGTCACCGGCAGGGCTGGCGGCCGGCTGCACGTGCCCGGCGCGCTGGCCGGGGGCGTCGACGACGTGCACGACCCTGGCGTCGCCGAAGTCGCCGAAGCCGAGCCGGAAGTCCAGCGGGGTGCCCACCACCACGACCACGTCGGCGCCCCTGAGGGCGACCCGGCGGGCCTTGGCGAAGGCGAGCGGGTGCGCGGGCGGCAGCGCGCCCCGGCCCATCCCGTTGGTGAAGACCGGCACCTGCAGCGACTCGGCGGCGGCGCGCAACGCGTCGACGGCGTCGCCGGCGTACACGTCCGAGCCGGCGATGACGACCGGGCGGCTCGCCCCGGCGATCAGGGCGGCGGCCCGGGCGACCTCGTCCGGGTCGGGCTCGATCGGGGCGACCGGTGCGACCGCCGGCAGGTCGGCGTCGCCGACGGAGAAGACCGCCTCCAGCGGGAAGTCGAGGAAGACCGGGCCACGGTGCGGAGTCAGCGCGGCGGTCAGCGCGGTGGTGACGGCGCGCGGGATGTCGTCGGCGCTGAACACCGTCTCGGCGTGCTTGGTCACCGGGGTGACCAGCGGCAGGTGGTCCATCTCCTGCAGGCTGCCCGAGCCCCAGCGGAACTGCGGCGCCCTGCCCCCCAGCACCAGCACCGGGGAGGCGTTGAAGTACGCGCTGGTCAGGCCGGAGATGCCGTTGGTGACGCCGGGGCCGGCGGTGAGCACGGCGAGGCCGGGGCGGCGCTGGAGCTTGGCGACCGCCTCGGCGGCGAAGACCGCGGACTGCTCGTGCCGGACGTCGTAGATCGGGAAGTCGGTGCGGTGGGCGGCGTCGTAGAGAGGGAAGACGTGCCCGCCGGAGAGGGTGAACATCTCCCGTACGCCGTGCGCGCGCAGGGCCGCCAGCGCCAGTTCCCCGCCGTGGCCCTCGACCCGTTCCGTCATCGCCGCTCCCCTCGTCACAGATGCGGTGTCACACGCTACTGGCCGGTACGCGGGATGTGAACACTTCTCGGCTCGACCGGCGGGGGCCGGCGACCCGCAGCGGTCACCGGCCCGTCGAGGTCAGCGGCCGGTGAAGTCCGGCTTGCGCTTGGCCACGAACGCGGCCATGCCCTCGCGCCGGTCGTCGGTGGCGAAGAGCGCCGCGAAGAGCTGGCTCTCCCAGGCCAGGCCGGAGTTCAGGTCCATGTCCAGGCCGCCGTCGACGGCCAGCTTGGCCGCGCGCAGCGCCTGCACCGGACCGGTCAGGAACGGCGTCACCAGCTCGACCGCGGCGGCGTAGACCTCGGCCGCCGGGACCACCCGGTCGGCCAGGCCGATCCGCAGCGCCTCCTGCGCGTCGACCATCCGCCCCGACATGATCAGGTCCTTGGCGCGGGCCGGGCCGACCAGCCGGGCCAGCCGCTGGGTGCCGCCGGCGCCGGGAATGATGCCGAGCTTGATCTCCGGCTGGCCGAGCTTGGCGTCCTCGGCCACGATCCGCCAGTCGCAGGCCAGCGCCAGCTCGCAGCCGCCGCCGAGGGCGTACCCGGTGATCGCCGCGACGACCGGCTTGGGGATCCGGGCGATCGCGCCGAGCGCGCTGGACAGGTCGGCGGCCCGCTCCGCCATGTCCACGTAGGACATGTCGGCCATCTCCTTGATGTCCGCGCCGGCCGCGAAGACCTTCTCGCCGCCGTACACGATCACGGCGCGGACGCCCGGGTCGGCGGTGGCCGCCGCCGCGGCGGCGCGCAACTCCTCCTGCACCTGGGTGTTGAGCGCGTTCATCGGCGGCCGCTCCAGCCGGATGGTGCCGATGCCGTCCCTGGTCTCCAGCCGCACGAACTCGCTCACGCTGCCCTCACTTCCTCGTCGAAGTCGCGTGCCAACCTTACGGGCGGGCTCGTTGGGGTACATAGTCGAGGTGTCCGCCCCGCTGCCGGGAGTCCAGGGATGATCACGTACTACGACGACAGGTCGGTGCAGGTCACCTCCACCGTCATCCGGATCGACGGGCGCACCGTTCCGCTCGCCGAGGTCGGCATGGTGTGGCACCGCCGGGGCGGGCGCTCCTGGCGGGTGCTCGCCGGACGCGGCGCGCTCGGCGCGGCGCTGGCCGGGCCGTTGGTCGCCGCCGCGCTCGGCATCGGACTCGCCGTCTGGCTGCACCGCAGCCCCACCGTCACCCTCGCCATCGTGGGCGCCTCGGTGCTGGTCGGGATCGCCGTCGGCCCGCTCGCCGACTTCCTCCTCGAGTTCCTCGACCGCTCGTACGCGCGGGGCAGCCGGGAGTGGGAGATGTGGGCCCGCTGGCGCGGGCGGCCGGTCCTGCTGCTGCGCACCGGGGACGCGCTGCGCTTCGGGCAGATCTACCGGGCGGTGCAGCGGGCCGTGGAGAACCGCCGGCCGGCGCCGGGGCCCGCCCCGGCGGCCCGGCCGGCGTCGCGTCAGAAGGGGATCGGCTCGTCGGGCAGCAGCCCCAGCCCGCGCAGCAGGCCGTAGGTGTCCTGCTCGCCCCAGAACTGGACGATCCGGCCGCCGGCCAGCCGGTACATCTTGCAGCCGCTCTGCACCGTGGTCGCGCCGGTGGCGTCGTACCGGTAGGTCTGCGCGAACGACACCACCACCCGGTCACCGGCCGCGAACAGCTCGACGATCTCCTGGTCGAGGACGGTCAACCCGGGCGAGGAGACCGCCCGCTCGACGAACTGCCGGCCCCGCACCGCCGTACCCGAGCCGTAGATCTCGACGTCCTCGGCCACCACCTCGGCCAGTTCGGCCAGGTCCTTGGTGACGAAGGTCCGCAGGTACCGGCGGACCGTATCGACGTTGCGCTCCCGCTCACCGTCGCCCATGCCGCCGATGCTAGGTCCGCCCCGCGGTCCGTGCCGCCCCGCCGACCCGGCCTCAGCCCCAGGGGATCGACGCCGTGGCACCGTGCCGACCGGAGGCGAGGTGGCCTCGCGGACGGTTAGGGTTAGTGATGACCCTCTATTACCGGGACGACGCGGTGCAGGTGACCTCCGAGTCGATCCGGGCCGGCGGGCACATCGTCCGGATCGCCGACGTGACGTACGTCTGGCACGCGCGGGGAGCCACGACGATGGCCGTACGGGGCCGGGTGCTGGGCCGGGGCGTGCTGGTCCTGCTGCTCTCCCTGCCACCGCTGGTGGCGCTGGTCTGCGTGGTGTCGCTGGTCTACTCGGCGCAGGACCGGGGCGACTGGAAGCCGGCGCTGGTCGTCCTGGCCGCCTGCGCGGTGGTGGCGCTGGCGCTGCTCCCGTTCCTGGAGCTGCCACTGGGCTGGCTGGACCGCTCCTACGAACGCGGCAACCGGGTGAACGAGTTGTGGGTGCAGCACCACGGCACCGAGGTGATGCTGGTGCGCACGCCGGACGCGCTACGGTTCGGGCAGATCTACCGGGCCGTGCAGCGCGCCGTCGAACAGCAGGGAGAGCCCCGATGACCCACCGTCGCGGCGAGGCCGCCGCCCTGGCCGGGCTGCTCGCCACCGCCGGCGTCACCCACTTCGTCGCGCCGCGCTCCTACGACCGGATCGTGCCGCGCGCGCTGCCCGGGTCGGCCCGCTTCTGGACGTACGCCAGCGGGGTCGCGGAGCTGGCGGTGGCGGCGGCGGTCGCCCACCCGGCGACCCGGCGGCACGGCGGCCTGGCCGCGGCGGCCCTGTTCGCCGCGGTGTTCCCGGCGAACGTGCAGATGGCGGCGGACTGGCGGGACAAGGGCGCCGCCCGGCGGGCCGTCGCGTACGGCCGGCTGCCGTTGCAGGTCCCGCTGGTGTGGTGGGCGTGGCGGGTGGCCCGCAGCGGGGCATAACCCGCGTGTTATTGACGAAGCGAGTTGTTGGCAGCGCGCCAATTAGGTGCTCTCCTCGATGGTCAGTGGGATCCATCGATATGGGGAGGCTGTCATGTGGAGAAGATCCGCCGTCGCCGTCGCGGCGGCCCTGGCTCTGGTGCTGCCCGGCACCGCCGCCGGTGCGACGCCGCCGGACACCGCGACCGGGGTGACGAGCGCCGCCGACCCGTCCGCGCCCGGGGCGTACGCCGCCGGGTACGTCGACGCCACGGTCAGCGCGTCCGGCCGCTCGTTCTCCGCCCGGATCTACTACCCGGCCACCACGGCGGGCAGCGGCCAGCCGGTGGCGGCGGGCCGGTTCCCGGCGATCGCGTTCGGCCACGGCTTCTTCCAGAGCGTGTCGAAGTACTACTCGACCCTGGGCCACCTCGCCTCGTGGGGCTTCATCGTGCTCGCCCCCACCTCGCAGGGCGGCCTCTCGCCCAACCACAGCGCCTTCGCCGACGACCTCAACGCCGCCCTGACCTGGGTGGTCGCCCAGGACGGCACGACCGGGTCGCGGTTCGCCGGGCACGTCCGCACCGACCGGCTGGGGCTCTCCGGACACTCGATGGGCGGCGGGGCCAGCCTCCTGGCGGCGGCCCGCAACCCGCAGGTCGACGCGGTGGCGAACCTGGCCGCGGCGGAGACCAACCCGTCGGCGAAGGCGGCCGCCGCGACGCTCACCCTGCCGGTCCGACTGATCGCCGGTGACCGCGACACCATCGCCGGGGTCACCGACCACCAGCGACCGATCTACACGGCGAAACCGCCGACCAAGCAGCTGCGGATCATCAAGGGCGGCTTCCACTGCGGCTTCATGGACAGCGGCTCGCTCTTCTGCGACAGCGGCGGCATCACCCGGGCGGCCCAACTGCCGATCAGCAAGCGGCTGCTCACCGAGTGGTTCCTGCTCTACCTCGCCGGGAACACCAGCTACGACGACGCGGTCTGGGGCGCCCCGGCGCAGACCGACCCGCAGGTGAGCTTCGAGGGCGTGCGCTGAGCCCACGCCGGCCGGCGTCGGGACCGACGCCGGCCGGCATCACCACGGCGCTGCCGACCCGGTGGGACGTCGCTGGCGCGGCGACAACCGTGACCGCCCGGCCGGTCAGCTCAACGGCAGCGTGGTGGCGACCGGCCAGGCCAGCAGCACCGCGCCCACCAGGGCCGGCAGCCACCGGGGCGCGCCGGCCCGGCGCAGCACCGCCGCCCAGGCCGCCTGCCAGGCCACCAGCACCGCGAAGAGCGGCACCACCAGCAGCACGAACCCGGGCGCCAGCCCCACCACGGCCGCCCCGGTCAGCGCCAGCACGGCGCTCGCGCCGACCGCCGCGTACCGCCGGCTCCGCCCGCCGGTGACCAGCTCCGCGCCGGTGAGGAAGACCAGGCAGCCGGCGGCCACCAGGGGCAGCAGCCACCACCGGGCGCCCACCGGCAGGGCCGAGGTGAGGCCGAGGTGGATCGGCACGGCGACGGCGCCGACGGCGTACCCGGTCAGTACGAGGCCCGCCACCACGGCGCGCCCGTCGCGGCGGGGGCCGACCGGCGCGGCGGCCGGGCGGGGCAGCGGCCACCAGCGGGCGGCCGCGACCAGCAGCCCGCCGGTCACCAGCAGGAACCCGGTGACGTACCCGCCCACCGCGAGCGGGAGCCGGGCGGTCGGGGCGAGCGCCGCGACGCCCACGCCGGCCCCGACGGCGAGCGTCGCCACCACGGCCGTCGGCGGCACCGGTCGCGGCGGCGCCGGCCGCCGCCGGCCCAGCAGCAGGCCCACCAGCGGGACGAAGCCGAGTCCCGCGCCGAGCAGCAGCAACCCGGCGGACGCCGGCCGGGCGACGGGCCACGGGGGTACACCGCCCCCACCGACCCAGGCGGCGACCTCCCGATGGGTACGACCGGCGAAGAGCACCGAGATGTGCTCGACCCCCGGTACGACCACCAACCGCCGATCGGCCGGGTCACCCCGGCGGGCGGTGGCCTCGGCGGTGTCCCGGAAGCCGGGGAACTCCGCGCCGCCGACGATCAGCAGCAGCCCTTCCGGTCGGCCGTCGGGCAGGTCGTCGCCGTCGGGCAGCGAGATCGCGACGGTCCGGGCGATGTCGGGGTGCCCGGCGGCGTACCGGGTGACCGCGCCGGCGCCCATCGAGTGTCCGACCAGGACGATCCGGGCCGGGTCGACGTCGGGCAGGGTACGCAGGTGGGCGACGGCGACGTCCAGGTCCCGCGCCAGGGCGGCGCGCGAGTCGGCCGCGTCCCGTCCGGCGCCGGGCAGCCGGGCCGGGTTGGCCCCGTGCCCGGCGAAGTCGAGCAGCAGCGCGACGGCGCCCTGCCGCGCCACCGTGTCGGCGAGCGGACGCATCAGCCGCGCCGACCCGGCGAAACCGTGGGCGATCACCACGCCGGGTCGTCGACCCTCGGCCGGTCCGGCGCGCACCTCGGTCAGCGGCACCCCGCCGACGGTGACCTGCCGGGTGGTCGACCCCACGTCGGCGCGGACCAGCCCGACCGCACCGGCCAGGACGGCCAGCACCGCCAGCAGCGTGAGCAGGACGGTCCGGCGGGTGGCCGGGGCGACGCCGGAGGGGCGGACCGACATGCCCGGTACGGTACCCGGCGGTCCCGCCGTCCCGTGGCGTCCGCTCCGCGCGCTCGCGGGCACCGCTCCCCGGCGGACCCGGCCGGCGCGGAGCGTGACCAGAACCGCCCCGTCCCCGTCCGGCGTCGCTGGCGGGAGCGACGCACACTGGTGGCATGGCCATTCCGCTGCCCCGTCCGACCGCCGTCGTCGGCCTCACCCGCTCCGCCCTCGACCAGGCGCTCGGCTCGGCCGCCTCGTTCGCCGCCGTCCCGGCCCGCGCGTTCGCCGTCCTGGACGGGGTGGAGGCGCTGCTGCACCGGATCAACGGGGTGGTGGACCGCATCGAAGGCACCCTGGACCGGACCGACCGGGTGCTCACCGACGCCGAGGCGGCGGTACGGGAGGTCGCGGTGATCAGCGCCGCGGCGACGACCGCGATCGAGACGGCCACCGAGGTCGCCACGGCGGCGGCCGTGGTGGTCGGTGAGGCGGAGCAGGTCTCCGGTGCGGCGGCCGTGGTGGTCGGCGAGGCGGACCGGGTGGCCCGCGCCGCCGGTGTGGTGGTCGCCGAGGCGCAGACCGTCGCCGGCCGGGCCGACCGCACGCTGGCGGCGGCGGAGGAGTCGGCCGCCACGGCCGCCGAACTGCTCGCCGCGTACGAGCCGGCGCTGCGCCGGGGGGCACCGATGGCGAACCGGTTCGTGGCCGAGCTGAGCCACGAGGAGGTGGCGGCGGCGATCCGGCTGGTCGACGAGCTGCCCAAGCTCAAGCAGCACCTGACCTCGGACATCCTGCCGATCCTGGCCACCCTGGACCGGGTCGGGCCGGACCTGCACGACCTGCTCGACGTCACCCGTGACCTCAAGCTCGCCGTGGCCGGCATCCCCGGGCTCGGCATGCTGCGCCGGCGCGGCGAGCGGCTCTCCGAGGACGAGCCCGCCGAGTGACCCGGCCGGACCGCCCCCCTCGGGCGACGCCGGCCCGGCCGGCGAGCCGGGCGTCCTCCGCCCGGCTCGCCGTCAGCAGTCGCAGGTCGCCGCGCTCCGGGGAGCGGTCAGCTCGTCCACCGGCCGGCGGGTCTCCCCCGCCGGGGTGCGCACCGGCAGCCCTTCGCGGACCCAGTACTCGAAGCCGCCCAGCATCTCCTTGACCGGGTAGCCGAGCCGGGCGAACTCCAGCGCCGCCCGGGTGGCGCCGTTGCAGCCCGGTCCCCAGCAGTAGGTGACCACCAGCGCGCCACGCGGCACCAGGGCGGCGGCGCGGGTGGCGATCTCGGCGGTGGGCAGGTGCACCGCGTCGGGCAGGTGTCCCTGCCGCCAGGCGTCCGGGCCCCGGGAGTCCACCACCACCAGGCCGGGCACCCCGGCGAGCAGGTCGGCGTGCACGTCACTGACGTCGGTCTCGAAGCGGAGCCGGTTGCGGAAGTGGGCGACGGCGACCGCCGGGTCGGCCGGCGGCACGGCAAGGGTGTACGACATGCCTGTCATCGTCGGCCGCACGGCCCCACCCACGGCAGTGGCGGGAACGCCGTTCTCCGTTAACATCCCGCCATGGACCGGACGGTGGCGGTGCTGGCGTACCCGGGGATGTCGGTCTTCGAGACCGGCATCGTCACCGAGGTGTTCGGGCTGCCCCGGCCCGAGTTCGACGTCGACTGGTACTCGCTCACCGTCTGCGCCGAGCGGCCGGGCCCGGTGCCGCTGGTCGGCGGGGCCGCCCTGCACACCCCGTACGGGCTGGACGTGCTGGCCCGGGCCGCGACGGTGGTCGTCCCGGGGGTGCCGGACGTGACCGCCGACCCGTCACCCGAGCTGGTCGCCGCGCTGCGCCGGGCGCACGCCGCCGGCGCCCGGATCATGTCGATCTGCTCCGGGGCGTTCGCGCTCGCCGGGGCCGGGCTGCTCGACGGGCGGCGGGCCACCACCCACTGGCGCTACGCCGACCTGCTGGCCCGCCGCCATCGGCGCGTCGAGGTCGACGCCGACGTGCTCTACCTCGACGACGGCGACATCCTGACCAGCGCGGGCAGCGCCGCCGGCCTGGACCTGTGCGTGCACGTCGTCCGGCGCGACTTCGGCGCGGCGATCGCCAACGCGGTGGCCCGGCGGCTGGTCATCCCGCCGCACCGCGACGGCGGGCAGGCGCAGTTCATCGAGGCCCCGGTGCCGGCCGACCCGGACGACGACCGGATCGCCCGCAGCGTGGACTGGGCGCTGGCCCACCTCGCCGAGCCGCTGACCGTGCAGCGGCTGGCCCGTCAGGCGCACATGTCGTCCCGCACCTACCTGCGGCAGTTCGCCCGGGCCACCGGCACCAGCCCGATCCGCTGGCTGATCGACCAGCGGGTACGGGCCAGCCTGGCGCTGCTGGAGTCGACCGCGCTGCCGGTGGCCGAGGTCGCCCGGTCGGTCGGGTTCGACAGCGTGGTCACCTACCGGCACCACTTCACCCGGGCGATGCGCACCTCGCCGTCGGCGTACCGGCGGGCCTTCCCCCGGGCCGACTGAGCCCGGCCGATCGAGCGCGGGCCGCCTGAGCCCGGGCCGGTCGAGCGCGGGCCGCCTGAGCCCGGGCCGGTCGAGCGCGGGCCGTCCGGTTCGGTCGGCGGGTGAGCCGGCGGGCAGGACGCGCCGGCGCGCTCAGCCGGCGGGCGGGGTGTACAGGGCGTCGATCTCCGCCCGGTGCGGCAGCGCCACGGAGGCGCCGAGCCGGCGGACACAGGCCGCGCCGGCCGCCGCCGCCCAGTGGACCGCGTCGAGCACCTCGCGACCCTCGCCCCAGGCCACCGCCAGCGCGGCCGTGAAGGCGTCGCCCGCCGCCGTGGAGTCGACCACGTCGACCTTGACCGCCGGCACGTGGCTGCGGGCGCCGTCGCGGTCGACGTACCAGGCGCCCTCGCCGCCGAGGGTGAGCACGGCGCGGGGCACCAGCTCCCGCAGCGCCTCCGGCTCGTCGCGGCCCCGGCCGGTGAGCGCCTGTGCCTCGGTCTCGTTGACCACCAGCAGGTCCACCGCGGCCAGCAGCTCGTCGGGCAGCGGCCGGGCCGGCGCCGCGTTGAGGATCACCCGGGTGCCGGCCTGCCGGGCGGCGACCGCCGCCGCGGTCACCGTCTCCAACGGAATCTCCACCTGCGCGACCAGCACGTCCGCCTGGCGTACGGCGTCCAGCTCGCCGTCGGTGAGCCCGAGGAAGGAGGCGTTGGCTCCCGGGGTCACCAGGATCGCGTTCTCCCCGTCGGTGTTGACCATGACCAGGGCCACGCCGGAGGCGCCGTAGACCACCCGTAGCTGCCCGGTGTCCACCCCGGCGGCGGTGATCCGGGCCCGCAGGGTCACCCCGAAGGCGTCCGAGCCGAGCGCGCCGAGGAAGGCGCAGGAGGCGCCCGCCCGGGCCGCGGCGATCGCCTGGTTGGCGCCCTTGCCGCCGGGCACCATCACGAAGTCGCTGCCGAGCACGGTCTCCCCCGGCCGGGGCAGCGCCGGGCCGGTCCCGACGAGGTCCATGTTCGCGCTGCCCACCACGACGACCCGGGTCTGCCGCACCACGAACCTCCTGCCCCGACCTGCGTGTCGCCGCGAGTCTAGGGCCTGCCCGCCGGGGCGGGCGGCGCGGCTCAGGCCGCCCGGGCGGTGTACCGCTCGCCGTGCCGCTCGACGAGCAGCGGCAGGCCGAAGGTCTTGGAGAGGTTGTCGCCGGTGAGCGTCTCGGCGAGCAGGCCCTGCGCGACGACGCCACCGTCGCGCAGCAGCAGCGCGTGGGTGAAGCCGGGCGGGATCTCCTCGACGTGGTGGGTGACCAGCACCAGGGCGGGGGCGTCCGGGTCGTACGCCAGCTCGGCCAGCCGGGCGACGAGGTCCTCCCGACCGCCCAGGTCGAGCCCGGCGGCCGGCTCGTCGAGCAGCAGCAGCTCGGGGTCGGTCATCAGCGCGCGGGCGATCTGCACCCGCTTGCGCTCGCCCTCGGAGAGGGTGCCGTACGCCCGGTCGGCGAGGTGGGCGATGCCGAGCTGCCCGAGCAGGGCGCGGGCACGGGCCTCGTCGGCGCGGTCGTAGCTCTCCCGCCAGCGGCCCACCACCGACCAGGCGGCGGTGACCACCACGTCGCCGACCCGCTCCTCGGCGGGCAGCCGCTCGGCCAGGGCGGCGGTGGACAGGCCGATCCGGGTCCGCAGCTCGTTGACGTCGGTCCGGCCGATCCGCTCACCGAGGACGTGGGCGGTGCCGGTGCTCGGGTGCAGCTGGCCGGCGGCCAGGTTGAGCAGGGTGGTCTTGCCGGCGCCGTTGGGGCCGAGGACGACCCAGCGCTCGTCGAGCTCGACCCGCCAGTCCACGTCGCGCAGCAGCGCGGTGCCGGAGCGCAGGACGGCGACACCGTCGAGGCTGACCACCAGATCCGCGTCCACGGGCGAGGGGGCGGCGGGGGCGCCGGCGGCGCCGGGGATCAGGTCACCAGTCACCGCTCCATCCAACCACGCAGCCTGCGCGGTGCCCCCCACGGGCGGGGCCGCCGCCTTAGGGTGGGGCGCCGTGTCGTTGGTCACCACACCCGGGAGGGCGAGCATGTCCGATCACCTGCTCAGGCGCCGCCGATGAGCGCGGTCATCGAGATCGAAGGGCTGCGCAAGACGTTCCACAGTCTGCGCCGGGGGCGCCGGGTGGCGGTGGACGGCTTCGACATGGTGGTCGAGGCCGGGCAGGTGCACGGCTTCCTCGGCCCCAACGGCTCGGGCAAGACGACCACCCTGCGCGCCCTGCTCGGCCTGGTCCGTCCGGACGACGGCCGGATGAGCGTGTTCGGTGTCCCGGCCCCCGACGAGTTGGCCCGGGTGGCCGGCCGGGTGGGCGCGATCGTGGAGAGCCCGCAGTTCTTCGGCAACTTCACCGGTCACCGGACGCTGCGGCTGCTCGCCGTGGCCGGCGGGGTGCCGACCAGCCGGGTGGACGAGGTGCTGGAGCAGGTCGGCCTGCGCGAGCGCGGCGACGACCGGGTCAAGGGGTACTCGCTCGGCATGAAGCAGCGGCTCGCCGTCGCCTCGGCCCTGCTGAAGGATCCACAGCTGCTGATCCTCGACGAGCCGGCGAACGGGCTGGACCCGGCCGGCATCCGGGAGATGCGCGACCTGGTCCGGTCGCTGGCCGCGTCCGGGGTGACGGTGCTGATCTCCAGCCACATCCTGGCCGAGATCCAGCTGATCTGCGACCACGTGACGATCATCGCGAGCGGCCGGCGGGTGGCCGCCGGCCGGGTCGACGAGGTGCTGGCCGGCTTCGACCAGCACGAGTGGCAGGTGGGCGTGGCCGAGCCGGAGCGGGCCGGCGCGCTGCTGCGGGAGGCCGGGCTGTCGGTGACCGACCACGAGGGACGGTTGGTGGTCGGCGGGGCGCCCGAGCCCGAGCTGATCAGCCGGACCCTCGGCGAGCAGGGGCTGTGGGTCCGGGAGCTGACCCCGATCCGGCCCGACCTGGAGAGCGTCTTCCTGGAGCTCACCGGGACCGCACCGCATCCGACACTGCCGAGGCAGGTGGGTGGGCCCGGCCTGCCCGGAGAGGGGCCCGAGCCGATGATCGACCTGGACGCGACCGCAGGCCGGGAGGTGGACGCGTGAAGCTGGTCCGCGCCGAGGTGGAGCGGCTGCTCGCCCGTCGTTTCGTGCAGCTGATGGTGGTGCTGCTGGGGTTCGCGTTCGTGGTCACGACGGTGACCACCGTGCTCGGGTCGCACCAGCCGTCGGCGAGTGAGGTGGCCGAGGCCCGGGCCCAGGTCTCCGAGGCGATCCGTGGTCTGGAGGTCGAGTACCAACGCTGCCTGCGGATCAAGGCCGGCGAGGTCCCGCTCGACCAGGCCGGGTACGTGCCGGCCGACTGCAGCGAGCTGGACCCGGCGTTGCAGGAGCGGCTGCCGGTCGTCGCCGACTACCTGCCCGGGGTCTTCGTCTTCGGGCAGCAGGCCGAGCCGCTGCTCTACTTCCTGATCGCCTTCCTGCTGCTGTTCGGGTTCCTGGTCGGCGCCTCGTACATCGGGGCCGACATCACCTCCGGCGGGGTGGTCAACCTGCTGCTGTGGCGGCCACGCCGGCTGACCGTGCTCGGCACCAAGCTGGGCGCGCTGATCGGCGTGGTGGCCGCGCTATCGGTGGCCGCCACCGTCGTCTACCTGGGCACCTTCTGGATGATCGGGCAGACCGCCGGGCTGCCGGGCCGGATGGACGGCCCGTTCTGGCAGAACCTGGGGGCGATCTGGGGGCGCGGCGTGGCGTTGGTGCTGCTCGCGTCCGCGCTCGGGTTCGGCATCGCCACGTTGGGCCGGCACACCTCGGCGGCGCTGGGCGCGGTGGCCGCGTACGGGGTGGTGTGGGAGCTGGGGGCGCGGGTGGTCTTCGAGATCCTCGACGTGGCCCGGGTCGACCAGCTGATGCTCTCGACGTACGTGGGCGCCTGGCTGACCGGCCGGGTCGAGCTCTACGACGACATGGTCTGCGGCGACGGCCCGGGAGGGCTGGGTCTCTGCACCGGCAGTTACACGATCACCTGGGCGCCGGCGCTGGCGATCCTGCTCACGCTGGTCGGCGCGGTGACCGTGTCGGCGTTCGCGGTGTTCCGTCGCCGGGACCTGATCTGACGCTTCGCCGTGCCGCGGCGCCGGTCGCCGCGGCACGGTGACGCCACCGGCCCGGACAGCGGCAGGATCTTGCCGTGGTCCGGGCCGGTGGTGAAGAATTCCTTCACATGACGGGTTGTCGGTGGCGACGGGCGTCAGCCGACGGTGGAGCCGAACACCTCGTCGCGGACGGCGTCCAGCGCGGTGCGCAGCGCGCCGTGCAGGATCGGCTCCTCGGTCAGCCCGGTGGCGACCACCCGGGGCCGGACCAGGGTGATCGCGGCCACCTCGTGCTGCACCCGCTCGGCCAGCGCCGCGCCACCGGCCTGCCCGACCTCCCCGGCGAGCACCACCAGCGGCGGGTCCAGCACCACGCAGGTGCTGGCCACCCCGAGGGCCAGCCGGCGGGCCAGCTCGTCGAGCACCGGGCCGCCCTGGGTGCCGGCCGCGATGGCGGCGCGCACGGCGCCGGCCGCGTCGGCGGCGTCGAAGCCGTGCTCGCGCGCCACCGCCCGGACCGCGTCCGCCCCGGCGAGCTGCTGGAACGCCGGCTTGGCCCGGCGCGAGACGTCACGCGGGATGGGCACCCCGGGCACCGGCAGGTAGCCGATCTCGCCGGCCGCGCCGCTGCTGCCGTGGTGCAGCCGCCCACCGAGCACGATCGCCAGACCGACACCGGCGC
Organism: Micromonospora coxensis; assembly: GCF_900090295.1. Lineage (NCBI taxonomy): Bacteria > Bacillati > Actinomycetota > Actinomycetes > Micromonosporales > Micromonosporaceae > Micromonospora > Micromonospora coxensis. Next base: position 4,834,041 of record NZ_LT607753.1, on the reverse strand, counting down.
CGACCCAGACCAGGACGAAGTCCGTCAACCCCCGGGCCGCGCCGGACTGCGCCTCGGCCACCGCCGCCAGGTTGACGTCGTTTTCGAAGACGACCGGGGTGTGCAGGTCCTCGCGGAGCGCGGCGAGCAGGCCCCGGTGCCAGCGGGGCAGGTTGAACGCGAAGGTGATGTCGCCGGTGGCCGGGTCCACCAGGCCCGGGGTGCCGAGCACCACCCGGCGGACGCTGGACAGCTCCGCCCCGGCGCTGCTGGCCGCCTGCACCACCGCGTTGTGCACCACGCCGACCGGGTCGTCGGTGTCCCGGGTGGACTGCTCGACCCGGCCGACCACCGCGCCGGTGATGTCCGCGCACGCGGCGACCACCCGCTCCGCGCCGACGTCCACGCCCACCACGTACGCGCTGCCCGGCCGGACCGCGTAGAGCTGGGCGTTCGGGCCCCGCCCGCCGGCCTGCTCACCGACCCGGGCGACCAGCCCGCGCTCCTCCAGCCGCTCCACCAGCTGCGAGGCGGTGACCTTGGACAGGCCGGTCAGCTCGCCGAGCCGGGCCCGGGTGAGCGGGCCTCGCTCCAGCAGCAGCTCCAGGGCCGCTCGGTCGTTGAGCGCCCGCAACAGGCGGGGGGTGCCGGGCAGCCGGGTCGCACTCATGCCACGTCCTCTAGTTTCCGTAAACTTTGCTAACCGAATCGACCTGCAGACGGGTGCCCGTAGCGTATCGGCCACCCCGCACCGCGGAACTCGGACGACCCGGCGACCGCGGTGCGACACTCGTGCCGTCCGGCACCGAAGGGGGAATCACGTGGGGCTGGATCCAGGACTGCGTCGGCTCGCGCTGGGCACGTTGCTCGCCGCGTACCCGGGGCCGGTGCCCCCGGACTGGGCCGTCGACCTGGTCACCGACGGGCTGGCCGGGCACACGCTCTTCGGCACCAACGTCCACGACCCGGCCCAGGTGGCGGCGAGCACCGCCGCGCTGCGGGCCGGCCGGGCCGACGTGCTGGTCGCCATCGACGAGGAGGGCGGCGACGTCACCCGGCTGGCGCACGCCACCGGCAGCCCGTACCCGGGCAACGCCGCGCTCGGCGCGGTCGACGACACCACCCTCACCCGGCAGGTCTACGCGGCCATCGGGGCGGAGCTGGCCGCCCTCGGCGTCACCGTGGACCTGGCTCCCACCGTCGACGTGAACACCGCCGACGAGAACCCGGTGATCGGCACCCGCTCGTTCGGCGCGGACCCGGCCCGGGTCGCCGCGCACTCCGCCGCCGCCGTCGAGGGCCTCCAGTCCACCGGTGTCGCCGCCTGCGCCAAGCACTTCCCCGGCCACGGCGCCACCGTCGCCGACTCGCACCACGAACTGCCCACCGTGGACGCCTCGCCGGCCGTGCTGCGCGAACGGGACCTGCCGCCCTTCGCCGCGGTGATCTCCGCCGGGGTCCGGGCGATCATGACCGCGCACATCCGGGTGCCGGCGCTCACCGGCGACGGGCCGGCCACGTTCAGCCGGGCCGTCCTGGTCGACCTGCTCCGCCGCGACTACGGCTTCACCGGCACGGTGATCACCGACGCGCTGGAGATGAAGGGCGCCGCGCTCGCCGCCGGCGGGGTCGGGCCGGCCGCCGTGCTCGCCCTGGCCGCCGGGGCGGACCTGCTCTGCGTCGGCGCGAAGGTGGACGCCGCGCTGGTCGAGCACGTGGTCGCCGAGATCGTGACGGCGATCGGGGACGGCCGGCTGGACCGGGCCCGGGTGGAGGAGGCCGCCGGCCGCGCCGCCGCGCTCGCCGGCTGGACCCGGGCCGCCGGCGCCACCGCCACCACCCCCACCGACCTCGGGTACGCCGCCGCGCGGCGGGCGGTCCGGGTCGAGGGGGACGTGACCGGCCTGGGCCGGCCGCTGGTGGTGCAGGTGCACGCCACCTCCACCATCGCCGAGGGCCGGGTGCCGTGGGGGTTGGGCCCGCACCTGGTCGGCCTGGAGGAGCTCCGCGTGGTGGCCGGCGAGATCGAGCCGGCCGAGCTGGGCCGGCTCGCCGCGGGACGGCCCATCGTGCTGGTCGGCCGGCACCTGCACCGGTCGCCCGGGGGCACCGCGCTGGTCGACGCGCTGGCGGCGGCGTGCCCGGTGACGGTGGTCGAGATGGGCTGGCCGGGCGGGTGGCGGCCGGCCGGCGTACGCGCCTTCGTCACCACCTTCGGCGCGAGCCACGCCAACGGCCGGGCGGCGGCCGAGGCGCTCGGCCTGGTCTGATCCCGGGCCGGGCTCCCCCACCGCCGCCGGAGGCCGGCCGGCGACCTCGACAGCCGCCCTAGCGGGCCGCCCGCCGGTGGAACGCGCGCCTGGCCCACAGGTAGGACAGCAGCGAGATCGCCGCGCACCAGGCCAGCGCGTAGACCGCGCTGTCGCCGATGCCCGTGCCGAGCAGCAGCCCGCGCAGCGTCTCGATCACCGGCGTGAACGGCTGGTGCTCGGCGAACCACCGCAGGCCGGCGGGCATGGTGTCGGTGGGCACGAAGCCGCTGCCCAGGAAGGGCAGGAGGATCAGGAACATGGGCAGGTTGCTGGCGGTCTCCACGCTGTCGCTGACGAGGCCGAGGGCGACCGACAGCCAGATGAGCGCGAACGTGATCGCGGTGAGCACGCCGGCGGCGGCGAGCCACTCCAGCGCGGTGGCGGTGGGCCGGAAGCCGATGGCCACCGCCACGCCGAGCAGGACGGCGAGGCAGAGCATGGTCTGGATCAGGCTGCCGAGGACGTGGCCGGTCAGCACGGCGGCGCGGGCGATGGCCATGGTGCGGAAGCGGTCCACGATGCCCTCGGTCGTGTCCATCGCGATGGAGATGGCGGTGCCCTGCGCGGCGCCGGCCGCGCCGAAGAGCAACATGCCGGGCACCAGGTAGTCGAGGTAGGCGCCGCGGTCACCGTCCGCGACGGGGAGTCCGGCGCCGAGGGTCTCGCCGAAGACGTAGACGAACAGCAGCAGGAGCACGACCGGCATGCCGATCAGCATCCCGGTCAGCGAGGGGTAACGCTGCATGTGGCGCAGCTGTCGGCGCAGCATGGTCGCCGAGTCGGTCACGGTGTGGGCGAGGCTGGTCATCGGTGTCCCCCGGTGGTGGCGTGGGCGGCGGTGGCGGGCGTGCCGGTGAAGGCGAAGAAGACGTCGTCCAGGTCCGGGGTGTGGATCGAGAGCTGGTCGACCTCGACGTGTGCGTCGTCGAGCCGGTCGAGCACGGCCCGCAGGGAGCGGACGTCGTCACCGCCGGGGATCTGCAGGGTGAGGGCGGCGTCGTCGCGCTGGGCGACGGTGAGCACGCCGGCGGCGGTGTCCAGCGCGGCCGGGTCGGCGAAGCGCAGCAGGATGTGCCCGCCGGGGATGCGGCGCTTGAGTTCGTCGGGGGTGCCCTCGACGACGATGCGGCCCTGGTCGAGCAGGGCGATGCGGTCGGCGAGCTGATCGGCCTCGTCGAGGTACTGGGTGGTCAGGAAGACGGTGACGCCCTCGGCGACGAGCCCCCGGATGATCTCCCACATCGCCTGCCGGCTGCGGGGGTCGAGGCCGGTGGTCGGTTCGTCGAGGAAGATCAGCCTCGGGTCGCCGACCAGGGTCATCGCCAGGTCGAGGCGGCGGCGCATCCCCCCGGAGTAGACCTGGGCCGGCTTGCGCGCCATCTCCCCGAGGTCGAAGCGGTCGATCAGCCGGGCGACGCGGCGTCTGCCCTCGACGCGGCCGAGGTGGTGGAGGTCGGCCATCAGCCTGAGGTTCTCCTCGCCGGTGAGCAGGTTGTCGACGGCGGAGAACTGGCCGGTCACCCCGATCGACGCCCGTACGCCCTGGGGCTGCCGGGCGAGGTCGTGGCCGGCGACGCGGACCGAGCCGGCGTCGGCGGGCACCAGGGTGGACAGGATCCGCACCACGGTGGTCTTGCCCGCGCCGTTGGGCCCGAGCAGCGAGAAGATCGTTCCCTCGGTGACCATGAGATCGATGCCGTCGAGGACGAGCTTGTCCCCGAACGTCTTGCGCAGACCGGACACCGAGATGGCCGGCCGGGTAGCGGTCGTCGCCGCCATTGTTTCCTCCACTGGTCGCTGTGCGCGGGTCGCGGGCGCGCGTCATCGCCGGTCGAGCCGCGCGGGCGGACCGGGACACGACGGCGCGCGTCATCACCGGTCGCGGGCAGGACGCCCGCGACCGGTGGAGCAGTCGGTGGGAGCTGTCAGGAGCGGTGGATCAGGATGTCGCCGAACGCGGTACGCGCCCGCACCTCGGCCTTCTCGTCGCTGTCGCCGGGACCGGCGGTGGCGTCCAGGTCATTGCGTACCTTGCCGAACTGGGTGTGCAGGTCGAGCCGGGCCGCCGTGCCCCGGCGGATCCCGACCTGGATGCGCCCGGCGGCGGTGCGCAACGTGGCCGATCCGCGGACCAGCTCACCGATGCGGATGTCACCGTTGGCGGTGTTCGCCGTGACCGAGGCGGCGGCGTGCTCGGCGGCGACGTGACCGTTCGCGGCGTTGACCCGCAGGTCACCCCGGGTGTCGCCGATCCAGGTGTCGCCGTTGCCGTTCTTCAGCACCGCGCGCCCGCCGACGGCGCGGACGCTGAGCTTCCCGGAGCCGGTGGCGAGGTCCGCGTCGCCGGCCACGTTCTCCGCGATGGCGGCGCCGTGGCCGGTGTGCAGGTGGACGGTGTCGGCGTCCTCGACCTGGAGGTCTCCCGCGCCGGTGCGCAGGCGGCAGTCGGCCAGCGAGCCGGAGCAGTTGACCGCGCCGACGCCCAGCTTCCCCTCCACGGCGGAGCCGGCCGGCAGCTCGATGGTCACCTCGACGGAGCCGGTCCGGCCGAAGATGCCGAAGTGGGGCTGTCTGGGCCCGTGGACCACGAGGCGGCCGGAGGCGTACTCCACCCGGGTCTGCGCGGCGGCGCGCACGTCGCGCTCGTCCGCCTCGTCGGCCGGGCGCACCTGGACGACGGTGTCGGTGCGCGGGCCGGCGGTGATCCGCACGTCGCCGGCGACGAGTTCGACCGATGCCGAGATCGGTGCGGGGGTGTCGAAGGATGGCATGGTGCTCCCCTTTCGGGTGGTCGGTGGAGGCCGGTGCCGCTAGCGCACCCAGCCGGTGAAGCGCTGGCCGCCGGTGGCCGTGCCGGATCGCCGGGGGGTCTCGGCCCGGTGGTGCTGGCTGTCGGCGTCGACGGCGGCGGTCGCCGCCCGGATCAGCCAGGTGTTGATCGAGACGCCGGCCTGGGCGGCGGCCTGCTCGACGCGCGTCTTCAGGTGCTCCGGCAGGCGCAGGCTGATCCGTACGGTCGCCTCGTCCTCGCCGTCGGCGGGGGGCCGTGTCGGACTCGGCGGTGGTGGCGCCACCGGCTCCGCCTCGTCGGCCCACTGCTCGGCCGGCGGCGGTGTCACGACGAAGCTGGGCTCCCGGTCGCGCAGGCGCAGGTCGACCGAACCGGGCGCGAGGTCGCGAGTGATCTCGGTGGCCGCCTCGGAGAGCGCGTCGAGCAGGGCGAGCCGGATCGCGGAGTCCAGCGGTGCGGTGAGCCGCTCGGCCAGTTCCCGGGCGTCGTCACCGCCTGCGGCGGCGGCCACCGCGAGCTGGTGCCGGATCGCGTCGACGTAAGCACGGAGTTCCATGACGCCACTATGGCATCATCGTGATGCCATGCGCAACGGGGATGATGCCATCGGGTGCAGATTTCTCCGCAGGCGACACTGACGAGTTGTCGGCGGGCACGCCCGACCTGCGACAGGGGCCCGGCACCACCGGCCGGGGCAGGACATCCCCGCCGCCACGGGCACGGCAGTCGCCGCGCTCGGCATCGGGTTCGGGTTCGGGTTCGGGTTCGGGTTCGGGTTCGGGTTCGGGTTCGGGTTCGGGACACCGTCCCGCACGAGGGACCAGGCCGTCGGCCGGGCAGCGACCACGCCCCCGGACGCCGGGGCGCCACCGGGGAGGGCGTCGGATCAGGCCCTACGCGGCGGTGGCGCCAGGGTCGGACTCGGGTGGCGCCTGGCGCCCGGAGGTGAGGCCGAGGAGCGTGTCGACGGCGGTGATCCGCAGGACCCGGGCGACCACGGGCTGCGGGTCGACCACCCGGAGCGAGGCGCCCCGGCCCACCGCCTCGGCGGCGCCCCGCAGCAGGGCCGCCAGCCCGGTCGAGTCGAGGAAGGGCACCTCGGCGAGATCGACGACCACCTGCACCGTCTCCGGACGGTCGAGGGCGGCGTCCACGGCCCGGTCCAGGACGGCGGCGGTGGACATGTCGACCTCGCCGACCGGGCGGAGGACGACTCGCCCGCCGGCCTCGCTCCGCACGTCCACCCGCATGCCCGCTCCTCGCCGAGAAGTCGTCGTTGCCGCCCGACGATACCCGCGTGGACGTTGCGGGGATCCGGGACACCGCTGCCCGCCGCCGGGGTGCGCACGCTCCGTCACCAGCCCTCGCCGCTGGCGCCATGGCTTGCGCCGCAGCTCAAGTCCACTACCAGACAGTCCTAACCAGTCGATCGTCTCTTGCTCGGCAGCCGATCCGTACGTAGCGTGACCATCACGGGACCAGCCGGCGGACGCCGGCTCACGGAGGGACCTGGGGGAAGGCTGCGGACCGTGGATTCGGCCCGGAATCCACGGTCCGCGCCCTGCCGTCGTCGGGCCGGCGGCCGGTACGACGGACACCGTCCACCCGCCGGTCAGGGCGGATAGACGCCGAACGACTCCCAGCCCCGGTCCGGGAATCCGGCCGCGTCGGCGACCCGCGCCGAGGCGAGGTTGGCCGGATCGTGGCGGTACGTCGGCACCGCCCCCTCGTCGAGCACCCGGCGGGCCGCCTGGGCGACCAGCCGCCGGGCCAGCCCCCGGCCGCGCGCCGCCGGCACCGTGCCCACCGCCAGTTCGTGGCCGTGCGCGTCGTGCCGCTTGATCCCCACCCCGGCGAGGTAGCCGCCGCCGTCGTCGCGGACCACCAGGACCTCCCGGTCGAACAGGCGCAGCCAGGAGGGGAGGGCGGGATCGGTGGGGGCACACCACTGCCCCACCTCGGGCAGCGGCGCCGGGGCGACACTCCAGCGGAAGGTGTCCTGGTGCACCGCCCAGCCCGGCTGGCCGACCGCGGCGGGCAGCGCCGCGAGGAGACCGGCGCGCGGGCCACGGGCCAGCGCGCGGATCGCCTCGACCCGCTCCGGGGGCACCGAGAGCACCGTGTCGCCGGAGGGGGCCCGCACGCCGATCGCCGGGCGGAGCCGGCCGTCCCAGGCCGGCCGCGCCCGCCGACGGGAACCCACCACGTGCAGGCCGGGACCGGCCGGCCACTGGCCCAGCCAGGTGACCAGGTGCAGGTGGAGCCGGCGGTCGAGCACCGCAGACCTCCCTCACCCCGCTCGGGTACGACCAACCGTGATCACGGTACGCCGCACCGGCCACCCGGGCGCGCCGTTCCGAGGGCCGCACACCGGTTCGCCACCCGCCGCACCGGGTAACCGGTACGGAGGAAGAGCCATCGGGTGGAACCATCACCATCGATCGGGCGTCATATCGATTTCCATACATGTACAACTTTCTTTGGGACGGTAATGGTCATGCCGATGCAGCCGAATGACCGGTACCAGCAGGACAGCGAGCGGGCGTGGCAGGCGGCGGAGGCCGCCGGACGGTTCCCCGCCCAGCCGCCGTACCGCGAGGCCCGGACCGGACGCGGGGCGAATGCCGCGCTCTCCTGGAGCGACCTGAACAGCCTGCCGGCCGGCGCCTCCTCGCGCCGGGGCCTCAACACCCGCTGAGCCGGGGGCAACCGACGACACACCCGGGGCGTCCAGCCGGGGTGTTCGCACACCTGTCGGGTAGCGTCTTCTGGTCCGAAACTCGGCCTACGACAGGAGACACTCCGCGCATGGGCAAGAAGACGATCCACGTCTCCGACTTCAGCGGCACGGTGCTGCAACCCGACGACGAGGTGGTCAAGGTCGTCGTGCTGGAGCACCCTGACCTGGTGGCCGGGCCCGTGCGACTGGACGCCACCGCGGTCGAGGTGGAGAGCATCGACGACGCGGCGCTGGACGTCGCCGTGGTGGAGATCCACGACCGGCACGGCGGCGGCGAGCCGCGCCGGGTGGTGCTGACCGCGAGCGAGTTCGACGCGATGGCCACCGACGTGCCGATGGCCCAGCTGCTGAGGACGGCCGAGCGGGTGCGGCCGCCGAAGGCCCGCAAGAGCGCGGAGAAGGTGGACTACGGCACCATCGAGCATGCCGGCAAGCCGCACCGGGGTCGGGTCACCGAGGAGGAGGCCCGACTGGTCCGGGAGCAGCTCGACGAGGTGAACAAGCGCCTCGCCGACGCCGGCATCCGGCAGATCGACCCGGCCGACCCGGAGCACGCCGCCCGGTACGGCTTCCCCACCGACTCCTGACCCTGGTCCCGTCGGTGGCCGGGACGCGCCCCCGTGCCGCACCCCGGCCACCGACGGTGGTCACCCGGCGGCCCGGCGACGCCGCCAGTAGGCCACCGTGACGGCCGCGAGCAGCGGCGGCCAGGCGAGCATCGGGGCGTAGCAGGCCGTCATGACCACGCCGGCGATCCCCTGCGGAGCGCCCGGGTCGCCCATGTTCTCCGGGCCGTTCCACAGGGCCACGGTGGGCACGGCGATCGCGGTGAGCGCGGCGACGCCGAGTGCCGCCGGAAGCACCACGCACCACGTCGGCAGGGGTCGTCCGCCGAAGCGGGGCACCCGGGCCGGCACCACCTCGCCCCACGGCCGCACCAGCCCGAGGGTCAGCAGCGCCGCCGCCTCGGCCGCGACGGTGAGCACGACGACGTACGGGGTGATCCAGCCGGGAGCGGCGTAGAGCCGGCCCAGCTCGCCGGTGAACCCCACCGGCACGCCCGCGCCGAGCGCGAGACGCCAGATCCCGGAGGGCAGCACCAGCAGGGGTACGGCGTACGCCGCCCAGCGGGCCCAGCGGGGCGCATCGAGGGTCGTCCGCATCGGTAGCTCCTGACGTCGGTCCAGGTCCACCTGCGACTCTGCCGTCGTCCGGGCCCGCAGTGCTCCCCGGTGCGGGGGAGTCGCCTCCCCCGCCGGGGTTCACCGGTAGCGCGCCAGGGCGGCGACGATCCGCCCCTCGACCCCGGCCTTGTCCAGTCCCAGGCCGGAGAGGACCCCGGCGCCGTCCTCCAACTCCAGCAGGGCGAGCAGGATGTGCTCGGTGCCGACGTAGTTGTGCCCGAGCCGCAGCGCCTCCCGGAACGTCAGCTCCAGCGCCTTCTTGCCCTGGGCGTCGAACGGGATCAGGTCGGGCACCCGCTCCGCCGGCGGCGGCAGGGCCGCGGTGGCCGCCCGCCGTACGTCGTCCAGCGACACGCCCTCCTCGACGACGGCGAGCGCGGCGACCGCCTCCGGTTCGGCGAGCAGCCCGAGCACCAGGTGCTCCGGACGGATCTCGGCGTGCCCGGTGCCGCGGGCCTCGTTCTGCGAGGCCATCACCACGTTGCGGGCCCGGGGGGTGAAGCGGCTGAAGCCGGCGGCCGGGTCGAGGGTCGCGGCGGCCTCGACCTTGGCGGCGGAACGCTTCTGGGCGGCCTGCTTGCTGACCCCCATGCTGTTGCCGATCTCGGTCCACGAGGCGCCGGAGCGGCGGGCCTGGTCGACGAAGTGGCCGATCAGGTGGTCGGCCAGCTCGCCCAGGTGGTCGGCCGCGATGACGGCGTCGGTGAGCTGGTCGAGGGCGTCGGTGTGGGCTTTCTTGATCGCCTGGATCAGGTCGTCGAGGCGTACCGGATTGGCGATCTGGATGGGCTCCGTCATGCGTCAACCATAGGTTGACGCACCCTCGGCGTCAACCACCGGTTGACGATCGGGTCGCTACGCGCAGAACCACACGGCGGCGGCAGCGGTGGGCAACCAGCCGACCGCCCATCCCCTGACCAGGCCGGACCGCCCCGGACCCCGCGTCTCGGCGACGAACACCGCGAGCCCGACCAGCAGGTGGGCCGCGACGAAGAGCGCCGCGATGCCGAGGGCGGCGCCGAAACGTCCGCCGGCTTCGAGGTCCACCCGCCGGTCGTGCTCGCGCACCAGGACGGCGAGCAGCCACACCAGCGCCATCGGCAGGGTGTGGGACGCGAACCCCAGCACCGCGCCGGGCGTCAGGCCCCGTCCGACCCCTGCCACCTCACCGTCCGCCATGCCGAGCCCTCCCCGCGTTCGAGGCGGTCAGGATAGTCGGCGGGAAACGGCACGGAGGGCCCCATGGACGCTACGAAGAGGGCTCCGGCCCAGGTGGAGAACCACCAGGCCGGAGCCCTTCGTTGCTGGTGCGCCGCCAGGGACTCGAACCCCGAACCCGCGGATTAAGAGTCCGCTGCTCTGCCAGTTGAGCTAGCGGCGCTCGCTGACAACGGAGAGCACCATACCGGGTCCCTCCCCACCCCCGACAACCGGGTTTCCACCCACCCCGATCCCACCATGTCGATCGACCCGACCGTGTCGATCAAGAAGTTCCGGGTCTCCGGCGAGCCGGATCCGGACCAGAACCTCTTGATCACCGCGACGGAGGCAGGGGCGGGGGCGCGGAGAGGCGGGGAGGCGGGGAGGGCAGGAACGGGTCAAGCCCGGTCCGTGTGGACCGGGCTTGAGGGTGTTACTGCTGGTGCGCCGCCAGGGACTCGAACCCCGAACCCGCGGATTAAGAGTCCGCTGCTCTGCCAGTTGAGCTAGCGGCGCTCGTTGGCAACGGAGAGAACAGTACACGGGCCCCGAGCGCTCTTCCAAATCGGGTACCCGACTCCCCTCTTCGGGTGAGCTTATCGGGCGAATGGGGCCAAAGGGGCCGGTTGGCCGCTGCGCGGGACCGAGGTGATGGCGGTGATGCGGCACCATGTCCGCCAGGCACGCGAGAACTGAGGTGGGAATGGGCAGGTTCACGCGGGTCGGGGCGAAGGTGGGCGCCCTGGCCCTGGCGGCGTCGCTGGCACTGACCGGGTGCGGCGACGGCGAGAAGAAGGCCGAGTTCGTGGGCGGCAGCACCGCCCCGAGCGCGGACACGCCGCAGGCTCCCCAGCCGGGCGACACGTCGGCCCCGGCGGCGAGCCTGGCGGTCAGCCCGGCGGACGGGGCGAAGAGCAGGCCGGTCAGCACCGAGATCAGCGCGAAGATCCCCGGCGGCGGGAAGGTGTCCTCGGTCACCCTCGCCTCCGCCGACGGCAAGCAGGTCGAGGGCACGATGCGGCGGGACGGCTCCTCGTGGGTGCCGTCGACGCCGCTGAAGTACGGCACCACCTACACCGCCACGGTGACCGGCACCGGCGCCGGGGGCGAGACCCGGCAGGGCACCAGCACCTTCACCACCATGGCCAAGCCGAAGTCGATGATCAGCTCCGGGCTGTACCTCTTCGACGACCGGACGTACGGCGTGGCCATGCCGGTCGTGGTGGAGTTCCACCCGGGCATCCCGAAGAAGGACCGGGCGGCGGTGCAGAAGCGGATGTTCGTCAAGACCGATCCGCCGCAGCCGGGCGCGTGGCACTGGGTCTACAACGGCACCCAGGCCTACTACCGGGCGCCGGAGTACTGGAAGCCCGGCACCACGCTCGACGTACGGATCGCGCTGGCCGGCGTCCCGCTGAGCAACGGCCGCTACGGCAACGTCGACCGGTCGGCGACCGCCAAGATCGGACGCTCCTTCGAGATGAAGGTCGACAACGCCACCAAGAAGATGACCGTCCTGCAGGACGGCCAGGTGGTCCGCACGATCCCGGTCAGCCTGGGCAAGAAGAGCACGCCCTCCTCCAGCGGCACCATGGTGGTGATGGAGAAGAAGGAGAAGACCGTCTTCGACACCATGGACTCCCCCGAGCCGGAGAACAGGTACCGCATCGACATCGACTTCGCCCAGCGCCTGACCTGGGGTGGCGAGTACATCCACGCGGCGCCCTGGTCCGAGGGCGTGCAGGGGCGGCAGAACGTGTCGCACGGGTGCGTCAACGTCTCCATGGCGATGGGCCGGTGGCTCTTCGCCCAGACGAAGATCGGTGACCCGATCACGGTCAGCGGCACCTCGCGCAAGCTGGCCCCGGGCAACGGCTGGACGGCCTGGAGCCTGAGCTGGTCGGAGTTCGTCAAGGGCAGCGCGCTGCCGGTGCCCGAGGGCGGCTCCGGACCGCTGATCTGAGCCCTCCGGTCGGGCCGGCCACCACCGCCGGCCCGACCGGAACCGGCCCCGCGCCGGCGCGACCCCCGCCGGCGCACCGGCGACCGGACCGGCCGGACACGAGCCGCGCTCGGGAAGGTGCGGCATCGTACCGACATCCGCGCGTCCTGATCGGCGTGTTCCCCTTCACGCCCGGCAACCGGCGGGCGCGGGCGTGCGTCAGTGGGTAAGGATGAGGCATACGGGGACCACGACTGTGAGGGGATCATGCGAGCTACCCAGGACCGGCCGACCCGGCGCACCGGGCGGCGCCGCGCGCTCGCGGCGGGGCTCCTCGCCGCCGCGCTCACCTTCACCTCCGCCTGCACCGGCTCCGGCGACGACAGGCCGTCGGGCGCGTCGGGCGGCGGGGAGAGCGCCCCCAGGGCGGCGGTCACCATCACCGAACCGAAGGCCGACGCCACGGACGTCCCGGCCTCCACCGGCATCACCTTCACCACCAAGGACGCCGAGAAGACCACCGTCGAACTCACCGACTCGGCCGGCGAGGCCGTCGAGGGCGAGCTGGCCGCCGACGGCACGAGCTGGCTGCCCACCGGCGCGTTGGAGTACGGCGGGAAGTACACCGCCACCGTGACGGCCACCGGCGACGACGGCAAGCCGGCCACCGCCACCAGCACCTTCACCGTCATGCCCCAGCCCGACAAGCAGGTGCGCATCACCAGCTTCCTCGGCGACGGCCAGGTGGTCGGCGTGGGCATGCCGCTGATCGTCCGGTTCGGCCGGGCCGTGCCGGAGGACTACCGCGACGACGTGCAGCGCCGGATGAGCGTCACCTCCACCCCGGCCCAGGAGGGGATCTGGCACTGGGCCAGCCCGACCGAGATCCGCTACCGGCCGAAGGAGTTCTGGCAGCCGGGCAGCACCGTGTCGTACCGGGTGCAGGCCGGCGGGCTGCCGATGGGTGACGGCTGGTACGGCCGCTCCGACCTGACGGTGGACGTCAAGATCGGCCCGTCGCTGGTCATGGTGGTGGACAACAAGACCAAGCGGATGACCGTCACCAGGGACGGCACCGTGGTCAAGACGATCCCGGTGAGCCTGGGCAAGAAGAGCACCCCGTCGTCCAGCGGCACCATGGTGGTGATCGAGAAGCTGCGCAAGACGGTCTTCGACACCCTGGAGGAGCTGGGCCCGGTGGAGGGTTACCGGACGAAGATCGACTACGCCCAGCGGCTCACCTGGGGCGGCGAGTTCATCCACGCCGCGCCCTGGTCCGAGGGACAGCAGGGCCGCGTCAACGTCTCGCACGGCTGCGTGAACGTCTCGATGGCCGACGGGAAGTGGCTCTTCGAGAACACCCGGATCGGTGACCCGATCACGGTCAAGGGCACCGAGCGCCGACTGCAGAACGGCAACGGCTGGACCGACTGGAACATGAGCTGGGAGCAGTACGTCGAGGGCAGTGCCCTGCCGTACGAGCCGCCGGCCGCGCCGGACGTCGAGCCGAGCGCCGACGGCGAGGAGCCGAGCACCGAGCCCACGCCCTGACCGGGCGGGTACGACGAAGGCCCCCTCCGCGTGGAGGGGGCCTTCGTCATGGGGTGACTGATGGGAATTGAACCCACGACAACCGGGACCACAACCCGGTGCTCTGCCAACTGAGCTACAGCCACCATGCCGTCCGCTCCGGTGACCCGGGCGGGTGCGGACTAATAATAGCCACACCCCCGCGGGCCCCGTCCAGCGGGTTCGCCCACGCCCGCAGGGAGCGTGCCCTACAGCTGGGCGGCGATCGCCTTCGCGCTGTCCACGTCCGGTCCGGGCAGCGGCACGAAGATGGTGCGTCGGTAGTACTCCAGCTCCCGGATGCTCTCCCGGATGTCGGCGAGGGCCCGGTGGGCCAGCCCCTTCTGCGGCTGGCCGAAGTACACCCGGGGGTACCAGCGCCGGCACAGCTCCTTGATCGAGGAGACGTCGATCATGCGGTAGTGCAGGTGGGCGTCGAGGCGCGGCATGTCCCGGGTGATGAAGCCCCGGTCGGTGGCGATCGAGTTGCCGCACAGCGGGGCGGTCCGCGGGTCCTTGACGTGGCTGGTGACGTACTCCAGCACCATGTCCTCCGCCTCCGCGAGGGTGACCGTCGAGCGGCGCACCTCCTCGGTGAGCCCGGACTTGCCGTGCATCGTGCGCACGATCTCCGGCATCGCCTCCAGGGCCGCCTCGTCGGCGTGGATGACCACGTCGACCCCCTCGCCGAGCACGTTGAGGTCGGGGTCGGTGACGAGCGCGGCGACCTCGATCAGCGCGTCCCTGCCGAGATCGAGCCCGGTCATCTCACAGTCGATCCAGACGAGAAGGTCAGCCACGCCCGACAGACTAGTCGCAGCCCAGGTGCCCGCGCCTCGGCACCGTCGGCGCGGTGGACCGCTAGGGTTTCCCCGTGCCAGCCGAATCCGTCGCGCCACCCGCCGTCACCGCAGACGACCGGAGGAGCCGTACGGTCCGCCGGGTCGCCACGGTGCTGGCGCTGGCGGCCGTGCTGCCGGCGCTCTACCTGCCCGGCATGGTGCACGACTTCTTCGACCTGAAGATCTACATGCGGGCGATGGACTGGTGGGCGGCCGGGCACCCGCTCTACGACTACGTGCAGCCGGACCGGGTGCAGGGCGCGCTCTACTTCACCTACCCGCCGTTCAGCGCGCTGCTGCTGCGGCCGTTCGCGGTGCTGCCGCTCGGGCTGACCATCGCGGTCTTCACCGTCCTCACCGGCATCGCGGTGATCTACACCACCCGCTGGCTGCTCACCCCGGTGATCGCGCGGCACGACCTGCCCCGGGTGTTCACCCTCACCGTGGCGGTGCTGCTGGTCTTCGCGGTCGAGAGCACCCGGGAGACCATCACCTTCGGCCAGATCAACATGCTGCTGGTGGTGCTGGTCCTGGCCGACCTGCTCTTCGCCGTGCCGCAGGCGCGGCGCTGGGCCGGGGTGGCCGTCGGGCTCGCCACGGCGCTCAAGCTCTTCCCGGGCATCTTCATCGTCTACCTGCTGGTGACCCGGCGGTGGCGGGCCGCGGCGGTGGCCGCGGTGACGGCGGCGGTGGCGACGCTGCTCGCGGCGGCGGTGGCGCCCCGGGACTCCTGGCGGTTCTGGACCCACGAACTCTGGGCGACCGACCGGGTCGGCCGCACCGACTACACCGGCAACCAGTCGTTGTTCGGCCTGCTCAGCCGGATCGACGCGCCGGCCGAGCCGAACCGGCTGCTCTGGCTGGCGCTGGTCGCGGTCGTCGCCGGGTACGGCCTGTGGCGGGCGGCCCGGGCGGCGCGGGCCGGCGACGAACTGACCGGGCTCACCCTCACCGGCCTGGTCGGCGGGCTGATCAGCCCGATCACCTGGACCCACCACATCTACTGGTTCATCCCGGCGGTGGTGGTGCTGGTGGACGCCGCGCTCGACGCCGACCGGGACGACGCCGGCGGAGCCCGGCGACGGCGCCGACTGCTCGCGCTCGCGGTCGGCACGGGCGTGGTGATCGTGTACGGGGTGGTGTCCTTCTACGACTGGGGTGTGGCGCCGGCGCGTACCGACACCCCGTGGGAGTTCCTGCTGCGCAACGCGTACGTGCTGCTGGCGCTGCTGCTGCTGGTGACCCTGCCGGTGCGGCGGACGACCCGGCCGGCACGCGGATAAAATCGCATCAAATGGACAGACGTTCCTACGAGCGACTATCGGCGCTAATCTGACGACACCCACCTCTGGCACCTGTCAGGTGGCACCGATCCCCCGGTGAGGACGGCCCTGCGCGTCGGCAGCGCGCAGGGCCGTCCGTATGACGTGGTCAGTCCCCGTCCACCGGGTCGGGTGTCGCATCCGGACGCTGCGGCGGCCACGGCGGCAGGTCCGCCAGGCTGGCCGGGCGGCGCGCCGGCACCGCCCCGATCGCCGGACGGGCGGCCTCGGACGCGCCCACCGACACCAGTTGCCGCTCCGGTTCCCGGGCGGGCCCGGCGCCCAGGCCGCTCAGCGAACTCACCCCGAGCCGTCCGGCGAGCACCGGCACCTGGTCCGGCTCCACCACGAAGACCACCTCGCGGGGCCGGACGGGCCGCACCAGCACCAGCACCGCCAGGGCGACCAGGAGCAGGCCGCCGGCCGACGAGCCCCACGCCAGGGGCCGGAACCAGTCGGCGCGCCACTCGGCGCGCACCGCCACGGCCAGGTCGGTGCGCCCGTCGGGGCGCATCACCACCAGGCTCAGCCGCCGACCCGCCAGTTCGGCAGGGCTCCACTCGACCGCGCCGATTCCCTGGCGTACCCAGAAGGCGGCGTCGAGCGGGACGGCCGGGACCGGCCCCGCCGGGGCGGCGGCGGACGCGGGCGTCGCCTCGGTCAGCCGGACCGGCAGCGGGCCCCGCGCCAGCGCGACCCGCCCGACCACGGCGTGCGCGGTCCCGTCCAGCCAGCCCCGCACCTGCTCGGTCGGGGCCAGGCCGACGAAGGCCGGACCGTCGGCGGTACGGGCGGTCAGCCGCAGCCGGGACGGCCCGACCCGGGCGAACGGCGCCTCGGCGCGCAGCAGCGCGTCGACGTCCTGCACCAGCACCGCCCGGCCCGGGGTGCGCAGCGGCTCGACCCGGGCGGTGAAGGCCCCGTCCCCGGCGGCGTGCCGGGCGACGACACCCAGGCCGGCGCCCGCCAGCAGCAGGGGGATCCCGACGACCAGCAGCAGCATTCCGGTGAACGCCCGCACGAACCGCATACGTTCCGTCTCCTTCGGTGACCGGGTACCCGGCCGACCTTACCGACGGCACCGCCTTGATCTGCGGATATCGGCGGGACCGACCCGGACGGCCGCCGGCGGGCGGACGGCCGGCGGCGCACCGCGCGATCACGCCTTCGGTGCGGCCTCCCGGCGGGTCCGGGCCAGGGCGAGTCCACCCAGGAGCAGGCCGGCCAGCCCGGCCACCAGGCCGGCGACGCCCAGCCCGGTCGCCGCGCCGTCGGAGTCGTCGTCGTCATCGTCGGCCTCGACCTGCCCGGCCGGGGCGGCCGACGGCGCGGCCGACGCCGGGGTGAGGGTGAGGACGGGGGCCGGCTTCTCCGGCTCCTCCGCACCCGGGGTCGGCTCCTCGATCCAGCGCACCACGTTGCCGTCGGAGTACGTCTGCAACGACTTGAAGACCATCCGGTCGACCTGCGGCAGCGGCCCCATCGACACCGGGAACTCCTGGAACTGGCCCGGCTTGACCGCCGCGTCGCCGCTGGCCGTCCAGGTCAGCTTCGACACCACCTCGGTGAGCTGGCTGCCGTGCACCTCCACCGGCGGGTCGACCTTGCGCTTCTCCACCGCGACCGTCCACCCCGGCACCGGCATCGTCGAGACCGAACCGACCGGGGCGTTCTCCGGCAGCACCACCTCGACCTTGGTGGTCGAGGCGGTGTCGCTCTCGTTGGGGACCCGGAAGGCGAAGCGGCCGTAGCCGCCCTGGGTCGCCTCCTTCGGGTTGACCGACACGTGCGCCGAGGCGGGCCCGGCGACGCCGAGCACGGCCGTGGTGGCGACGGTGAACACGACAGCGGCGGCGGTTGCGGTACGCCGGAGACGGAGCATCTGAGAGCCTTTCGCCTACTTGATCGGCACGGTGGCGGTCACCGTGGCCTGGTCGATGTCGGACGTGCGGACGGTGAGCCGCAGCTGCCACTCACCGGCCGCCGGGAAGGTGACCTCCCCGGTCGCGTGGTTGTCGGTCAGCGGCAGCAGCGGGATCTCGATCGGTTCGATCCCCGCCGACGGCAGCGCGGCGGTGGCCTTCCACTCGGCCACCGGCTGCGGCCGGTTGTCCTTCGTGTACGCGTACAGGTGCAGCGAGTTGTTGCCCCGCTCGGCCGGGTCCAGCTGCACCTCGAGCGAGTAGATCGGGCTGGTCAGCGTGGCGGAGAAGGTGCCGTTGGTGGTACCGGCCACCTCGGCGGCGGCGACCCGGGCCGGGGTGGTCTGCACCAGGGTGGCGGAGACCCCGAGCACCACCGCGGTGATCGCCAGCTCGACCCAGACCGCCCGCCGCACCGGCGTCGGCCGACCGGCGGCGGTGCGCCGGCGCACCAGCGCCCGCGAGTACGCCGCCACCCCGACCACCAGCGCGAACAGCGCGATCTTCGCGAGCAGCAGCCGCCCGTACGTGGTGTCGAGGAGCGCGGCGAGGCCACCCACCTCGATCAGCGCCTGCACGGTGCCGGCCAGCAGCAGCGCCGCCACCGCCAGCGCCGCCCAGCGCGACCAGATCGGCAGGATCGCCCCCAGCTCCCGCTCGTCGGCGCGGCGCAGCAGGAACCCGGCGAGCATCACCAGCCCGCCCAGCCAGACCGCCATGCTGCCCAGGTGCACCGCGTCGACCAGCACCGAGACGGCCGGCGCGGGCGAGGCCGCCGCGTGCCCGGACAGCGGCCAGGTCAGCAGCGCCGCCGCGCCGAGCACGGTCAGGATGATCCCGTCCGAGCGGTCCACCTGCCCCCGGGTCAGCGGGCGCAGCAGGAACACCGCCGCCACGAGCAACCCCAGCCGGACCAGGTGCGCGGTGCCGTACGTGCTGCCCAGCACCTCACCGAAGCCCGCGCCGGTGACGGCGAACGGCCCGCCCCCGGCCGTGTACGGCACCTGCAACCACAGCTCGGCCACGGTGGCGACGGCGAGCAGGACGGCGCCGGCCCAGAGCACCCGGGCCGGGCCCCGGCGGGAGAGCCGCTGCGGCCAGAGGGCGGTGAGCACCAGGGCCGCGCCGGTCACCAGCAGCAGCCCCACGTAGCCGAGGTACTTGACCACCTTCACCCCGGTCTCCACCACCGGGTTGGCGCGACTGTCCGCGCCGGAGTCGGTCGGCGGCGGCGACGGCGCGCCGACGGAGTAGGTGAACGCGCCGGAGACCGGGTGGCTGTCGGCGGAGATCACCCGGTAGCTGACCAGATAGGTGCCGCGCGGCCCGGCCCGGTCCACCGGGACGGTCACCACCGCGCCCTCGAAGGTCGGCTCGCCCCGGTCGGCGCGGGAGCCGTCCGGGGCGATCACCCGGATCTTGCCGGTGACCTTGCGGACGGACTCGCTGAAGGTCAGCACCACCTCGGCCGGCGCCTCCGGCACCACGGCCGAGGCGACCGGGCTGCTGCTCACCAGCACGGCGTGGGCGCTCGCCGGTGTCGCCGGGACGAGCAGCAACGCGACGAGGGCGACCAGGAGGCCGGCGGTGGCGCCGAGCCGGACGGACCAGCGACGATCGACGACGTTCATGACGGCCATGCTCGCCGACGCGGGGCCCGTTCGGCGACCCGGCCCCGTGCCCTGTCGGTCACCGTGGCGTCCGCCACCACGGGCGTACCCGGGCGGCGTGCCGCCCACCCCGGCGCGACCTGCCGACCCGACGGACGGCGGCTCACCCGCGTCCCGCCACGACCGCGCCCGACCAGTGCCGGCCCGGTTCCCCGCCGACCCGGCCCAGCGCCCACAGCAGGCCCGCCTGCACCACGGCGGCCAGGTGGCCGATCTCGTGCACCAGCGCGGTCGTCGAATTGGCGATGTCCACCACGCTGGTGCCGGCCAGGCAGAGCGCCAGCACCAGCGCCACCGGCAGGAACGCCCGGGCCCGTTCCGGCCGCCAGGCGGCCAGCGCGAAGCCCACCGCGAGCGCCACGTCGAACGAGGCCATCTCCCGGCTGACGTGCGGGTCGGCGGCCACCCCCAGCCCGGCGAGCAGCACCGGCAGGGCGATGGCGAGCTGCGCCACGGCGGCCACTCCCACGGCCACCCGCAGCACCTGACGACGTGCGGCGCGCACCGCCGCCGGGGCGCGCCCGGCCAGCACCGGGTCGGCGGCCACCGCCGCCAGCACCCGGGCGGTCAGGTCGGGCACCTGCACGGCGCGTACCCGGGTGAGCCGGGTCACCTGCTCGGCGCGGGCCAGCCAGGAGCGGCAGCCGGGGCAGGCCGCCGTGTGCGCGTCCAGCACCGCCTCCGGGACCTGCGGGTCCTCGCCGTCCAGCCGCGCCGACAGCGCCGCGCGTACGTCGTCGCAGTTCATGGGCAGGTAGTCGGGTACGGGGGCGGGAAAGTTCCCGACGTGAGCCAGGCCATGGAAAGGGTCGAAGGACCCTGCCCTCCCCATTTGCGCCGCGTAACCTCGGGTGACGTGATCCCCGCCCCGCGTGACACCTCCGCCGGCCGCCACCCGGCGGCGCGCGGTGCTGCGCCGGACCCGGCGACCGGGTGGGCGCTGGCCGCCCGGGACGGCGATCCCACCGCTCAGGCGGCCTTCGTGCGGGCCACCCAGGTCGAGGTGTGGCGTTTCGCCGCCGCGCTGGTCGACCCGGACAGCGCCGACGACCTCACCCAGGAGACCTACCTGCGGGCGTTCCGGGCGCTGCCCGGCTTCCAGGGCCGCTCCAGCGCGCGCACCTGGCTGCTCGGCATCGCCCGCCGGGCCTGCGCCGACCACCTGCGCACCGTGGTCCGGCGGCGTCGGCTGGACGAACGCCTCGCCGCCGACGCGCACACCGGCCGGGCGCACCCCGACCCGGCCGGGCAGCTCGACACCGCCGACCTGGTCCGCCGGCTGCCCGCCGAGCGGCGCGGCGCGTTCGTCCTCACCCAGCTGCTCGGCCTGTCGTACGCCGAGGCCGCCGCCGTGGAGGGCGTGCCGGTCGGCACCATCCGCTCCCGGGTGGCCCGGGCCCGCCACGACCTGGTCGACGCCGTCCAC
The DNA here is from genome assembly GCF_900090295.1 of Micromonospora coxensis. Taxonomy (NCBI): domain Bacteria; kingdom Bacillati; phylum Actinomycetota; class Actinomycetes; order Micromonosporales; family Micromonosporaceae; genus Micromonospora; species Micromonospora coxensis. Next base: position 4,813,142 of record NZ_LT607753.1, on the reverse strand, counting down.
GACGCGATGGCCGGCTGAACCGTGGAACTTCGGGACGGGACGCGACGACAAATGAGTGTGACCGCTGAGCCCACCCGCACCGGCCGCTGGCCCGTCGTACGCCCCTGGATCGGTGTCGCCGCCCGGCTCGGCCTGGCCGCCGTCTGGCTGATCGCCGGCGGGGCGAAGGTCGGTGACCTCGCCGCCTCCGGCCGCGCCGTCAACGCCTACCAGGTGATGCCGTACGACCTGGCGATGGTGATCGGCGCGGCGCTGCCCTTCGTGGAGCTGGCGCTCGGGGTGATCCTGCTGCTCGGCCTCGCCACCCGGCTCGCCGCCGGCGTCTCCGCCGCGCTGCTGGTGGTCTTCGTCGCCGGCATCGCCTCCGCCTGGAGCCGCGGCCTGTCCATCGACTGCGGGTGCTTCGGCAGCGGCGGGCAGCTCGCCGCCGGGCAGACCCCGAGCTACCTCCCGGAGATCCTCCGGGACCTGGGATTCCTGGCGCTGGCCGGATTCCTGCTGATCTGGCCCCGCACCCCCGTCTCGGTGGACGGCTGGCTGGCGGGCGACCCTGGCGTGGAGGACGACGATGAGTAGTCGCAAGGGGCAGAAGGACGCGGCCCGGGTGGTCCGCGAGCAACTGGCCCGGGAGAAGCGGCGCAAGCGGACGCTGTGGACGTCGGTCGGCGCGGTCGTGGTCCTGGTCATCGCCGGGCTGATCGGCTGGAGCGTCTACTCCAGCCAGCGCGCCGACGACTTCACCGCACCCAAGGGCACCAACGACGCCGGCACCGGCGTGGTGATCGGCAGCGGCCCGGTCACCATCGACCTGTACGAGGACTACCTCTGCCCCGCCTGCAAGCAGTTCCAGGAGATCAGCGGCGCGACCATCGACCAGCTCGTCAGCGAGGGCAAGGCGAAGGTGGTCTTCCACCCGGTCGCCATCCTCAACCGCTACTCCACCACCGAGTACTCGACCCGCTCGTCGGCCGCCTCCGGCTGCGCCGCCGAGGGCGGCAAGTTCAAGGAGTTCACCGACGCGCTGTTCGAGCGGCAGCCGCCGGAGGGCGGCCCCGGACTGAGCGACGACGAGCTGATCGACATCGGCGCGGGGGTCGGGCTGAACCGCGACGACTTCGGCTCCTGCGTCTCCGACGGCACCTTCAAGCCGTGGACCCAGCACGTGACCGAGGACGCCAGCAAGGCCCGCGTCACCGGCACCCCGACCATCCGGGTCGACGGCAAGGACGTCGCGGACCGCTCCCCGGAGGGGATCAAGGCGGCGGTGGAGGCGGCCGGCAAGTGATCCCGCCCCTGCTCCGGCGGGCCGGCCTGGCCGTCACCGCCGCGTTGCTCACCGTCCTCACCGTCGCCGCCCCGGCCGCCGCGCACGGCGCGGACGCCCCCGACGGCACCGACTACCGCACCGAGGTGACCGGCCTCACCCCGGCCCGCCCCGGCCTGACCGTACGGGCGGTCGAGGCGGGCGCGCGGCTGGAACTGGTCAACACCGGCGGACGCGACGTCGAGGTGATCGGCTACTCCGGGGAGCCGTACCTGAAGGTCGGGCCGGGCGGGGCGTACGAGAACACCCGCTCCCCCGCCACGTACCTGAACCGGACCCTGGCCGGCGACACCACCCTGCCCGCCGAGGCGGACCCTGCCGCGCCGCCGCAGTGGCGCAGGATCGCCGACGAGCCGCGGGTCCGCTGGCACGACCAGCGCGCCCTGTGGCGCGAATCCGGGGTGCCGGCCCCGGTCGCCGCCGACCCGACCCGCGAGCACCGGGTCCGCGACTGGGCCGTGCCGGTACGCGACGGCGCCGAGCCGGTGGAGATCCGGGGCACCCTGGACTGGGTGCCGCCGCCGGACCCGTACCCGTGGTGGGTGGCCGCCACCCTCGGCGCCCTCGCCCTCGGCGCGGCCGGGCTGCTGCCGGCCGGCTCGGCCGCCGGGACGCAGGCGCTGCGCGCGGTCGGGGCGCTGCTCACGCTCGGCGGCGCGGCGGCGGTCGTCCTCGTCGTCGGCCGGGAACTCGACGCCGGCGCCGACGGCCTCGGCGGACTGCTGCTCGGGCTGCTCGGCGGGCAGGTGTGGGCGCTGCTCACCGCGCTCGGCGCGATCGCGGCGGGCGGCTACGCGCTGGCCCGCCGCCCGGCCGCCGACTTCGCGCTGGCGCTGGCCGGCACCTGCCTGGCGATCTTCGTCGGGGTGACCAACCTGTCGATGCTCTCCCGCGCGGTGGCGCCGGTGCCCTGGCCCGGCCAGTACGCCCGGCTGCTGCTCGTGCTCGTCCTGGCCGCCGGCGCCGGCGCGCTCGCCGCCGGTGTCCTACGGCTGCACGCCGCCTCGCGCGCCGCCCTCGCGGCGTCGGCCGACCGCACCCCGGTGCCCGCCTGACCGCCTCACCGCCCGTCGCCCGTCGCCCGTCGCCCGTCGCCCGTCGCCCGTCGCCCGTCGCCCGTCGCCCGTCGCCCGTCGCCCGTCGCCTGCACGATGGTCGCCCGCACGATGGTCGCCCGCCCGGCCGGCCGTCGCTCGCCCGCCTGCCCGCCTGGCTCGCCGGGCGCGCGCCGTCGGGCCGCGCACGCACCTCGCGCCTGCCCGCCGGGTGGTCGCCCGACCGCCCGTCGAGGGCAGCGCTCGGGCGGCCCGGGCGGCCCGGCGGGCCGGCGTCCGGGGCGGTCGGTCGAGGCCTCGGCGCGGCGACCACCGGTGACACCGCCGGTCAGGGGCGGGGCAGCGAGTGCGGGGTGAAGCCGTAGGGAAGTTCCAGGCGGTGCCGGGCCAGCAGCTCGGCGTCGGCCAGGACGTCCAGGGTGGGGGCGTCGGCGACGATCCGGCCGGCGTCCAGGATCACCGCGCGGTCGCACAGCTCCGCCGCGTACGGCAGGTCGTGGGTGACCATCAGCAGGGTCACCGGCAGGCCGCGCAGGATCTCCGCCAACTCCCGGCGCGACGCCGGGTCCAGGTTCGACGACGGCTCGTCGAGCACCAGGATCTCCGGGCGCATGGCCAGCACGGTGGCGACCGCCACCCGGCGGCGCTGCCCGAACGACAGGTGGTGCGGGGCCCGGTCCCGGTGCTCGCCCATCCGCACCGCCGCGAGCGCCTCGTCCACCCGCTCGGCCAGCTCCGCGCCGCGCAGCCCCAGGTTGGCCGGGCCGAACGCCACGTCCTCGGCGACCGTGGGCAGGAAGAGCTGGTCGTCCGGGTCCTGGAAGACGATGCCCACCCGGCGGCGGATCTCGGCCAGCGTGGCCCGGTCCTTCGACACGGTCAGCCCGCCGACGGTGACCGTGCCCTCGGTGGGCGTCAGGATGCCGTTGAGGTGCAGCACCAGCGTGGTCTTGCCGGCCCCGTTCGGGCCGAGCAGGGCCACCCGCTCGCCGCGCGGGACGGTCAGGTCCACCCCGTGCAGGGCGACGTGCCCGTCCGGGTACGCGTACCGGACGCCACGGACGTCCAGGGAGACAGCGGGCTGCACGTCCCCGATCATGTCAGGACGACGGCGGTGGCGGCGATGCAGACCGCGACCACCGGCACCGTCGCCGCCGCCAGCCACTGCCCGGCCGTCGCCGCGCCCGCGCCCTGCCAGACCGCCGGCATCCGGCCGGAGTAACCGCGCGACAGCATCGCCAGGTACACCCGCTCGCCCCGCTCGAACGCGCGCAGGAACAGCGCGCCGACCCCGGCGGCGAAGCCGCGCAGCTGCCACAGGAAGCGTGGGTCGTCGCCCCGGGACATCCGGGCCACCCGCATCCGGCGGGCCTCGCCGACCAGCACGTCCAGGTAGCGCAGCATGAAGGTGGCGATCTGGGTGACGATCTCCGGGCAGCGCAACCGGTCCAGGCCGAGAATCAGGTCCCGGGTCGTGGTGGTCGCCGCCAGCAGCAGCGACGCCAGCACCCCCAGGGTGCCCTTGGCGACGATGTTCCACCCGCCGTAGAGACCGTCCACCGACAGGCTCAGCCCGACCACCTGCACCCGCTCCCCCGCGCCGAGGAACGGCAGCGCGACGGCGAAGAGCACGAACGGCAGCTCGATCATCGAGCGCAGCAGCAGCCAGCGCAGGCCGACCCGGGCCAGCGCAGCGACCACGGCGACCAGCGCCGCGTACCCGGCGAACGCCCAGAGCGCCTCGCGCGGGGTGGCGACCACGGCGACGGTGAACAGCACCATCGCGGTGATCTTCACCTCGGGGGCGAGCCGGTGCACCGGGGAGGACGCCTCGCGGTAGAGCACGTGCGCGTGTCCCGCGCCCATCGTCGTCCGCCCGCTCAGCCGGTGGCGCCGGCGCGCTGCCGCTCGTCGCGGGCCGCGTCACCGGAGTCGTCCGGCCCGGCCGGGCCGCGCCGGCGCAGCAGCCAGAACAGACCGCCGCCGATGGCGAACGTGAGCAGCACCCCGAGCACCCCGGACAGGCCGGTCGAGAGGAAGCCGTCGTCGATCCCGGCGACCCCGTAGTCGGCGAGCGGACCGCCCACCTCGTGCTCCTTCTCCTGCTGCGCCGGGCAGGAGCCGCCGGTGATCTCCCCCTCGGCGTCGACCGTGCAACCCTTGAGCAGGGAGGAGTCCAACCCGTCCGGGTGCGACGAGGCGTAGTTGCTGACCACCCCGGCCAGCAGGAGCGCGACCAGCAGGCCGACCGCGACGAAACCCCAGGACCGCTTCCTCACCGGACACCTCCGACCGCCGGGACGGGCGCCGGCGCGGCCGGCTTCAGCGAACGCAGCGCGTACACCAGGTCGGGTCGGACCTTGGCGACGGTGACCACGGTGGTCGCGGTGATCAGCCCCTCGCCGATGCCGATCAGCAGGTGCACGCCGCCCATCGTGGCGGCCAGCCCGGTGATGTTGCCGCCCAGGTCGGTGGTGCCGCCGAGCCAGTACTGCAGGACGAAGCCCTGCGCGGCGACCACCACGCTGAGCAGCGCGGAGACGAACGCGGTCACGCCCAGCCCGGCCGGGGTGCGCGGCAGCACCCGCAGCAGCCCGGCGATCAGCAGGTACGCCACCGCGGTGCCCAGCAGCGCCATGTTGGTGACGTTCAGGCCGAGCATCGCGACGCCGCCGTCGCCGAAGACCAGGGCCTGCACCACCAGCACCACCGCCACGCAGAGCGCACCGACCCAGGGGCCGACCAGCAGCGCGGCGAGCGCGCCACCGAGCAGGTGGCCGCTCACCCCGGCGGTGAAGATCGGGAAGTTGAGCATCTGCACGGCGAAGATGAAGGCGGCGACCAGGCCGGCCATCGGGGCCAGCCGGTCGTCCAGGTCACGGCGGCCGCGCAGGACGCAGACGGTCAGCGCGGCGAGGGCGAGCGCCGCGAATGTCCCCGCCACGGGACCGTTGATGATCCCGTTCGAGATGTGCATCGCCAGGGTGTCCACCGGGTCAGCTTATTTCCACGGCATCGCTGTTGCCAAGATGTGGCAACAAGCCATGGCGTTGATCACCGTACGCCCGGCGCGCGTCGGCCACCCGGCCGGCGACCGGCGGTAGGGTCGTCGCCATGACCGCGCCCGACCGCCTCAGCCCCGGCGACCCCGCCCCCGACTTCACCCTGCCCACCGACACCGGCGAGACGCTCGCCCTGGCGGACCTGCGCGGCCGCCGGGTCATCCTGTACGCCTACCCGGCGGCGATGACCCCCGGCTGCACCAAGCAGGCCTGCGACTTCCGCGACTCGCTCGCCTCGTTGCAGGCCGCCGGCTACGAGGTCGTCGGCATCTCCCCCGACAAGCCCGAGAAGCTGGCCAAGTTCCGCGAGCGCGACGCCATCACCTTCCCGCTCGTCGCCGACACCGACAAGGCGGTGCTCACCGCCTACGGCGCGTACGGCGAGAAGCAGATGTACGGCAGGACCGTCACCGGAGTGATCCGGTCCACCTTCGTCATCGACCCGGACGGCAAGCTCGAGCGGGCGTTCTACAACGTCAAGGCCACCGGGCACGTCGCCAAGCTGCGCCGCGACCTCGGCCTGGACTGAGGTTGTCGTACCGGGCCACTACCGTCCGTGCGTGGTCCGGTACAAGTACGCGCCCGAGCGGCTGGGCGAGGTTGCCGCCGCCGCGCACAGCGTCACCGAGGTGCTGCGGCTGCTCGGGGTGCGCGTCAGCGGCGGGTCGCACGCGCACATCAGCCGGCAGATGAAGCGGTTCGGTATCGACACGTCGCACTTCACCGGCAGCGCCCACAACAGGGGCAGCCGGGGCGTACGGCGGACGACCTCCATGCAACTGCTGCGAGGCCTGCCGCCCGGGTCCCGCCGTACGCCGGGGACCCGCCTGAAGTGGGCGCTACGCGACATCGGGGTGCCCGAGCAGTGCGAGGAGTGCGGTGTCGGGGCGATCTGGCAGGGCCGCCCCCTGACCCTGCACGTGGACCACGTCAACGGTGACTTCCTCGACAACCGGCCGCCCAACCTGCGGATGCTCTGCCCGAACTGCCACAGTCAGACCGCCACCTACGCGGGACGGAACAAGCGGGACACCGAGCGGGCTCCGCCACCGCCCGCCGACGCGACAGCCGCCGTCCGTTCCCGGCTCGGGGACGCGCAGACCGAAGACGTCCTCACCGAGCTGCGAGCGGGCGTCATCGGGCCGTCCGAGGCCGCGAGGCGCATCGGCTGCCACCGCAACCACGTGGCGCGGCTACGGGAGCGACTCACCGCCACGGGCACCGTCACCATTCCGCCCCGAACACCCCGCACCACGGTCGGTGCGGCGCATGCGGAGACGATCGTGGCGTACGCGCTGGCCAACCCCACGCTCGGTCCTCGCCGGCTGGCCGACGCCATCCGGGCGGCCACCGACGGGAGGTGCACGGTCAGCCACGGCACGGTCTCCACCGTCCTGCGGAGAGCGGGGCTGCACACGGTTTCCGCGCGACGCTCTAGACTCAGCGGGTCGGCGGGAGTGGCGGAACGGCAGACGCGCAGGCCTTAGGAGCCTGTGTCCGAGAGGACGTGGGGGTTCGAAACCCCCCTCCCGCACCAGCCCCACTCGGCCCTGCGGCCCCACGACCGCTGTTGCGGTCGTCACGATCGCAGGATAACGCCGTACCCCGTCGCGCAGGATGGCCGGCGTGAGCCTGTGCTTCGTCCTCGACCCCGACCTGACGCCCGAGCTGCGCCGACGGATCACCGACCTCTGGGTGGACGTCACCAACGCCGGTGGCGCCGTGGGCTTCGTCGCCCCGGTCACCGCCGACGACGTCCGCCCGGTCGCCGAGGCGACCTTCGACGACATCACGGCCGGCCCGGACCGGCTCCTCGTCGGTTTCGAGGACGGGCAGCCCGTCGCGGTGCTGATCTTCGCGGACAACCGGTTCCGACTCAAGGCCCACTGGGGCACCCTCAAGCGGGTCATGGTCCATCCGGGGACGCAGGGTCGCGGGTACGGCGCCGCGATCATGCGGGAGGCCGCGCGCCTCGCCCCCGGACTCGGCTGGCAGGCGCTGCACGTGACCGTGCGGGGCGGCCTGGGCCTGGAGAGGTTCTACGCCCGGCTCGGCTACCGCGAGGTGGGCCGGCTGCCGGCCGCGCTGCGGGTGGCGCCCGGCGACGACCGCGACGAGGTCCTGTTCTGGCTCGACCTGGACCAGCCGGCGGACTGACCGGGCAGCACCCAGCCGGGGGCTCGGGGCGGGCGGGACAGCCCACGCCGACGGCAGGGCGCGGCGGGGCACGGCCCGACACGGCCCACCTCTTGCCGTCCGCCGGTCAGGAGCAGCCGGGTGCCCGGGTCCCCTCCGCCGCCGGTGCGACGGCCGCGCCGGGCGACGCCGGCGTGGCGCTGCCCGTCGGGCTGGTGGTGGGGCGGGGCGAGGCCGACCGCGACGGGCTCGGCCGCGCCGACGGGGACCGGGTCGGCGTGCCGGTCCGGTCGGTGCCGGGCGCGGCGCTTCCGCCGCCGTACATCCGCACGGTGCTGCGTTGGGTCCGGCCGGGCGCCATCCGGATCCCGGTGGCGGTGGCGCGGTGGCCGTACACGTCGGTGACCCGCACGGTGTACGGCCCGGGGCCGGCCCCGGACTCGATCAGCCAGTAGTTGTAGTCCTGCCGGGTGGCGGAGCGGAACGTCGTCGAGCCGCTCGGTCGTACCTCGACGGAACGCAGCGGGTTGCCGTGGTCGCCGACGAGCACGGCGAACCAGTACTGCGAGGAGCCCTCCTTCATCCGGAAGGTGAGCGGCCCGGGCAGGGGCGGGTCGACGACCGCGCGGTAGCTGACGGAGACGATGCCCTGCACGGGGTCGGCGATGCGGGCGAACGCCTCGCGGGACAGGTCGAGGTGACCGGTGGCGCACTCGGGGCACTGGTCCATGACCAGCACCCGGACGGTGCCGCGCGGGCCGGTGACGTCGAGGTGGCCGCCGCAGGCGGCGCCGGCGGCGTACTCGTCGGGGCCGAGCGCGACGTAGAGCCGGTTGGCGGGCGCGGCGGGGTACGAGCAGTTGCCGCCGGCGCCCTTGGAGTCGTAGAAGGTCGCCTTGCCCTTGTGGACGGCGCCGCCGACGGGCGGGGCGGCGGCGCGCGGCGCGGCGGCGCAGGCGGGGGCGGCGCCGGAGCGCAGGGCGAGGCTCAGGGCGAGGACGACGGCGAGCCCGCTGGCGCCGGCGGCGGCGAGCCAGCGGGTGCGGGGCGCGCGGGGAGCCCGGCGACGGCCCGCCGCGGGACGGGTGGCGGGGTCGGTGGGAGCGCTACCGTCGATCACGCCGGTCGATGTTGCCGGACCGGTGCCTCCGGGGACAAGTCGGCCGGGCGATTGTCAGGACGCCAGCCTCTGACGGTCGCGCAGCAGCCCCGACGCGGTCACGGTGAGCGAGCGCAGCGGCTCGACGACCTCCGGCCGGGCGCGCAGCAGGTCCTCCAGGCGGACCCGCCAGATGCCGGCCTCGACCGGGGACCGGTCCTCGGCGGGGTACGACACCCTGGCCCCGGTGTCACGCAGTTCCTGCTCGTGGGCGGGGCCGAGGATCTCGCCGACCTGATGGGCGAGCCAGGCGAACAGCTCCGCGTCGTCGGCCGCGGCGACGAACAACCGGGCGGTGTCCCAGGCGAGGCGGGGGTGGTGGACTACCTGCATCTCGACTCCTCTGTCGATGTGCCAGTGCGGCCATCATCGATCGGTGTCGGTGCCTGCGGCAAGGCCCGTCGGCCCAGGTCGACCCCCGATCGTGACCTGGGCCGCCGTGGTCACCAGGCCACGCCGATGCCGTCCCCCGGGTACCAGTGGTCGCGCGGGGTCTCCCGGTAGGCGAGGAACCTGCGACCGGTGCGTTCGGCGTGCTCGGCGAGCACGTTGGTGTGGGTGACGTTGTCGGTGAGCAGGATCGCGCCGGGGGCGAGCTTGGCCTCGACGGCCTCGAACTCGCGCCGCTCGTGGGCGCGGCTGTGGTCGCTGTCGTGCAGGAACAGGTCGACGGGACGGTCGAGCGCGCCGATCGAGGCGATCGAGTCGCCGATGACCAGGTCCACCACCTCGGACCAGGGGGCGGTGCGGGCCAGGTAGCCGGCCTCGGGGTTGATGTCCAGTGAGGTCACCCGGCCGGGGTGGCCCTCGGCGGCGTTGCGCAGCAGCGCGGCGGCGAGCACGCAGCTGCCGAGCCCCTTGTCGACGCCGGTCTCCACCACGTGGGCGGGACGGGTGGCGCGGACGATGGCGTACCAGCCGATGCGGCGGGCGTAGCGGACCTGCTTGTCGGCCAGGCCGCGGCGCGCGGACCCGGCGGTGGCCCGCTCGATGTGGCCGCGCAGCGTGTCGTCGGACTCGATCTCGTCGAGGTACGCGCGGACCTGCTTGACGGGCACGTCGCAGACGACGCTGACGAACCAGGCGAGGTGCTGCCGGCTGAGCTTCGTCAGGTCGTAGGTGTAGTTGTGGTGTTCGCGGGAGGTGAAGAGCCACCGGGTGCTGGTACGGATGACCTTGGCGTCGTGCCGGGCCACCCGGGCGAGCCGCTTGGGGAAGGCGGCGACCGGGGCGAGGCGGGTGCGGGCGATGGCCCGGCGAAGCGTCGTTGCGTCCACGGGAGGGTTCTACCAGGCGAAGATGAAGATCGGCGAGGAAAGTTTCGATTCACCGACCGGGTGGCCGGGGTCGGCCGACCGGACGAGGGTCCCCGCGCCGAAACGTGAATCAGTAGCATCGCGGCCATGTCAGATCGTCAGCAGCTCGCCGATCCCGAACCGCGTTTCCCGGCGTCCGATGTGGATGCCGAGGGTGGGACTCAGCCGGTCGCGCCGGTGCGGCGTCGCCGTCGGGGGCGGCGGATCGCGCTGATCGTGCTGCTGGTGGTGGCGTTGCTGGCCGGCGGTGGCGCGCTCGCGGGCGGTCTGTACTACCGCTCGGTCAACTCCTCCATCGACCGGGTCGACGCGTTCACCGAGGTGCCCGAGGAGTCCCGCCCGCAGGTGGTCGCCAAGGGCGCGATGAACATCATGATCCTGGGCAGCGACTCCCGCGACCCGGAGAACGCCGGGGGCTCCCGGAGCGACACCATCATCCTCGCCCACCTGCCGAAGGACCGGTCGAGCGCCCAGCTCATCTCGATCCCGCGGGACACCTGGACGAACGTTCCGCGCTCGAAGCAGGGCCGCGGCGGCCGGGACGCCAAGATCAACGCGGCGTACGCGTGGGGTGGCGTGCCGTTGATGGTGCAGACGGTGGAGAAGTTCACCGGCGTCCGGATCGACCACGTGGCGATGGTGGACTTCGCCGGGTTCAAGGAGATCGTGGACGCCCTGGGCGGGATCGACATCGACGTGGAACAGGGCTTCACCTCGACCCACTCGCTCAACCCGGGCGGCAAGCGCGAGTTCGTCGCGGGTCGGCAGACGATGGACGGGGCCGCCGCCCTGGACTACGCCCGCGAGCGGTACGCGTTCGCCAACGGCGACTTCACCCGGATCAAGCACCAGCAGCAGGTCATCAAGGCGATTCTCGACAAGGCCGCCTCGGGTGGCACGTTGAGCAGCCCCACCAAGCTGAACTCGTTCGTGAAGGCCACGGCCAACGCGGTGGCCGTGGACGAGTCACTGTCGCTCGTGGACCTGGCCATGGAGATGCGGCACCTGCGCAGCGGCAACCTCGGCTTCTACACCTGCCCGGTCAAGGGAACCGGCCGCGTCGGCAGTGAGAGCGTGGTGTTCCCGGACAACGCCAGGGCCAAGACGTTGTTCGACGCGGTGCGCCGCGACTCGGTCGAGCAGATCGTTTCCGCCGGAAAGTAGGACTTCCCTTTGCCGTGCCGGCTGTGGTGGTGTGGCGGAGACGCTCGTATCCTTCGATCGCCCTGGGCCTGCGCGAGCGGGCCCAGGGCAGTCACGGGGGAGATTCGACAATGTCAGGCCATTCGGCGACAACAGATCCGGCTGCGGTTGTTCCGCGGTTGAACACACCACCACCACCACGGGCCGGCGCGCGAGCGCCCGAGGCGGCAGGTGACGAGGGCCTTCCCATGGGCATCCCCTCGGTCCGCCGGCCGAGCGAGCCGACGACCGCGACGCCGGCGCGCGCCGGTCTCGACACCACCGCAGTGCTGCCGTACGCGGGTTCGCGGGCCTCGAAGCGGACCCGCGGGCTCCGGGCCTGGATGCTGGCCCTGCCCGTGGACCTCGCCGCGCTGCTCGCTCCCCTGCTGTTGAGCCAGAGCTACTGGCGGGGAACGCTGTCCAACGCCGCCCTCGCGGTGGCGGTCTTCGCGACCGGCGGGCTCTACCGGGCCCGACGCCACCTCAGCATCCTGGACGAGCTGCCCGCCCTGAGTGGACGCCTGTTGGCCTGCGGCGCGGTGGTGGCGATCATCGCGACCTACCGCCACGACTCGGTGCCGTACGTCAGCGGGTTCATGCACGGCGTGGCGCTCTCGGCGGTGCTGGTGGTCGTGGGGCGGGCCTGCACCAGGACGCTCACCATCGTGGCGCGCCGGCGCCGGTGGCTGGAGCACAACGCCATCGTCGTCGGCGGCGGCCCGGTGGGTGTGGAACTGGCCCGGCTGCTGCGCCGCTATCCCCAGTACGGCCTGCGGTTCGTCGGCTGCGTCGACGTGCCGACCCGGCAGGACGCCGGTGGAGTTCCGCTGATCGGCACCCTCGACGACCTGGAACACCTCGTCCGGCTGGTCGACTGCGACGTCGTCATCATCGCTGATCCGGACTGCCCCGAGTCGACCGTGATGGAGGCGCTGCTCCGTCCCGCCAGTGCCCGCTGTGACCTCTGGGCGGTCCCCCGCCTCTGGGGCTCGGGGTCCCAGGGCGGATACCCCGACCACGTCGGCGCCATCCCGATCGTCCAGATCGGCGACATCACGCTCTCCGGGCCACGGTGGGCGATCAAGCGGGCCTCCGACGTGGTCATCGCCACCCTGGCCCTGCTCGTACTGAGCCCACTGCTCCTGCTCTGCCTCGTCGCGACCTTCATCGACGGTGGTCGGGGCGTCTTCTTCCGGCAGGAGCGGATCGGTCGGTACGGCAAGCCGTTCCAGGTGGTCAAGTTCCGATCGATGCGTCCGGTGGACGAGCACGAGTCCCAGACGAACTGGTCGATCGCGCACGACCGACGGGTCGGACCGATCGGGCGGTTCATGCGCCGTACGTCGCTGGACGAGCTGCCCCAGCTGTGGAACATCCTGCGCGGCGAGATGAGCGTGGTCGGGCCACGACCGGAGCGGCCGTACTTCGTCGAGAAGTTCTCGGCGGAGTACCCGAACTACGCGATGCGCCACCGGGTGCCGGTGGGGCTGACCGGACTGGCGCAGGTCAGCGGTCTGCGCGGGGACACCCCCATCTCCGACCGGGCACGATTCGACAACTACTACGTCGAGAACTGGTCGCTCTGGTTGGACATCAAGATCCTGTTGCGTACGGTCGCGGAGGTCTTCCGCGGTGGAGGTCGCTGACCGGACAGCGCCGACACCGGGCGTCCGGGACGGGTCCGCCCGACTGGCAAGGCCGAGCCACCTGTGGTCGGGCTCCGGAAGTCCGATCACCTCCCGTGCGACGCGCGCCTCGCGCCAGCAGGCGCGCACGCGTCCGGGATGATGGCCGCTTGCGGCTCATCGCTAGGATCCACCGACAGGAAGAGCAGAGAAGGCGCAGATGCAGCAGCTGGATCCTTACCAGTTCATCAGGACGCTGGCGTCGTCGCCGGCAGGCGCGGTGTGGTCGGGGACGGACGTTCACGGCCTGCCCGTGACGGTGGCCCAGCTCGACGCCACCGTGGCGGGCCACCCGGGCTGGCGGGAGGCGTTCACCAATGCCGCTGCGACCGTCCGGTACGAGCGGCCGGACGCCGGAGAGGTGGCCTCCGACTTCACCGCTCCGACGCCGTGGGTGGCCTACACCGGTGACAACGCCGCCCCACCGGCCCGCATCTTCCAATTGCTCGGGGTCGAGCTGACGGCGTCGCCCGCCCCGGCGGAGGCGGCCGGGCCGGAGTCCGCGGCGAGCGCCGCGACGCCCCCGGCGGAGACCGGCCCTCAGCAGGACAGCAGCGCACAGCTCGACGGCAACGCCTCACCCACCAGTGGCGCACCCGTTCCCGTCTCCGGGGTACCGGTCTCGACCCCGCCGCCGTCGGTGTCGGCTCCGCCGTACGCCGTCACCATGCCGTTCACCGAGATCCCGCCGTTGATGGCCCAGCCGGTGCAGCACACCGAGGACGTCGACACGGCAACCCGCGAGCCCAGGATCAAGCCCTCACCACCACGGCAGCGTCGCACCGGCCTGTGGGTCGCGGTCAGCACGCTCGTCCTGGCGCTGCTGGTCGGCGGCGGCTACCTGCTCGCGGCCAACGTGCTGCGGAACGACCCAGGGCCTCGGCCCACTCCGACCAACGCCGGCGGCACCACGAGTGCGCTGCCGTCCGCGGAGGCGACCACGGCCCAGCCTGCCAGCCCCGGAGCGGAGCCGCCCAGGGCGGGGGCCTGGCCGGCCGCCTGGCCGCGCTTCCAGGAGAACGACGGCTTGCAGACCCTCACCGGTCTGGAGGGAATCGACTTCCCGATCAAGGTCCCGCAGAACTGGCAGTGCACCCCCAGCGCCTTGACGCAGACCTCCGCCCGCTACTACTGCGGTCTGGCGGTGGCCGGCGAGCCGAAGATCGGCGGAGAGCTGATCGTCCGGGACTGCCCGCTCGACTGCACCCAGGAGCAGCAGGCCGCCATGCGCAAGAGCGAGGAGGCCTGGAACCTGCAGTGGGTGCGGAGCGGCCGGTACTCCTGCTACGCCGAGAGCAGCTCGCTGGAGATCGACGGTGAGCGCCGGTACGGGTTGGTGGTCGTCGCCTACTGGCGCGGTGGCACCGACGGCAAGCTCAACCGGCAGATGGTGTTCCGCATGACGGCACCGGTCGACGGCGCGAACCAGCTGCGCCGGGTGGCCAACTATCTGCGTGGCACGTTGATCTTCTGAGCATCATCGTCCGGTCCCGCCGTCGCGGTCGTACCGGACAGCGCGACGTGGGTGGGCCGACCTCCGTCCGGCCCACCCTGCGTGTCCGGGTGCGAATCGGCGAGCCCGTCCGGCGCCGGCCAGGGTACCGGCCGGGGCCGTGATCCGGGCAGGGACGCCGCACCGGGCCGGGCGGGAGACGCCGGCGCGTCGAGCAGCGCGGTCGGTCCGGCGAGCGCGATCGTCAGCAGCGGTAGCCACGTGACGTAACCGGACAGGGTCGTCGGAATGTGGGAAGCCTCCAACCACGAGACGTGGACGAGCCCCACGAGGAAGAGCAGCGCCGCCGGTCGCCCCTGCGCCGCGAGCATCGCGGATCGGCGCCAGGCCGCCCAGCACAGCAGTCCGAACGCGACGAGGGCCAGCAGGCCACCGACGACGAGCAGCTGAACCATGACGTTGTGCCCGTGGTTGAACTGGCCGCCGAGTTCGGCGGCGAGCGCGGGGTCCTGCTGGAAGAGCTTCGGTCCCCAACCGACGATCGGGCTGTCCCGCCACCGATCGAGCAGTGCCGCCCAGATCCGGCCTCGCTCGCTGAAGCTCTCGGGATCGGTGGTGATCAGTGGGACCACGACCACGAGCAGGGCGCCGGCCGCGAGCGTCACGGACGCCGGCCAACTCCGGTGCCGGAACAGGCGCAGCAGCACATACGTCAGCAGTACCGCGCCGACGGCGAGCTGGCTGGTGCGGGACCCGGTCCACAGCAACGCGGCGAGGATCAGGGCGAGGCACGTCCAGCGGAGCCCGGGGTGACGCAGGTGGAAGACGAAGGCGACGCTGAGCGCCAACGCGATACCCAATACGTTGGAGTGCAGGTACGGCCCGGCGAGCAGACCGCCGAGCAGCACGGATTTCTCTCCCGCCGCAGCACCGGAGATCAGCGCCAGGTCGGGACGCGCCGCGGCGAAGACCATCGAGACGAGGGCGGTGAGCCCGCCGAGAACGCCGATGACCCCGAGCACCTCCTCGCGCGGGCGCTGCGCCCAGATCGCGAAGGCTGCCAGCGGGAGGGCAACCGCGACCGGGCCGGGCGTCTGGCCGTGCAGCAGACCGGCGACCTCGACGGCGAGCAGGGGAGCGACGCCGACAGCGAGCCACCGCCAGCCGGCCGGGCGCCGCCGCCACAGTCCGTGCACGCCGAGGCCGGCCGCCAGCAGCAGGAAGAGCAGCGTCAGCCCGTTGCCGGCCGCCTCGCCCAGCGGTGGGACCAGGTCCTCTCGGGAGTTGAAGGCAGGCCGCCCGGTGTCGACGAGCTGCATCACCTGGGGTGCCAGCACCCGCGTCCAGGCCAGGACGATCAGGACGGCCACGCCGGTCGTGCCCGGTCCGATCCGACGGTAGAGGGCTACCGCCCGGGACACCGGCGAACCTGCCGACGTGGCGGGGCTGCCGGTCCCCGGCAGGTCGGCCTTGTCGGCTCCGCCTCCGACCGCCGCAGCCGTCGGGCGTACCCCTTCCAGCATCCGAGCCACCTTCTCCTTGACGAGACGGACATCGCCCTCGTACGGCACCGTGAGCATCCGCAGCGACCCGAGTGCCGGCACCCGGCCGACCGCGACACCGGCGATGATCATCGCAACGGCGTACCCGGCGAGACTCGCGAGAGCCGCCCCGACCGCCCCGAGCGGGGCCAGCGCCAGCAGCGCCAGAATACCGACGACCGAGCCCGTCACCAGGGCAGCGGAGGACCACCCGGGACGGTTGTGCGCCAGCAGCGCCGCGCTGTAGATGGTCATGCAGGCGTACAGCAGAGTGCCGGCGCAGAGGATGACCGTCGGGGCGACAGCCGGCGTGAAGTCCGCGCCGAAGACCAATGGCACGGCGAATCCGGCCGAGAGAGCCAACAGCCCGCAGATGACCACCGACGCCAGAACCGCCAACCGGGCGACCTGTGTCGTGTCCCGGGAACTTTCGCCCGCAGGACGGCCCATCAGGACCGTTCTGGCCGCTGTGGCGACAACCATCGGAAGTTCCGCCAGGCTCACCGCGACGGCGTAGTACCCGAGTTCCCGCGCTCCGATGAGCGGCAGTCCGACGACCTGGTCGAGGCGGGCGCTGGAGATCGCCGCCAGCACCCCGGGCAGACACGTCAGGGCGTAGCGGATGAGCGAGCCGGTCGGCACCGGATCCGGCGGGGCGGACTCACCGCTGGGCACCTCGACCGCCGAGCGGAGCCGGACCAGTCCGATCACCAGGCCGGTCAACACCGACCCGATGAAGATCAGGCCGGCCTGGTACGCGCTCAGATCGAACGCCAGGCAGCAGAAGATCACCAGGGCGGTACGGACCAACGCCGGCACCACTTTGACCAGGTTCAGGCCGCGGATGTCCGAGCCACCGGTCAGGGCACCGATGAACAGGTTCGCCAACACGTGCAGGGGCGCGAACAACGCCAGCGTCAGGAACTGGCCGTGCCGGGTGGGGTCGGGAAAGATGAAGAGCCCGAGCACCGCCATCAGACCGACGGCGAGCACGCCGAGCGGCGCCATCGCCACCAGGCTGACCTTCGCCGCAGCCCGTCTCGACAGCCGCCCCTCCCGGACGTGGTAGCTCAGGGCGTCCTGCAATCCGTACGTGCCGATCCAGCCGCACACCACGATCGGCAGGGTGAGCGCCGCGTACAGGCCGCGGCCCTCCGGCCCCAGCTCACGGGAGAGGAAGGGGCTGACGAGCAAGCCGCTGATCGGGATCAACAGATTCGCCGTGGAGGCCGACACCAGTTTGCGCGTCGACATCAGGTGCCCTCGTACGAGTCCACGGTGCCGAGCTGTCCGAGCCGGTCGAGGGAGTCGACCAACTGGTCGGCGAAGCGTGCCTCCGAGAAGTGCCCCCGGACCAGGGACAGCGCCGCGTCGGCCATCCGGTCGAGCTCCGCGGGCGTGGTGGTGAGGATCGCCTCGGCGAGCCCGACGGGCGTGTCGGCCGTGCGCACCGCGTCCGTCGCGGGGACGCCTTCCCGTCCGATCGGGGTGCTGAACACCGGCACCGAGTGTGCCAGCAGGGTCAGAGTCTTCAGCTTGACTCCCGCGCCGCTCCACAGTGGCACGACCGCTGCCCTGGCCCTACCGAGGACCGGTCGCAGATCCGCGGCCCAGCCGGTCAGCTCCAGACCGTCGTGCTCGCCGAGGGCGGCACGAACCGGTTCGGTGAGCCCGGATCCGACGAGTTCGAGGGTGTACCCGGCCGCACGCAGCCGCGGCCACCCGTCGGCAAGGAACCGGTGCAGGCCGAGCAGGTTCGGCCGGTAGGAGAAGCTGCTGAGCCAGACCAGTCGTCCGGCGACCGGGCGGGCGACGTACCCGTCGGGCAGCGGAACGCAGCTGGGCAAGGTGAAGTCGGCCTGCCGGCCGTACTCCCGGGCCAGGCGGGTGGCTTCTTCGGCGCTGGTCACCGACACCGTCGCGCACCCGGTGAGCGCCTCCCGCTCGAATCGGGCGGAGATGCGGGCCAGGTATCGCGCCCGGAGCTGCTGGGCCACGCCCACCGCCTCGTCGACGTCCTGCCGGCTGCTCGTGGCGAGCACGTTGGCCTTGTCCCAGTGCCACCGCAGCGGAGTGTCCCGGACATACACCCCGGCCGCCTCGCCGATGGCCAGCCCGACGCCGGCGCGGGTCCGCAGCGCCTCGTGCAGTTGGTGGCTGTACCGGGTACGCACCCAGGGCGGCACGCCGTCGAGCAGGGATTCCTGGTAACGGCCGAGGGGCCCGAGCCGGTCCAGCCGGTACGGCGTCGCGGTGAAGTCCCGCACGGCGACCCCGGGGAGCAGGACGCGCAGCCGCGTCACGTCCGCGTCGGTGGTTTCCGGGCGGCGGACCACGAACAACGTGTACCGCCGCGCCCGTGCCAACGCGCGCAGCATCATCAGCACGCGGATCGGGTCTCCCCGGTCCTGTGGCAGCGGGAAGAACGTGACGACGACGGTCAGGTCCATGCCGTCCCGACCTCCCCCGGGGTCCCGCCGACCTGTTCGCGTGCCGGGCCCGCGGCCGGGTCGGTGGCGGCCGGAGCACGCCCATCCACGGTGGACACGAACGGGACACGGGAGGCGGTCGAGCGCGGGGCGCGGTCGACGAGCCGGCCCCACACGGTCAGCAGCCGCCGGGCCTGCAACGTGGGAGAGAACTCCTCGCGCAACCGCCGGGCCAGGATCCCCGCCCGTCGTCGCCCCTCTTCAGGTCGGTGAATCAGCTGCCGCAGCGCGTCGGCCAGCGCCGTCGGATCGTCCGGCGGAACCTGCCAGCCGCCGTCGGATCCGATCAGTTCGGGGATGCCGGACACGGCGGTGGTCACGACGGGCACTCCCCGGCTGGCGGCCTCCATCAGAAAGACGGGAATGCCGTCGAGGTCGCCGTCGGCGGCCCGCCGGCAGGGCAGCACCGCGGCGTCCGCGCCGACGAGCGCGGCGGTGGCCACCCGGTGGCTCACCGCGCCGTGGAACGTGACCACGTCGGTGAGGGCCGACGCGTGGGCCCGATCGGCCAGCACCGATCGGATCGGCCCGTCGCCGTAGATGTCGTAGCGGACCGGGATGCCGGCGCGGACCAGCAGCGCAACGGCGTCCAACGCCGTGTCGACGCCCTTCTTCTCCACCAGGCGGGCGACGGTGACGAGGCGGATCGTGCTGCCGGTGGGACGGCCCTGCGGTTCGACGATCTCGCCGTCGAACGCGGCCCGGACCACGCTGTGCGGGATCTCCGACACGGTCGCCCCCCGCTCGGCCAGTTGGGTCGCGGCGGCCCTCGAGATGACGAAGAGGTGGCTGAGCAGCCGGAGTCGCCGGTCCAGGGCGGGGCCGTTGCCATCCAGCAGGAAGTCCGCGGCGTGCGCCATGGCGGTCACCGGGACGGCGGTCCACCGCCCGACCAGCGCGGCGACCGCGGTCGGCAGGTTGACGAAGTGGGCGTGCAGCACGTCAGCGCCGAAGCGGGACACCGGGCCGGACAGCCGGGCCGCGTGAGCCGCGGCCAGCAGCGCCCGCGGCAGGTAGGACATCCCGAGCACACGCACCCCGGCCAGCGTCCGGACCGGATGACGCAGCAGCGCGCCGAGGACCTGCCTCAGTTCGGCGCCCCGGCCACCGTCACGGCGGGCCACGAAGACCTCGACGGTGGCACCGGCCGCGCGCACGGCCTCGATCTCCGAAGTGATGAAGGTTTCGCTGTAGCTCGGCGGGCGGAGCAGGACGTATGCGACCCGCAGCGGACGACCGGGAGCGTCCATCTTCACCGGCCTCCCCGCTCTGCCGACCGTCCGCTCGCCACGACCTCCCGGAAGAAGGCAGCGTGAGCCATCGCGCACTCGGTGTCGGAGAGGATGCCGGCGGTCCGAGCCGCCCCAGCGGCCAACTCCCACCGCATCTCACGGGAACCGGCCAGCTTCCGCATCGCGGCGGCGAGTGCCTCCGGCCGGTCCGGTGGTACGAGCAGACCGTTGACACCACTGCGGATCCACTCGCTCGGCCCGCCACCCTCGGTGGCGATCAGCGACTTTGCCCGGGCCAGCCCTTGCAGCACGGTCTGACCGAGTGGCTCGGGCTTGACCGACGCGTGCACCAGCACGTCGACGGAGTCGATGAAGCCTGCGACGTCGTCGACGTGCCCCGTGAACGTGACCTGCTCCGCGATGCCGAGGTCGGCGGCGAGCAAGCGCAACTCCTCCGCGTAGGCCGCCTCCTCGAACAGCGGGGCTCCCGCCAGCCGGGCGCGCACATCGGTGCCCCGGAAGCAGTCGGCGAAGGCACGCAGGAAGACGTGCTGACCCTTCCACCGTTGCAGGCGGCCGACCATGCCGATCACCCGGACCTCTGGCCGGACGTGGGGCTCGGTGACCCGGCTGTGCAGGCCGCTGGGGCTCTGCAGCACGGCGCGGGGCAGGCCGGCCGGCAGCCGGTCGGTGGCCGACTCGAGAGTGGTGTGCGAGTTGGCGATCACCCCGGCAGCGTGTGGGAGCGCCAGCCGGGTGAAGGCGGCGTACCCGAATCTGCCCAGACTCTCGGGGGTGACCAGGTCCCGCAAATGGACTACCACCGGCACGGGCCGTCCCTGCCTGGCCAGGGCGGCGATGATCGCGGCGGCGGCGGTGTTCGCGTGGACCAGGTCGGCCCGGTCGAACAGCGGGCTGCGCCGCAGGGCGCGGGCGGCCGCCCGCAGCGTCGCCAGGTAACGCGCGGCGAGCAGCGGGCTGCGGCTGCGGGTGCCGCCGACCGGGAGCTGTGGCAGTCGTTGCTCGACGGCCACCCCGTGACCGGGCAGTCCGTCGAACGCGTCCCCGCCCGGTGGACAGCACAGCCCTGCCTCCCAGGGCGGCCCGGCGGTGAGCATGCGGGCCAGCGCCAACTCCGCCCCGCCCCGGTGCCCGGTGTGGCTGACGTGCAGGATCCGTGCCGGTCGAGCCCTGCTGCCGTGCCCGTCAGCGGCACTCATCGTCGATCCACGCCGTCATCTCGGCCGCGAACCGGGCAGGGGAGAAGCCGGCGGCGTGGGCGGCGATCCGCGCCGCCGACAGCTCGCCGAGCCGTCGGAGCAGGGGTACGTGATCCGCCGGATCCGTGGAGTCCACCAGGAATCCGGTCTCGCCCTCCACCACGGTCTCCAACAGACCCCCGCGGCGCAGACCGACCACTGGCGTGCCGCAGGCCTGGGCCTCGACGGGGATCATGCCGAAGTCCTCGTGGACGGGGAAGAGCAGCGCGCGGGCGCCCCAGTACAGCTGCCGCAGCCGCTCCCGGTCCGGTCGCACCTCGAGGGTGACCGGAACGCCGGCACGCTCGGCGAGTCGGCGCAACTGCTGTTCCTCCGGCCCGGAACCTGCCAGCACGAGGGGCAGTCCGGCCGCATCCGCGATCGCCACGATCAGATCGAAGTTCTTGTACGGGATCCACCGTCCCACCCCGAGCAGGTAGTCGCGGGCCTGGGTCCGATCCGCAGCCGGCGCGGCGGCGAACCAGTCCACGTCCACCGGGGGGTTGATGACTACCGCGTCGCGTCCCCAGTAGCGGCGGATCCTTGCCCGCACCTCCTGGGAGTTGGCGGCATAGCCACGCACGTGGTCACTGAGCCGAACGTCGAGGCCCTGTAGAACCCGTCGCGGCACGTTCAGCAACGGGCTCGAACCTCGGCCGTCGAAGGCCGGACTCCAGATGTACCGGGCGGGAGCGTGCACGTAGCTCAGATGCGTGGTGACCTCTGGCGGGCCCAGCTTGACCGTGTGCGCGAAGGCATGGCTGGAGGAGATGACCACGTCGAAGCGCTGCCGGCTGAGGGTCCGCCAGACCAGTGGCATCATCGGCAGCGCGACGGCCTTGCTGTGTCGCAGGGGCGTGCGGGCCAACCACGACTCTCGCAGCCCGGGCTCGGTGGCGTCCCGGTCCTTCCAGAGCACGAACCGCTCGCCGTGCGGGACGAGGTCGGCGATGTGTCGGAAGACCTGCTCCGACCCACCGGTGGCGCCGAACCACTCGTGCACGAGAGCCACCGTCCGGCCCGCCAACGCCGTCGGCGAGGTGCCCGGCGCGGAGGGGTGCTCCGTGGTCCGTGGCGCGGCGGACTTCCGGAGGGCCTGCTCCGACATGACAACCCATCCATCCCCGTTGCGACCAGCATGCGGTGGTCGGTGACGCTCTCGCACCCGGCCAGAGCCGGAGGGCGCAGCATATCCGGTGGGAGCGGTTGTGTGGCCCCGGCGGGTGACCGAGGCTCCCCGGCCACTGGTCCGGCTACCGGCTGCGCTTCGGCGTCACGGCTCGGGGACGCCGCGCCGGCGGTCGGGGGGAGGCGACGGCATGCGCGTTCGCGGTCGTTGCACAAGGGACGGTCGCCGGGATGACGTCTCCATCGCCTATGGTTGAGCCATGTCCGGGGACGTCGCCTTGCTGCTGCGACGCGCCGGTTTCGGCCCGACCTCCGCGGAACTGGGAGCAGCGGCGAAGGCGGGCTACGCCGACACGGCCCTCACGCTGACAGCGCCGCCAGGGCCCGACATCGGGGCCACGAGCGCGTCGATGCCCCGGCTCGGTCCCGACCCGTACGCGGCCGACCCGAACCCGACCCCGGCGCGACGAGCGGCGGCGGACAAGGTCCGCGAGGAACAGGCCGAGCAGTTGACCCGGTGGTGGCTGGACCGGATGACGGTGGCCAATCACCAGGCGGTGGAGAAGCTGATCTTCTTCTGGCACGGGCACTGGGCGACGTCGATCCGCAAGGTGAAGAGCCCACAGCTGATGTTGGCTCAGCACAGGACCCTCCGCTCGGCCCGGGACTTCGGCGACATGGCCCGCCGAATGGTCGTCGATCCGGCGCTCGTCTACTGGCTCGACGGGCAACTCAACACACGGCAGGCTCCCAACGAGAACCTGGCGCGGGAACTGTGCGAGCTGTTCCTGCTCGGCATCGGGCACTACACGGAGGCCGACGTCAAGGCCGCCGGCCGGGCGCTGACCGGCTGGCGGCTCGACCTGAGGGCAGAGCGGATGGTCCTCGACCCGGACGCGCACGATCCCGGCCGCAAGACGATCCTCGGGGCGGAGTCGGACTTCACCGCCCGCAGTCTGGTCGACCTGCTGCTCCGGCAGCCGGCCTGTGCCGAGTTCATCGCCACCCGCCTGTGGTTCCGCTACGCCTCCTCCACCGAACCGATCCCGCCGGCGACCCGAGCCCGGATGGTCGCGGCGTTCCCCGCTCCGATGTCGATGCTGCGGGCGTTGTTCACCGACGACGCCTTCCGTGCCACCGCCGGCACCATGGTCAAGCAACCGATCGAGTGGATGGTGGGGGCCATGCGTCAGTTGGAGCTACGCCCGGCGAACATCCCACGGGCGATGCTGATCCAGTTGTGCGACGGCCTGGGCGGGCTCGGGCAGCGTCCCTTCGCCCCACCGAGCGTCGGCGGTTGGCCCGCCGGCGCCACCTGGCTCGTCTCGTCGTCGGCCCGGCTGAAGCTCAGTCTGGCCGGCAAGCTGGTCAGCCTGCTCGAGCCCGGCCGCCTCACCCCCGAGGACGTCGCGGCCATGCTCTGCGTCGACCGGTGGACCAACCGGACGTATGCCGTACTGCGGGAGGTGGGCAACCCCCGCATGTTGCTGACCCTGGGCCTGGTCAGCCCGGAATACGCGGTGACCTGAGATGGACGCCCTCACTCGCCGTCGGTTCCTGCTCGCCTCGGGCGTCACCGGTGCGGCCGCCCTGGCCACCGGGGGAAGCGCGCTGGCCTTCTCGGAACTGCTGCGCACCGCAGACCCGGCCACCGGCTCGGTCGGCGACACACTCGTCCTGGTCACCCTGTACGGCGGGAACGACGGTCTGAACACGGTCGTTCCGTACGCCGACCCCGCCTACCACGCGAGTCGTCCGGAACTGGCGTACCCGGCCGAGCGGGTCCTACCGCTGAACGACAGCCTGGGCCTGAACCCGGTGCTGACGGGGTTGAAGCGGCTCTGGGACGAGCGACGGCTGGCAGTCGTCCTGGGTGTCGGTTACCCCCGACCGGACCGCAGCCACTTCCGGTCCATGGACATCTGGCAGACCGGCTCCCCGAAGGCTCCGGCGACCACCGGCTGGGTGGGCCGATGGTTGGACGACAGGGACGCCCCCGTCGGCACGGCCGTCAGCTTCGAGCCGGTGTTGCCGCCGCTGCTGGTGGGCCGCCGACGGATCGGCTCCTGCGTCAGCTACCACGGGCTGGACCTGCCACCCTGGGCCGATGAGCGGCTGGTGGCGGCGCTCGGGCGGGTCGAACCGGGCGAACCGGAGATGCAGGCCAGGGCCGCGTCGGCGTTCGCCGACCTGCTCGAGATGGGCCGCGTCATCCGGGGCACCGACAAGATCACGACCAGCCCGGGGGCTGTCACCGAGCCGGTTGTCCCGGCGACGGGCACCGGCGGTGAGAGTGCGCTCAGCGCCCAGCTCGCCCTGGTGGCCCGCTGCGTGGAGGTCGGCGTTCCGACCAGGGTCTACTCGGTCAGCCTGGGTGGCTTCGACACCCACGCGGACGAACTCTCCACGCAGGAGCTCCTCCTCCGACAGCTCGACGGGGCGTTGTCGTCGTTCACGGCCAGGATGGCCCGGTCCGAAGCCGGGCGCCGGGTGACGATCGTCGTGTACAGCGAGTTCGGCCGCCGGGTACGCGCCAACGCGTCCGACGGCACCGACCACGGCACGGCCGGGCCCATGCTGGTCCTGGGCGGCCGAGTGGTGGGTGGACTCTACGGCGAGCAGCCGAGCCTGACCGATCTCGATCATGGCGACCTGAAGGCCACGACGGACTTCCGGGACGTCTTCGGCACCGCCCTCGCATCGGTGCTGAACGCCGATCCGAGCCGCTACTTCGACGGGTACGAGCCCCGCCCGCTGCCGTTCCTGCCCAACGGCTGAGCGTCTGGCCCGGTCGGGGCTTCCGTCGCATCCACGGCCCGCAGTGCCGCGGGTCGACGCACGGTTGCCTCTGAAAGTTTTCATGCATACAGTCACGGCATGAATGACGGAGCTGTCGCCGCACCCCCCGACCGGGTGCTCGACCTGTTCCACGGCGTCCGGCTCACCCCGACCCAGCGGCGTATCGCGCACTGCCTGGTGCAGCACGCCGCCGCCGCGTCGTACCTGTCGGCCGCCGAGGTCGCCGAGCTGGCCGGGGTGAGCCAGCCCTCGGTGACCCGGTTCGCCATGGCGCTCGGCCACGACGGTTACCCCGCGCTGCGCCGCCGCCTGCGCGAGCTGACCGCCGGCGCCGGCGCGGGCAGCGCCGACGAGGGCAACGAGCTGCAACGGGCGGTCCGGGCCGAGATGGCCAACCTCGACCGGCTCGCCGGGGAGCTGGCCGACCGGGAGCGGATCGCCGCCGCCGGGCGGCTGCTGGCGGCGAGCCGACCGCTGCCGGTGCTCGGGCTGCGCGCCGCCGCGCCGCTGGCCTCCTACTTCGCCTACTTCGCCGCGAAGGTGCACCCGGACGTGCGGGTGCTCGACGACGGCGGCAGCCTGCTCACCGACCGGCTGGAGCAGGCGGCGGCCGCCGGGGCGGGCGCGCTGCTGGCCTTCGTGCTGCCCCGCTACCCCCGGGAGACCTTCGAGGCGCTGCGGGAGGCCCGCGACGCCGGCCTCACCGTCGTCGCCATCACCGACTCCCCGGTCAGCCCCGCCACCGAGTACGCCGAGCTGGTGCTGCCGGCCGCCGTCGGCACCGGTCTCGTCTTCGACCTGCACACCGCCCCGATGGCCCTGGCCATGGTGGTCCTCCAGGCGATCTGCGACGCCTCACCGGCCGACACGCAGGCCCGCTTGGAGGCGTTCGAGTCGTCCGCCGCCCGTCGCCAGTTGTTCCTCGGCTGAGAGGAGTACGAGATGCACCAGCCCGTCCGCGCCGCCCGCGGCACCGCACGCACCGCGCAGGGGTGGCCGCAGGAGGCCGCCCTGCGGATGTTGATGAACAACCTCGACCCGGAGGTGGCCGAGCGCCCGGAGGACCTGGTCGTCTACGGCGGCACCGGTCGGGCCGCCCGGGACTGGCCGTCGTACCACGCGCTGGTGCGGACGCTGACCGGGCTGCGCGACGACGAGACGATGCTGGTGCAGTCCGGCCGCCCGGTCGGCGTGGTCCGGACCCACGAGTGGGCGCCCCGGGTGCTGCTGGCGAACTCGAACCTGGTCGGCGACTGGGCCACCTGGCCGGAGTTCCGCCGCCTGGAGCAGCTCGGCCTGACCATGTACGGGCAGATGACCGCCGGCTCGTGGATCTACATCGGCACCCAGGGCATCCTCCAGGGCACCTACGAGACGTTCGCGGCGGTGGCGGCGAAGCGGTTCGGCGGTTCGCTGGCCGGGACGCTGACGTTGACCGCCGGCTGCGGCGGGATGGGCGGGGCCCAGCCCCTGGCGGTCACCATGAACGACGGTGCCTGCCTGGTGGTGGACGTGGACCGGACCCGGCTGGACCGTCGGGTGCACGACCGCTACCTGGACGAGGTGGCCGACTCGCTGGACGACGCCGTCGACCGGGTGCTGGCGGCGAAGCGGGACCGACGGGCGCTGAGCGTCGGCGTGGTCGGCAACGCCGCCACGGTCTTCCCGGAGCTGCTGCGCCGGGGCGTGGAGATCGACGTGGTGACCGACCAGACCAGCGCGCACGACCCGCTGTCGTACCTGCCGGAGGGGGTGGACCTCGGCGACGCGCGGGACTATGCGGCGGCGAAGCCGGCCGAGTTCACCGACCGGGCCCGGGCGTCGATGGCGAAGCACGTCGAGGCGATGGTCGGCTTCCTGGACGCGGGCGCGGAGGTCTTCGACTACGGCAACTCGATCCGGGGCGAGGCGAAGCTCGGCGGGTACGAGCGGGCCTTCGACTTCCCCGGCTTCGTGCCGGCGTACATCCGGCCGTTGTTCTGCGAGGGCAAGGGCCCGTTCCGGTGGGCGGCGCTCTCCGGCGACCCGGCCGACATCGCCGCCACCGACCGGGCGATCCTCGACCTGTTCCCGGAGAACGAGTCGCTGGCCCGGTGGATCCGGATGGCCGGCGAGCGGGTCGCCTTCCAGGGCCTGCCGGCGCGGATCTGCTGGCTCGGCTACGGCGAGCGGGACCGGGCGGGGGTGCGGTTCAACGAGATGGTCGCCTCCGGTGAGCTGTCCGCGCCGGTGGTGATCGGCCGGGACCACCTGGACTGCGGCAGCGTGGCGAGCCCGTACCGGGAGACCGAGGCGATGGCCGACGGCTCCGACGCGATCGCCGACTGGCCGCTGCTCAACGCCCTGGTCAACACCGCCAGCGGGGCGTCGTGGGTCTCCATCCACCACGGCGGCGGGGTGGGCATCGGCCGGTCCATCCACGCCGGGCAGGTCTGTGTCGCCGACGGCACCGCCCTGGCCGGGCAGAAGATCGAGCGGGTGCTCACCAACGACCCGGCGATGGGGGTGATCCGGCACGTCGACGCCGGCTACGACGCCGCCCGCGAGGTCGCCGACCGGACCGGCGTGCGGGTGCCGATGGCGGAGGGGACGGCGTGAGCGCGGCGCGACCGGCCCCCGCGCCCGGCAGGAACGCCGCGAACAGCAGGAACGCCGCGAACGGCAGGAACGACGCCACCGGCAGGGACGCCAGGAGCGGCAGGAACACCGCGACCGGCAGGGGCGTGGCATGAGTGACCTGGCCGCCCGGTTCCGCGCGCTCTGGGACGAGATCGCCCCGGTGGGGCGGGACGCCGGCAGCGGCGGCTACCTGCGCTACGCCTTCGGCGACGCGGAGCTGCGGCTGCGGCAGTGGTTCCGGGAGCAGGCCGACCGGCGGGGCATGCCGGTGACCGCCGACGGCAACGGCAACCTCTTCGCCTGGTGGGGAGACCCGGCGGCCGGGGACGCGGTGCTCACCGGCAGCCACTTCGACTCGGTGCCGCACGGCGGGGCGTACGACGGGCCGCTCGGCATCGTCAACGCGTTCCTCGCGGTGGACGAGCTGCGGGCGGCCGGCGTCGCCCCGGTCCGGTCGGTGGCGGTGGCCGCGTTCGTGGAGGAGGAGGGGGCCCGGTTCGGCGTACCCTGCCTGGGGTCACGGCTGCTCACCGGTGAGATCGCGGTGGACCGCGCGGCCGGGCTGCGCGACGCGGCCGGGGTGAGCTTCGCCGAGGCGCTCGGCGACCGGCCGGCGGGGGCCGACCCGGGTCTGACCGGCCGCTTCACGGCCTTCGTGGAGCTGCACGTCGAGCAGGGCCGGGCGCTTGTCGACGCGGACGCGCCGGTCGCGGTGGCGAGCGCGATCTGGCCGCACGGCCGCTGGCGGTTCGACTTCCACGGCGAGGGCAACCACGCGGGTACGACCCGGATGGCCGACCGCCGCGATCCGATGCTGACGTACGCCTTCACGGTGCTCGCGGCGAACAAGGAGGCCCGGCTGCGTGGCGCGCACGCCACGGTCGGCCGGGTCGCCGTCGAGCCGAACGCCACCAACGCGATCCCGTCGAAGGTCACCGGCTGGCTCGACGCCCGGGCCGCGGAGCCGGACACGCTGCGCGGCCTGGTCGAGGCGGTGCACGCCAAGGCCGCCGAGCGGGCGCGGCGCGACGGCACCGGGCTGACCCTGACCGAGGAGTCGGCGACGCCGCTGGTGGCGTTCGACGGCGGCCTCGCCGGCCGGCTGGCCGCGTTGCTCGACGCGCCGGTGCTGCCCACCGGGGCGGGGCACGACGCCGGGGTGCTCGCCGCCCACCTGCCCACCGCGATGCTCTTCGTCCGCAACCCGACCGGGGTGTCGCACTCCCCCGCCGAGTCCGCCACCGACGCCGACTGCGCCGCCGGGGTGAGCGCGCTGGCCCGGGTGCTGGAGGAGCTGGCATGCCGATGAGATGGCTGGCCGAGTACGCCTGGCTGCCGGCGCACGCCGAGCCGACGCCGGACGTGCTGATCGAGACCGACGGCGGGCGGATCACCGCCGTCGCGCCGCTGACCGCCGGCCGGCCCACCGCCGGGGTCCAGGTGCTGGACGACGCGGTACGGCTGCCCGGGCTCACCCTGCCGGGGCTGGCCAACGCCCACTCGCACGCCTTCCACCGGGCGCTGCGCGGGCGTACCCACGGCGGTCGGGGTGACTTCTGGACCTGGCGGGAGGTCATGTACGACGTGGCGGGGCGGCTCGACCCGGACTCGTACCTGGCCCTGGCCCGGGCCGCGTACGCCGAGATGGCCCTGGCCGGGGTGACCTGCGTCGGCGAGTTCCACTACCTGCACCACGGCCCGGACGGCACCCGGTACGACGACCCGAACGCGATGTCGGCCGCGCTGGTGGAGGCCGCCGCGCACGCCGGCATCCGGCTCACCCTGCTCGACACCTGCTACCTGACCGCCTCGGTGGACGGCGATCCGCTGGCCGGGCCGCAGCGGCGCTTCGGTGACGGGGACGCGCTGCGCTGGGCCGACCGGGTGGGCGCGTTCACGCCGGAGAACGACCACGCCCGGGTCGGCGCGGCGATCCACTCGGTGCGCGCGGTGCCGGCCGGTCAGCTCGCCACGGTCGCCGGCTGGGCGCACCGGCAGGGCGCGCCGCTGCACGTACACCTGTCGGAGCAGCCGGCCGAGAACGACGCCTGTCGGGCGGTGCACGGAGTCAGCCCGACCCGGCTGCTGGCCGACCGGGGGGTGCTCGGGCGGCACACCACCGCCGTGCACGCCACCCACCCGACCGCCGCGGACGTGGCGCTGCTCGGGGAGAGCCGCACCGGGGTCTGCCTCTGCCCCACCACGGAACGGGACCTGGCCGACGGGATCGGCCCGGCCCGGCGGATGGCCGAGGCGGGCAGCCCGCTGAGCCTGGGCAGCGACAGCCACGCCGTGGTGGACCTCTTCGAGGAGGCCCGCGCGGTGGAACTGGACGAGCGGCTGCGTACCCGCCGGCGCGGGCACTTCCGCGCCGACGAACTGCTCACCGCGGCGACCCGCGCCGGGCACGCCGCGCTGGGCTGGGGCGACGCCGGTGAACTCGCCGTCGGGATGCGCGCCGACCTGGTCACCGTACGGCTCGACTCCGCCCGTACCGCCGGGGTGCCGCCGGTGGGGGTGTTCTTCGCGGCCACCGCCGCCGACGTCGACCACGTCGTGGTGGACGGCCGGGTGGTGGTGCGCGACGGCCGGCACCTGACGGTGGACGTCCCGGTCGAGTTGCGCGACGCGATCGAGGCGGTGACCTCGTGAGCCCGGACGCCTGGTCGCACCGGGTGGCACGGCCCGGACCCGGCGGGCGTCCGGCGCCCCGCGCCACCGGCAGCCTGCTGGTGGACAACATCGGGGAGCTGGTCACCAACTCCCCCGCCGGCGTCGGCCCGCTGGGTCTGCGCCGGGACGTCGCGCTGCTGGTGGAGGACGGTGAGGTCGCCTGGGTCGGGCCGGCCCGGGACGCCCCGGCCGCCGACCGGCGCATCGACGCCGAGGGCGCGGCGGTGCTGCCCGGCTTCGTGGACAGCCACGCCCACCTCGTCTTCGCCGGGGACCGGGCCGCCGAGTTCGCCGCCCGGATGGCCGGTGAGCCGTACACCGGGGGCGGGATCCGCACCACGGTCGGCGCCACCCGCGCGGCCTCCGACGACGAGCTGCGGGCCACCGTGCGCCGGCTGCGCGGGGAGGCGATGCGGCAGGGCACCACCACCATCGAGATCAAGAGCGGGTACGGCCTCACCGTCGCCGACGAGGCCCGCTCGCTGCGGATCGCCGCCGAGTTCAGCGACGACACCACCTTCCTCGGCGCGCACGTCGTCCCCGCCGAGTACGCCGACCGCCCCGACGACTACGTGGGCGTGGTGTGCGGGCCGATGCTGGCCGCCGCCGCCCCGTACGCCCGCTGGATCGACGTGTTCTGCGAGCGGGGCGCGTTCGACGTCGACCACGCCCGGGCGATCCTGGCCTGCGGGCAGGCCGTCGGGCTGGGCGTACGGGTGCACGCCAACCAGCTCGGCCCCGGCCCGGGCGTGCAGCTCGGGGTGGAGCTGGGCGCGGCCAGCGTCGACCACTGCACCCACCTGAGCGACGCCGACGTCGACGCCCTCGCCTCGACCACCGTGGACCGGACCTCGGGCGCGGAGACGACGACCGTCGCCACGCTGCTGCCCGGCGCCGAGTTCTCCACCCGGTCGCCGTACCCGGACGCGCGGCGGCTGCTCGACGCGGGGGTGACCGTGGCGCTGGCCACGGACTGCAATCCCGGGTCGTCGTACACCTCGTCGATGCCGTTCTGCATCGCGCTCGCCGTCCGCGAGATGCGGATGACCCCGGCGGAGGCGGTCCGGGCCGCCACCGCCGGCGGGGCGGCGGCGCTGCGCCGCCGCGACGTCGGCCGGCTGGAGCCCGGCGCCCGGGCCGACCTGATGATCCTCGACGCGCCGTCCCACCTGCACCTGGCCTACCGGCCGGGTGTCCCACTGATCCGCCAGGTTCTGCACAACGGAGTGCCGCAATGTCGACCGTCATGATCCAACCCACCGGGATCTCCCCCGCCGACGTGCTCGCCGTGGCCCGCGGCGCCGCCAAGGTCGTCCTCGACCCGGCGGCCGTCGAGGCCATGGTGGCCAGCCGGTCCATCGTGGACGGCATCGAGGCCGCCGGCCGGCCCGTGTACGGCGTCTCCACCGGCTTCGGGGCGCTGGCCAACACGTTCGTCGCCCCCGGGCGGCGGGCCGAACTCCAGCACGCGCTGATCCGCTCGCACGCCGCCGGGGTGGGCGCGCCGATGCCCCGCGAGGTGGTCCGGGCGATGATGCTGCTGCGGGTACGCTCGCTGGCCCTCGGCCGCTCCGGGGTCCGCCCGCTGGTCGCCGAGGCCCTGGTCGACCTGCTCAACCATCAGGTCACCCCGTGGGTGCCGGAGCACGGCTCACTCGGCGCCTCGGGCGACCTGGCGCCGCTGGCGCACTGCGCGTTGGTGCTGCTCGGCGAGGGTTGGGTGCTCGGCCCGGCCGGTGAGCGTGTCCCCGCCGCCGAGGCGCTGCGCCGGGTCGGGCTCGCCCCGATCGAACTGGCCGCGAAGGAAGGGCTCGCGCTGATCAACGGCACCGACGGCATGCTCGGCATGCTGCTGCTGGCGATCCACGACGCCCGGCACCTGTTCACCATGGCCGACGTGACCGCCGCCCTCGCGATCGAGGCGATGCTCGGCTCGGAACGGCCGTTCCTGCCGGAGCTGCACGCCATCCGGCCGCACCCCGGCCAGGCCGCGTCGGCGGCGAACATCCACCGGCTGCTGCAGGACTCCCGGGTGATGGACTCGCACCGCGACGACCTGGCCCACGCCGTGCAGGACGCGTACTCGATGCGCTGCGCGCCGCAGGTGGCCGGCGCGGCCCGGGACACCCTCGACTTCGCCGCGACCGTCGCCGGGCGGGAGCTGCTGTCGGTGGTCGACAACCCGGTGGTGCTGCCGGACGGACGGGTCGAGTCGACCGGCAACTTCCACGGCGCGCCGCTCGGCTTCGCCGCCGACTACCTGGCCATCGCCGCCGCGGAGGTGGGCGCGATCGCCGAGCGACGGGTCGACCGGCTGCTCGACGTGGCCCGCAACCGGGACTTGCCGGCGTTCCTCTCCCCCGACGCCGGGGTCAACTCCGGCCTGATGATCGCCCAGTACACGGCGGCCGGGATCGTCGCGGAGAACCGCCGGCTGGCCGCGCCCGCCTCGGTCGACTCGCTGCCCACCAGCGGCATGCAGGAGGACCACGTCTCGATGGGCTGGGCGGCGACCAAGAAGCTGCGCACCGTGCTGGACAACCTGACCACGGTGCTCGCGGTGGAGCTGCTGTCCGCCGTACGCGGGTTGCAGCTGCGCGCGCCGCTGGTGCCGTCCCCGGCCGGGCGGGCCGCCGTGGCGGCGCTGGGCGGCGCCGCCGGGGAGCCCGGGCCGGACGTCTTCCTCGCCCCGGTGATGGAGGCCGCCCGGACGGTGCTGGCCGGTCCGGAGCTGCGGGCCGCCATCGAGCGGGAGGTGGGCCCGCTCGCCTGACGGGTGCCCGTGTCGGTCGTGGCTGTTACCGTCCGCAGCCGTGAATGGAGATCACGAACAGCTGGTCGGGATCGTTCGGGAGCACGTCCGGCTGCACGTCGCCCTCGCGGAGCAGCCGGCCGCCGCGATCGTCGCCGCCACGGTGGAGCACCTGGGCGACGAGGACGATCCGGAGCGGGTCGAGGCGACCGCCTGGCCCGTCGTGGTCGAGGAGCTGACCGCCCACCTCACCGCGCAGACGGGGTGGCCGGAGTCGACCGACAGCGACCGGCTCACCGCCGCGTTCCGGGCGCTCGACGCCGTTGGCATCGTGGCCCGGGAGAACTTCGCCTGCTGCCAGAACTGCGGGCTCGGCGAGATCGGCGCGGAGGTGCCGCAGGGCCGCGGCGTCCGGGGTTACGCCTTCTACCACCAGCAGGACGCCGAGCACGCGGTGGAGGGCGACGCCCTGCACGTGGCGTACGGGTCGTTCGAGGGGCCGCCGACTGTCGAGCTCGGCGAGGAGGTGGCAGCAGCACTGCGGGCCGAGGGCCTGACGGTGGACTGGGCCGGGGACCCGAACACCCGGATCCGGGTGCCCATGTCCTGGCGACGTCGCCGGGTCGGCCGGCTCGCCGCGCTGCCCGCCACGGTTCGCGACGACCTCGCCGTGGACGTGGAGGTGCTCGACGGATGGCGCGGCCTGCACGCGCCGGCCGACGGCCCGACGTCGGCCGCCCGTCTCGCAGGTCTGCACCTGCCGTGGCTGCCGGCCGGCGCCCGGCTCCGTCTGACCCACGCAGCCGCCTCCGTGGTCGTCCGGCGGGAGGGGGACGCCCTCGTCGGCGCGTACCGGGACGGCGGCGAGGCGCGCGTGGGCCGGTACGACGGCGTGGAGCTGACGCGCCGGCTGGTCGACCTGCCGGATGGCGGCGACCGGATCCCCGGGCCGGCGGGCTTCCTGGAGGTGACCTGCCAGCACTCGGCGGGCTTCGAGGAGGACGTGCCGCTGGACACGGCCGAGACGCTGCACCTGCTGCGCCGGATGCGCCCGCTCAGTCGGGACTTCCTCACCTGCGTCGGCCGCTCGGGTGACTGCGTGCAGACGGCCTGGGAACCGGACGGCCTCTGGGTGGAGCGCCTGGACACCTCGACGGCCACGTCCGTCGGACGGTACGCCACCCTGGCCGAGGTCGAACGGGTGCTCACCGTCCTCGCCGGCGAGGACAGGTCGATCGTCGACGAGTTGGGCGGCCTGGAGACCCGCCGCTGGTGACCGACCGGACGGCGGAGGATGGCGACCCTCGACACGGACGGCGACGAGCCGTGTCCGGCGCTCAGCTGCCGAGCAGCGCCACGCCGAGCAGCACCGGCACCGCCACCACGGTGGACAGCAGCACCGCGTCCCGGGCCAGCACCACGCCCCGGCCGTAGCGGACCGCGTAGACGAAGACGTTCTGCGCGGTCGGCAGCGCGGCGGTGACGGTGCAGGCCAGCACGAGCGGGTGCGGCAGCGCCAGGGCGAACCGGGCGATCAGGTACGCGACGGTGGGCTGGGCGACGGTCTTGAGCAGCACCGCCAGCCGGACGTCCGGGCCGGTGTCGCCCGAGCCGGGCATCGGCGCCCCGTGCAGCGACAGCCCGTACGCGAGCAGGGCGGCGGGCACGGCCATCGCGGCCACCAGTTCGACCGGCCGCAGCACCGCCTCCGGCGGGTACCAGCCGGTCAGGTTGACCGCCACGCCCAGGGCGCAGGCGACGGTGACCGGATTGCCCAGTGGCCGGGTCACCGCCCGCAGCGGCGGCATCCGCCCGCCGGTGCTCGTCTCCAGCACGGCGAAGGCCAGCGGCGCCATCACCACCAGCTGGAACATCAGCACGGGCGCGACGATCGAGGCGTCGCCGAGGACGTACACGGCGACCGGGATGCCGATGTTCGCCGCGTTCACGTACGACGAGGCGAGCACCCCGATGGTGGTCTCGGCGGCGGAGCGGCGCCACCGCAGGCGCACCACGAGCACGAAGACGGTCGCCACGACGGCGGTGCTGAGCACCGTCACGAGCAGGGCGGACGAGACGGCCGCGAGCACGTCGGCCCGCGCCACGGTGGTGAACAGCAGCGCCGGGGTGGCCACGAAGAACGCCACCCGGGACAGCACCGTCGACGCCTGCGGGCCGAGGACGTCGCGCCGGCCGAGCAGCCAGCCGACGGCGACCACGGCCCCGATGACGGCGAAGCCCGTCAGGACACCCGGCACGTCGTCCCTCTTCTCCACCGTGCCCCGACGACCCGCCCCGACCGACTGCGCGGTCCGGGGGGGGACGTCGTCCTCGTCCGGCCGCCGCAGGGACCGGAGCCGCCGGCCGTCCCCGTCCCGTCGGTGTCGGCGTGGCCGGTGCCGGTCAGGCCGGCGGGAGCACCTTGGCGACCAGCTTCGCCAGCTCGCGCAGCGCCTTGCCGCGGTGGCTGATCGCGTCCTTCTCCTCCGGCGTCAGCTCCGCGTTGGTCCGGTCCTGGCCGTCACCGAGGAAGATCGGGTCGTAGCCGAAGCCGCCCTCGCCGCGCGGCGCGCGCAGCAGCCGGCCGCTCTGCCGGCCGTCCACCAGGTGCTCCTTGCCGCCGGGCAGCACCAGCGCGACGGTGCAGACGAAGGACGCCTTGCGGTGCTCGTCGGGCAGGTCGGCGATCTGGTCCAGGACGAGCTGGAGGTTGGCCTTGTCGTCGCCGTGGCTGCCGGCCCAGCGGGCGCTGAACACGCCCGGCATGCCGTTGAGCGCGTCGACGGCGATGCCGGAGTCGTCGGCGATGGTCGGCAGGCCGGTGCGCCGGCAGCCCTCCCGCGCCTTGATCAACGCGTTCTCGCCGAAGGTCAGGCCGGTCTCCGGCAGCTCCGGGTACTCCTCGACGTCGTCCAGCCCGACCAGGGCGATCCGGTGCGCGCCGAGCGCGCCGTCGAGGATCCGCTGCAGCTCGATGAGCTTCTTGCGGTTACGGGTGGCGAGCAGGACCTTGTTCATGATGCCAGTGCCTTCCGCTGTGCCTCGGCCAGTTCCACACAGCCCGCCAGGCCCAGGTCGAGCAGCGCGTCCAGCTGCCCCCGGGAGAAGACGCCGTCCTCCCCCGTCCCCTGCACCTCGACGAACTCGCCGGCGCCGGTGCAGACCACGTTCATGTCCACCTCGGCGGCGACGTCCTCCTCGTAGTTCAGGTCCAGCCGCGCCTCGCCGGCGATGACGCCGACGCTGACCGCGGCCACCGACCGGTGCATGACCTTCTCCGGCTTGCCGGCCAGCGCCTTGCGGGCGGCCAGCCAGGTCACCGCGTCGTGCAGGGCGACGTACGCGCCGGTGATCGCCGCCGTACGGGTGCCGCCGTCGGCCTGGAGCACGTCGCAGTCGAGCACGATCGAGTTCTCGCCGAGCGCCTTCAGGTCGATGCCGGCCCGCAGGCTGCGCCCGATCAGGCGGGAGATCTCGTGGGTACGCCCGCCGACCTTGCCGCGCACGCTCTCCCGGTCGGAGCGGGTGTTGGTGGCCCGGGGCAGCATCGCGTACTCGGCGGTCACCCACCCGAGCCCGGATCCCTTGCGCCAGCGGGGCACCCCCTCGGTGACGCTGGCCGTGCAGAGCACCCGGGTGCCGCCGAACTCGACGAGCACCGAGCCCTCCGGGTGGGTGCTCCAGCCACGGGTGAGGGTGACCGGTCGGAGTTGGTCGGGCAGCCGCCCGTCAGGTCGCGCCATCCCTGCACCTTATGCGGTGCCGTGAACGGACCGTCCCCGGGTGCCGCGTCCGGCGCACGCGTCGGTGCCCGACCGTGGTCAGTGGCGGGGACCGAGGTGGAACCAGACCTGGAGGGTCCTCCGCCCCGTCGCCGTGGGGTCGGCGAGCGGCAGGGCGCCCCGGGTCTCGACGCGCACCGCGTAGCCGTCCCAGCGCCATCGCCAGTCGCTGCACGCGTCGGCGCCGGCCTGCGCGCGCCGCAGCAGGCAGTTGCGGATGTCGGTGGGGTCGAGGTCGGTCCGCCCGGCCCGGACCAGCCAGGCGTACAGGCTCTCCGGCACGTCGACGGGGCAGACGCTGCCCTGGCAGGTGACCTCGTAGACCACGGTGCGGGTCTCCGCGCCGTCGTTGTCCAGCGCCGACGTCTCGGTGAAGCCGTCGGGTGCGCCCAGCCGGGTCTGCGCCTCGGCCCGCTGCTTCGCGTCGTACCAGGGGCGGAACCAGCCGACGTAGCCGGCGGCGCCACCGCAGCCGAGGACCAGCACGACCACCACGGCGAGGACCACCCACACCGTGCCGCGCCCGCCGCGCGCCGGCGGGACCGGAGCCGCCCGGTACGGCTGCGGGCCGCCCGGTCCGGGGTGGCCGGGGACCGGCTGCCCGTCCGGACGCATCGGCTGCGGGACGGGCGGCGCCGCCGGGTGCGGGCCGGTGGGGTACGCCGGTGCGGCGGGGTGCGCCCAGGACGCGGGCCGGCCCGCCGCCGAGGGGTGGGCAGGGCCGGCGGGGTGCCCGTACGGGTTCCCGGAGGGGTCGCTCACGCGGCAGATCCTAGGGCGACGGCGGCCCGCCCGACGCCCCGCCGCCCTGCGCGCCCACCGCCCCGGGCCGCCGGGATCAGTCGCACTCGCGCAGCCGCATCAGCAGGACCATGTCCCGGTCCCATCCCACCGGGGCCTCTTCCAGTCCCTGGGTGGACGCCTCCGCCCGGCAGCCCCGCACGCGCCAGCGCCACTCGCACAACGGCCCACCGGGCCGCTGACCGTGGGCGACGCACCCGGCCACGTCGGTGACCTCGGTGCCCTGCGCCCCGGCGTCGGAGAGCCATTCGTGCAGGTCCTGCGCGACCCCGCGCGGGCAGACCCCCTTCGGGCAGCGGAGCCGGTACGTCGCCACCAGCACGTCGTCGCCCTGGAACGACTGCACCGCGGTGAACCCGCGCGGCACCCCGAGGTCCTCGCGGATGGCCTCCCGCTGCTGCGCCTCCTGCCGGGGCACGAACCAGCCGAACCAGCCGAAGAGGCCCCCACCGGCGCAGAGGGCGAGGATCAGCACCCCGGCCAGCACCAGGACGGCCACCCGCTTGCCGCCGGTGCCCGCTGCCCGGACGGGCGGGACCGGGCCCGGCGGCGGCCCACTCGCCGGGTACGGCCCGCCGTGCTGACCGGCCGAGGCCGGGTACGGCGCGAGCGGCTGCGGCCCCGCACCGGCTGGCTGCGCCCAGGCCGCCGCAGACGGCCCCGCACCCGCCGGGTACGGCCCGGCCGTCGGGTACGGCCCGGCCGTCGGGTACGGCCCGGCGCCGACCGGGTACGGCCCGCCCGACTGCCCCACGGGCGACCCGGTCGGCACCGGCGACGCAGCCGGCACGGCGGGCACGGGCGGCACGGCCAGCACGGGCGGCACGGGCGCGGGCGGCTGCTCGACGGGCGGCGCGAACGGTCCGACCGGGATCGGACCTGTCGGCCCTGTCCCGGCGGGGCGGGGCGGGAACGGTCCCGGCGCGGGCGGCTGCTGCGGCGCGGGTCCGGGCGGGTACGGCCCGGCGGGCACCCGACCCGGGCCGGCGTCGGGATGCGGGTGGGGATCGGTCACCCGCGAGATCCTAGGGTCAGCCGGCCCGCACCGGCTGCCCCGTCACACGTCGTACGTGGCGCCGGCGCGGACGACTTCCAGCGGCCCGGTGTACGCCCCGGCCGCCGCCTCGACGGTCTGCGACTCGCTGCCCCAGGCCACCACGAGATGGGTGAGCAGGAGCCGGCCCACGCCCGCCTTGGTGGCCGCCTCGCCGGCCTCCCGGCCGGTCAGGTGCAGGTCCGGCGGGTTGTCCATGCCGTCGAGGTAGCTCGCCTCGCAGAGGAAGACGTCGGCGTCCTGGGCCAGCCGCAGCAGGGCGTCGCAGGGCGCGGTGTCCGAGGAGTAGCAGAGCACCCGGCCGCCGTGCTCCAGCCGCACCCCGTACGTCTCGACGGGGTGGTTCATCCGGTCGACGGTGACGGTGAACGGGCCGATCGGGAAGGTGCCGGGCTGCAGGCCGTAGAACTGGTAGACGTCCTCGACCGTGCTGTCCTCCTGGCCGTACACGGCGGCGAGCCGGTCCGGGGCGCCGGACGGGGCGTACACCGGCAGCGGCGGGTACGGGCCGTCCGGGGCGTACCGGCGGACCACCACGTACGAGGCGGCGTCGAGGATGTGGTCGCAGTGCAGGTGGGTCAGGAGGATGGCGTCGGGGGCGTGCAGCCCCACGTAGCGCTGGAGGGTGGAGAGCGCGCCGGAGCCGAAGTCCACCAGGAGGCGGAAGCCGTCCGCCTCGACCAGGTAGGCGGAGCAGGGTGATTCGGGGCCGGGGAAGCTGCCCGCGCAGCCCAGGACGGTCAGTCTCATCCAGTCGCTCCGCTGTCACCGACCGTAGTCGACACGCCGGTGTCAGCACCGCTGATGATCTCTACCGACGCGTACGCCACGCTGCGCAGCCTACGCGCAGCGACGGCGGGGCAAGAATCGTCTACTGGAACTTGTCATCAACGTGACACCCACGGGGCCGGCCGGCGACGCACCGACCGGCCCGTGGCCGGGCATCACGCCCAGAGCTGTCCTTCGAGGGCGTCCTCGGCGTCGGCGAGGGTGCCGCCGTACGCGCCCGTGGAGAGGTACTTCCAGCCGCCGTCGCAGACCACGAAGGCGACGTCGGCCCGGCGACCCTCGCGCACCGCCTCGTGCGCCACGGCCAGGGCGGCGTGCAGGATCGCCCCGGTGGAGAAGCCCGCGAAGATCCCCTCCACCTCGACGAGCTGCCGGGTGCGCAGCACCGCGTCCCGGGTGCCGACGGAGAACCGCCGGTTGAGCACGGTGGCGTCGTAGAGCTCCGGGACGTACCCCTCGTCGATGTTGCGCAGGCCGTAGACCAACTCGCCGTAGCGCGGCTCGGCGGCCACCACCTGGATGCCGTCGACCTTCTCGCGCAGGTACCGTCCGGTGCCCATCAGGGTGCCGGTGGTGCCCAGACCCGCCACGAAGTGGGTGATCGTGGGCAGGTCGTGCAGCAGCTCCGGCCCGGTCGTCTCGTAGTGCGCCCGGGCGTTGGCCTCGTTGCCGTACTGGTAGAGCATCACCCAGTCGGGATGCTCGGCCGAGATCTGCTTCGCGGTCGCGACGGCCTGGTTCGAGCCGCCGGCGGCCGGCGAGAAGATGATCTCCGCGCCGTACATCCGGAGCAGCTGGACCCGCTCGGTGGAGACGTTCTCCGGCATGACGCAGACCAGCCGGTAGCCGCGCAGCTTGGCCACCATGGCCAGCGAGATGCCGGTGTTGCCGCTGGTGGGCTCCAGGATGGTGTCACCCGGACGGAGCCGACCGGCCTCCTCCGCCGCGCGGACCATGAACAGGGCCGCGCGGTCCTTGATGCTGCCGGTCGGGTTCCGGTCCTCCAGCTTCGCCCAGAGCCGCACCGGCGGTGCCCCCTCGGGCACCGTCGGCGAGAGCCGGGGCAGCCCCACCAGGGGGGTGCCGCCGCAGGCGTCGAGCAGGCTGTCGTACCGCGCCATGACGGCCGCCGTCAGCGGACGGCGGCGACGCGGCGGCCACCGGCCAGCGCGGCGGCGGCCGCGAAGCCGAAGGCGCCACCGGCGACGGCCGGCAGGATGGTCACGCTGTCGCCGTCGTTGAGCTTGGCGTCGAGCGCGCCCAGGAAGCGGACGTCCTCGTCGTTGACGTAGACGTTGACGAAGCGGTGCAGCGTGCCGGCGTCGGTGACCAGCCGGGCCTTCAGGCCGGCGTGCCGGGAGTCCAGGTCGGTGAGCAGGTCGCCCAGGGTGTCCCCGGCGCCCTCGACGACCTTCGCGCCGCCGGTGTAGCTGCGCAGGATGGTGGGGATGCGAACCTCGATGGCCATGGTGGCGTGCTCCTTGATCGGGTGTGCTCGGTGACGGGAGAGAGGGAACGGGGCTGAAGGGTCAGCGGCCCGAACACTCGTAGTCGACCGTC
Source organism: Micromonospora coxensis (assembly GCF_900090295.1). Classification (NCBI taxonomy): domain Bacteria; kingdom Bacillati; phylum Actinomycetota; class Actinomycetes; order Micromonosporales; family Micromonosporaceae; genus Micromonospora; species Micromonospora coxensis. The sequence goes on along the minus strand of NZ_LT607753.1, from coordinate 4,772,289 downwards.
GCCGGGCTCTGCCCGAACATGTAGGACTGCACCGCGTGCGGGTCAACGGCGGCGTCCACGATCCGCACCGGCTCCTCGGTCACCACGCCGTCGACGATGCGGAAGGAGCGGATCTCCTCCGTGTCGGGCTCGCGGGTGGAGACCAGCAGGTAGTGGGCCCCGGGCTCACCGGCGAAGGAGATGTCCGTGCGGGACGGGTACGCCTCCGTCGCGGTGTGCGAGTGGTAGATGACGACCGGCTCCTCGTCGCGGTCGTCCATCTCCCGCCACACGCGCAACTGCTCCATCGAGTCGAACTCGTAGAACGTCATCGAGCGGGCGGCGTTGTCCATCGGGATGTGCCGGGTGGGGGTGTCGCTGCCGGCGGGACCGGCGACCACGCCGCACGCCTCGTCCGGGTGGTCCCGGCGCGCGTGGGCGACGATCGCCTCGACGATCGACCGGTCGATGCTCAGCACGTGGCCCAGCCTAGCGCCCACCTGCCGGGCCCGGCGAGGCGGCGACCGTCACACTTCAGTCGATCAAGGCGTTGAGCAGGGACTCCTGCAGGTAGCCGAGGTAGGCGTATACCGACAGTTGGAACACTCGGGACGAGGTGGGGTCCTCGGCGACCGCGTCGTCCAGTTCCTCGCCGAGGTCGGTGCCGTCCTTGATCTCCAGCCGGACGCCCATCGCCAGCCGGGCGTCGTTGAGCGCCCGCAGCCACGCCTCGGCCGCCTCGGCGTCCAGCCGCACCTCGCCGCCGGCGGAGTCCGGCAGCGCGGCCAGGATCGCCCCCGCCTGGTCGATCTTGGCGGTCTTCAGGTCGCCCTCGGTGTACCGACGGAACTCCGCGGTCCCGGCCGGGTCGTCCGGGTACGCGTCGGGGAAGAGCCGCCCGACCACCGGGTCGCCGTGGTCGAACCCGTCGGTGAGCAGCCCGACCACCTCGGAGGCGACCTTGCGCAGCACGCGGACCTCGTCCACGGCGAAGGTGGCGACGTACCGGTCGCCCTGGCGACGGAACATGCTCACGAGCGCTCCACCGTCGCCCACAGCCCGTACGCGTGCAGCTGCGACGCGTCGTGCTCCATCCGCTCCCGGGCGCCGGTCGACACCACGGCCTTGCCCTTGTGGTGCACGTCCAGCATCAGTTTCTCGGCCTTCTCCCGGCTGTACCCGAAGAGCTTCTGAAAGACCCAGGTCACGTACGTCATGAGATTGACCGGGTCGTCCCAGACGATCGTCACCCAAGGCCGGTCCGACACCGGCACCTCGTCGGTGTCCGGCGTCTCGACCGGTGCAACCTGTGGAGCCGCCATGCCCCCCATCGTGCCACCGGATCCGGCGAACCGATGAACCGGAACGCCGGGGCCGTCCGGTTCACCCTCCCGGACCGCGGTGACCGGGCCGGGCGACAGCGCGTGGGCCACGCGCTCAGGCGAGCAGGATGCCGTGGTCGAGCGCATCGGAGAGCACCGCGCCGAGCGAGAGACGGATCACCTCGAAGCGCCGGGACACCTCCCGGCACAGCTCCAGCTCGACCTCGCGCAGCGCCCGCTGGGCCCAGGACCGGGCGCCGCTCGGATCGTCGTTGCCGGGGCTGCGCCAGTGCTGCCAGCACCCGCCGGAGAGCGCCACCCCCACCGGCGGCAGCACCTCGTCGCGCGGTGCGCCGGGGTGCCCGGCGAGCGCGTCCAGCGCCGCCGCGCCGGTCAGGTCGCCGACCCCGGCGGTGCTGGTCACCAGGAGCACCCGGTCGAGGTCCCGCCCGGACGGCTGGTCGGCCAGGCGCAGGCGGGTGGCCCGGGCGATGCGGCGCCGGACCCCCTCGGCCACCGGCGCACCGAGCACCTGCGCGGCGGCCTCGTCGACGATGCCCCGGACCGCCTCGTCGCACTGCACGGTGGCGAGCAGCGACAGCGCCTCCATCTCCCGGTCCAGCAGCTGCGGCAGACCCGCGCAGCCGACCCCGAAGACGATCTCCTGGACCACCCGCAGGTGGGCGTTGGCCAGCTCCAGGGCGAGGTGCTGGCGGATGCTGCGGGCGCAGGAGCGGCTCTGCCGTTCCAGCCACTCCGACCACGCCCCGGCGTCGGCGTCCGGCGGCACGCTCACCCGGCCGCGCTCGCCGGGCAGCTCGGGCGGTTGCAGGCTGGCCCGGCGCAGCCCCTCGTCGGCCGCCCAGCCCACCAGCGCCCGGCGCAGGCCGGGGTGCTCGGCCTGGTGCACCGGGAACCACCGGGCCCCGGCCAGCGACGGCACGGCGGCGAGCAGCGCCGCCCGGTGCGCCTCGACGCTGACCTCCGCCGGGTCCACCGGCGACGGGACGGACTCCCCCGTGTCCTCCGTCCCGGCCGCCTCGGTGGTCGTCGCCCACCCTCCGGCACCCGGGGTGACCACGAAGAAGACCGCGACCGACGCGCGGGCCACCTGGGTGAGCAGGTGCAGCTCGGCGGCGCCGAAGGCCTGGTCCGCGCCGATGACGAAGAGCAGCGCCCCGCCACGCCCGACCGCGTCGAGCAGCACCCGGCCGCCGGCGACGCCGAGGGTGTCGGTGTCCGGCGTGTCGAGCAGCGCGAAGTGGCGCAGCAGCGGCTCGGGCAGGTGCAGCTCCACCCGGCGCGGGGGCCGGGCCAACGCGGGACCGGCGGCCGCCTGGTCCGCGCCGTAGGAGTGCGGCTTCGAGTAGCCCGGGACGTAGGCCGCGCGGGTGGCCGTCCGGTCGTGCCGGACCAGCAGGGTGCTGCCGGTCGGCACGGCGAGCATGCCGGAGGAGACGCCCAGCAGGGCGGCGAGCACCTCGCGCCGGGCCGCGCCGGCCGGGCCGGCGGCGACCACGGTGAGCGGCTCGTCGGACGCGGGCTCGGTGACCCCCAGGCGCGTCGTCAGCGGAGCGCAGCGGGGCAGCCCGGCTGCGCCGCCAGGACCGCCGGGCACGTCGACCCCGGGGAGTGGGCCGGGTCTCATCGGTGGCCTCCCGGTAGGGCGGGCAGTGGCTCCGCCCGCGGACACGTCCGGTGTGGTGGCACCCCGGATGCCGGAAGAGTAAGGGCTCTTACCGACTGGCACGGAACACCTCGGATACTCACCGGTAACTGCGAGATTACTCAACTTCGCAGCGTGACGGTGCCCGCGCGGACGGAATTCCATCGATATGCTGCTCCGATGAGTCGGTGGTGTTTCGTCGGCCGAACGGACGAACTTGACCGTCTGCAATCGGCGGTGGACGGGGTCGAGGGACGCGGGCTCTTCTTCAGCGGCAGCGCCGGGGTCGGCAAGAGCCGGCTGCTGCGCGAGGGCGTCCGCGCGCTGCCCCCCGAGCGCTACGCGATCTGGTACGTCGCCGCCAGCAGCGCCACCGCCGCCCTGCCCTTCGGCGGGCTGGCCCAGGTGCTCCCCGCCGAGCAGCCCGAGGGCCTCTCCCCCGCCGGGGTGCTGCGCTGGGCCGTGGAGGTGCTGCGGGAGCAGGCGGCCGGCCGGCGGATCGTGCTCGCCATCGACGACGCCCACCTGCTCGACCCGCCGTCGGCGGCGCTGGTCCACCTGCTCGCCCGGCAGGAGAACACCACCGTCCTGGGGACGCTGCGCAACGGCGAGCAGATCCCGCTGCCGATCCGGGCGCTCTGGACCGACGACCTGGTCGAGCACGCGGAGCTGGCCCCGCTGGGTCCCACCGAGACCACGAACCTGCTCGCCGCCATCCTGGACGGTCCGGTCGACGCCGGCTCGGCCGAGCGGCTGTTCCGGCTCTCCGCCGGCAACCCGCTGCTGCTGCGCGAGCTGGTGCACGCCGCGGCCGGCGGGGGCGAGCTGGACCGCCGCTACGGGGTCTGGCGCTGGACCGGCCGGCTGGAGCTCGCCCCCAGCCTGACCGACCTGATCGACACCCGGATCGGCCGGCTGGAGTCGGGCGTACGGGCGGTGGTGGAGCTGGTCGCCTTCGGCGAGCCGCTCGGCCTGCACCTGCTGAGCCAGGCCGCCGACCCGGCCGACGTGGAGCTGGCCGAGGAGCGCGGCCTGATCACCGTGGTGCAGGACGACCGCCGCTTCGACGCCCGACTGGCCCACCCGCTGTACGGGGAGATCATGCGCCGCCGCTGCCCGGTCAGCCGGACCAGACGGTTGCAGGCCCGCCTGGCCGAGCTGCTGGAGGCGGTCGGCGCGCGCCGCCGGGGCGACCTGCTCCGGGTCGCGGTGTGGCGGCTGGACTCCGGCACCGCCCAGGACGGCACCCTGCTGCTGGGCGCGGCGGCGCAGGCGTTCGCCCGCTACGACGTACCCCTGGCGACCCGGCTGGCCCGCGCGGCGCTCGACGCCGACGGCGGCTTCGACGCCGCGGAGCTGCTCGCCACCATCCTCATGTTCGCCGACCGGCCGGACGAGGCGGTCCGGGTGCTCGACGCGGTGACCGGCGAGGTCACCTCCGACCGGCGGCTCAGCCGCTGGCTGACGGTACGCGGCATGGTCACCTACTGGGGGCTCAGCCGGGAGTCCACGGTGGAGGAGATCGCCCGCGCGGGCGCAGAGCTGGCCGACCCGGGCGACCAGGCGCGGGTCCGGGCCTTCGAGGCGATCATGCGGCTGCACGGCCTCGACCCGACGGAGGCGCTGCGGCTGTCCCGGTCGGTGCTCGACCGCCCGGCCGCCGGCGTGGCGGCCCGCGAGCTGGCCCGGTGCACCATCGCCCACCTCGACGCGGCGCGCGGGCAGTTCCGGCGCAGCGCGGCGGCGATCGCCCGGGTGCAGGCCGAGGCGCCGGCCTGGCGGGCCGACATGCCCTACCTCCAGCTCGCGATGGAGCTGGCCCGGGGCACCCGGCTGGCGCTCGCCGGCGACCTGGCCGGCATCGACGCGATCGCCGCGGACGAGTTCGCCGACCTGGCCGGGGCCGGCGACTTCCGGCTCGGCACCGGCTACCTGGCCATCCTCCAGGCGTACGCGGCCCGGCTGCGCGGGCGCAGCGGCGACGCCCTCAAGATCAGCCTCGGGGCCTGCGCGGTGCTGGCCACCAGCCGGGTCTACGCCGGGCTGGCGCACGCCGAGCGCGCCCAGGCGGCAGCCCTGCACGGCGACGCCGGGGCGGCGGCGGAGGCGATGGCCGAGGCGGACCGGGTGCACACCCCGGGGATGGCGGTGCTGTACCCGTGGCTGGAGCAGGCCCGGGGCGCGGTGCTGGCGGCCGGCGGCGACCTGCCCGGGGCCACCAAGCACCTCGCCGACCTGGCCGACCGGCTGCGCGCCGACGGGCTGGCCGGGCACGAGGTGCTGGTCCTGCACGACCTGGTCCGGCTGGGCCGGGCGGACACGCCGGTCGGGCCGACCTGCACCGACGGCGGCCGGCGTACGGTGGCGCAGCGGCTGACCGAACTCTCCGACCGGGTCGACGGGGTGCTGCCGCCGCTGCTCGCCCGGTACGCCCGGGCCACCGTCGCCGACGACGCCGCGGACCTGCTGGAAGTGGCCGACGCCTTCGCCGCGCTGGGCCTGACGGTGTGGGCCGCCGAGGCCGCCGCGACCGCCCTGCACGGGCTGCGCCGGGCCCGCGCCGCCTCGGCCGCCGCCGCCCACCAGCGGCTCGGGGCCCTGCTCGGCGCCGCCGACCAGATCCGTACCCCGGCGTTGGAGGCGCTGCGTCCGGCGCTGACCGACCGGGAGCGGCAGATCGCCGGGCTGGCCGCGGCGGGGGTGACCAGCCGGCTGATCGCCGAGCGACTGTTCCTCTCCACCCGGACGGTGGAGAACCACCTCCAGCGGGTCTACAGCAAGCTCGGCATCACCGGGCGGGCCGAACTGCCGGCGGCGTTGCGCTCGATCACGGGCCACGACGGCGACGGGACGGAGTGAACTCTAGGCTGGGGCGGTGAGCACCCTTCGCCCCGCGCTGCTGACCGACCACTACGAGCTGACCATGGTCAGTGCTGCCCTGCGGGACGGCACGGCCGAGCGCCGCTGCGCCTTCGAGGTGTTCAGCCGGCGGCTGCCGACCGGCCGGCGGTACGGCGTGGTCGCCGGGACGGGCCGGCTGGTCGACCTGATCCGCGACTTCCGCTTCGACGCGACGGAGATCGACTTCCTGCGCCGCACCGGCGTGGTCGACGACGCCGCCGCCGAGTGGCTGGCCGGCTACCGCTTCACCGGCGACGTCGACGGGTACGCCGAGGGTGAACTCTTCTTCCCCGGCTCGCCGATCCTCACCGTCTCCGGCAGCTTCGCCGAGTGCGTGGTGCTGGAGACGCTGGTGCTCTCGGTGCTCAACCACGACTGCGCGGTGGCGGCCGCCGCCGCCCGGATGGTCACCGCGGCCCGGGGCCGGGCGCTGATCGAGATGGGTTCGCGGCGGGCGCACGAGGAGGCGGCGGTGGCCGCGGCGCGGGCGGCGTACCTGGCCGGGTTCCGGTTCACCTCCAACCTGGCGGCGGGGCAGCGCTACGGCATCCCGACCGCCGGCACGGCCGCCCACGCGTTCACCCTGCTGCACGACGACGAGAAGGCGGCGTTCGCCTCGCAGGTGGCCACCCTGGGCAAGGACACCACCCTGCTGGTCGACACGTACGACATCACCCAGGGCATCCGTAACGCGATCGAGGTGGCCGGGCCGGAGCTGCGGGCCGTCCGGATCGACTCGGGCGACCTGACGGTGATCGCCCAGCAGTCCCGGGAACTGCTCGACTCGCTCGGCGCGACCGAGACGAAGATCATCGTCTCCGGCGACCTGGACGAGTACGCCATCGCCACGCTCGCCGCCGAGCCGGTCGACATGTACGGCGCCGGCACCGCCGTGGTCACCGGATCCGGCGCGCCGACCGCCGGGCTGGTCTACAAGCTGGTCGAGGTGGAGGGCCGGGCGGTGGTCAAGCGCTCCGAGCACAAGGCCACCATCGGCGGCCGGAAGGTCGCGGTACGCCGGCACAAGCCGACCGGCACCGCCACCGAGGAGGTCGTCGTGCCGCAGGGCGTGCCGGACCGGCAGCCCAACGACCGGCTGCTGCAACGCTCGTTCATCGTGGACGGGGAGCCGGTGGCGCTGCCGTCGCTGGACGAGTCCCGGGAGCACCTGCGGCAGTGCCTGATCTCGATCCCCTGGGAGGGGTTGAAGCTCTCCGCCGGTGACCCGGCCATCCCGGTCACCGTCGTACCGGCAAGCTGAGGAAGGACACCTCCGATGGCCAACGCCTTGATCATCGTGGACGTGCAGAACGACTTCTGCGAGGGCGGCTCGCTCGCCGTCGCCGGCGGCGCCGGCGTGGCCGCCGGGATCTCCCGGCTGCTCGCCGCCGAACCGCAGCGCTGGGACCACGTGGTCGCCACCAAGGACTACCACGTCGACCCGGGGGCGCACTTCGGCGATCCGCCGGACTACGTCGACTCCTGGCCGCGGCACTGCGTGGTGGGCACCCCCGGCTCCGAGTTCCACCCCGAGCTGGAGACCGGCCGGGTGGAGGCGATCTTCCACAAGGGCGAGCACGCCGCCGCGTACTCCGGCTTCGAGGGGCACGCCGAGGGCGGCGAGTGCCTGGCGGACTGGCTGCGCCGGCACGACGTGGACCGGGTCGACGTGGTGGGCATCGCCACCGACCACTGCGTACGCGCCACCGCGCTGGACGCGGCCCGCGAGGGCTTCGACACCACGGTGCTGCTCGACCTGACCGCCGCCGTCGCGCCGGAGACCCTCGACGTGGCGGTGCGGGCGATGCAGGGCGCCGGGGTGACCTTGCAGGGTGAGGCTGTGATGCGGGCCGCTTGAGCCGGTAAACGGCTTGCCGATGTCGTACCCCCGGCGAAGGATGGCCGCCGGAGGTACGGACCATCGTGAACTTGACACCTTACCGGCAGGCGCTCGCCCAGCCCGGGCTCCGGTCGTTGCTGCTGGTGTCCGTCCTGGCCCGTGTCCCGCTCACCGCGACCGGGGTGACGCTCACCTTCTTCGTCGTGCTCGACCTCGGTCGCGGCTACGGCGCCGCCGGCCTGATCGGCGCCGCGCTGACCGTGGGCGCCGCGATCGGCTCGCCGCTGCTCGGCCGCCTCGTCGACCGGCACGGCCTGCGCCCGGTGCTCGCCGTCACCACCGTCGCCGAGGCGGTGTTCTGGGCGAGCGCGCCGACGCTGTCGTACCCGGTGCTGCTGCCCGCGGCGTTCTTCGCCGGCCTGCTCGCCCTGCCGGTCTTCTCGGTGATCCGCCAGTCGATCGCCGCGCTGGTGCCGCAGGAGCGCCGCCGACCGGCGTACGCGCTGGACTCGATGTCGGTGGAGCTGTCGTTCATGGTCGGGCCGGCGCTCGCCGTCGCCCTGGCCACCGCCGTCTCGGCGCGCTTCACGCTCTGGGCCGTCGGCGCGGGCGTGGTCGGCGCCGGCGTCACGCTCTGGCTGATGAACCCGCCCACCCGCAGCGCCGACGAGCCGGTGGGGCCGCAGCCCCGGGTGCCCCGTCGGGTCTGGCTGACCCCCCGCCTGCTGGCCGTGCTGGCGGTCAGCGCCGGGGCCACCCTGGTGCTGGGCGGCACCGACGTCGCGGTGGTCGCCGTGCTGCGCGCCGGCGGCGAGGTCGGCTGGACCGGCGCCGTCCTCGCCATGTGGGCGGTCGCGTCGCTGGTCGGCGGCTTCGCGTACGGCGCGGTCCAGCGGTCGTTCTCCCCGCTGGCGCTGGCCGCCGTGCTCAGCCTCTGCACCATCCCGGTCGGGCTGGGCGGCGACCACTGGTGGCTGCTCTGCCTGGCCCTCGTCCCGGCGGGCGCGCTCTGCGCCCCGACCCTCGCGGCGACCGCCGACGCGGTGAGCCGGCTGGCCCCCTCCGGGGTCCGGGGCGAGGCGATGGGCCTGCACGGCTCCGCGGTCACGGTCGGCATCGCGCTGGGCGCGCCGCTGGCCGGTGCGGTGATCGACGTCTCGGCGCCGCTGTGGGGCTTCGCGGTGACCGGCGCGGTCGGGCTGGCGCTGACCCTGGCGGTGCTCCCGCTGGAGCTGCGGCACCGGCGCGCGGCGGCCGTCGCGCCGGGCGAGGCCACCGAACTGGTTCCCGCGACCACCTGACCCGGCGGCCCTGCTCCCGGCGCGTCGACCGGCCCCTCCCCCTGCTCTGCTGCCACCGGCGCGCCAGGCACACAGCGTGGTGGTCGTTCTGTTCCCGACCCGGGGCCCACCGGATCGTCCCTGGTCACAGGGGTGGTGCGGTCATGGCAGCAGAGCAAAGCGGCGACAGCGCCCTCTCGCCCTCCCGCCCCACCGGTGACTTTCCGTCACCCGTAGGGTGCCGCGCGAGCTCGTGCCTGCCCGCCGCCGGGCAGGACCGGCACCTCTCCGGGCACCGTCGGCCCCGCCCACCGACCTCGATGCCGAGGGCGCCACGGGCGCCGGAGAAACGGCGACGGGCGCCGTACCCCTGGTGTGGGGTGCGGCGCCCGTGGCGGTGTCGTGCGGAGCGTCAGCGCCGGTCGAGGTCGCTGGCGGTGTCCTCCTGGTAGCTGGCGCCACCGTCGGACTCGGAGGTGAGCGGCTTGGCACCACCCTCCGGCGGCCCGGCCAGGGTCTGGCCGGCGGCCAGCTCCGGGAACTTGTGGTCGAAGGCCGGCCGCTCGGAGCGGATCCGCGGCATCCGGTCGAAGTTGCGCAGGGGCGGCGGGGAGGTGGTCGCCCACTCCAGCGAGTTGCCGTGGCCCCACGGGTCGTCGACCTCGACGACCGGCCCGGTCTTGTACGACTTCCAGCAGTTCCAGATGAACGGCAGGGTCGAGATACCGGTGATGAACGCGCCGATCGTGGAGATCATGTTCAGCGTGGTGAAGCCGTCGCTGGGCAGGTAGTCGGCGTACCGACGCGGCATGCCCTCGTTGCCCAGCCAGTGCTGGACGAGGAACGTGGTGTGGAAGCCGATCATCGTCAGCCAGAAGTGGATCTTGCCCAGCCGCTCGTCGAGCATCCGGCCGAACATCTTCGGGAACCAGAAGTAGATGCCGCCGAAGACGGCGAACACGATGGTGCCGAAGAGCACGTAGTGGAAGTGCGCCACCACGAAGTACGAGTCGTGCAGGTGGAAGTCGATCGGCGGGCTGGCGAGCAGCACACCGGTGAGGCCACCGAAGAGGAAGGTCACCAGGAAGCCGACGGCGAAGAGCATCGGCGTCTCGAAGGTGATCTGGCCCCGCCACATCGTGCCGATCCAGTTGAAGAACTTCATACCGGTCGGCACGGCGATCAGGTAGCTCAGGAAGCTGAAGAACGGCAGCAGCACCTGGCCGGTGGAGAACATGTGGTGCGCCCACACGCTCATCGACAGGGCGGCGATGGCGATGGTCGCGGCGACCAGGCCCTTGTAACCGAAGATCGGCTTCCGCGAGAAGACCGGGATGATCTCGGTGATGATGCCGAAGAACGGCAGCGCGATGATGTAGACCTCGGGGTGCCCGAAGAACCAGAACAGGTGCTGCCAGAGCATCGGCCCGCCGGTCGCCGGGTCGTACACGTGGGCGCCGAGCAGCCGGTCCGCGGCGAGCGCGAACAGGGCGGCGGCCAGCAGCGGGAAGATCAGGATCGCCAGCAGGCTGGTGACCAGCATGTTCCAGGTGAAGATCGGCATCCGGAACATGGTCATGCCGGGGGCGCGCAGGGTCAGGATCGTGGTGATCAGGTTGACCGCGCCGAGGATGGTGCCCAGACCGGAGATGGCCAGGCCGACCACCCACATGTTCGCCCCGACGCCCGGCGAGTGCTCGACCGTGCTCAGCGGGGTGTAGGCGGTCCAGCCGAAGTCGGCGGCGCCACCCGGGCTGATGAAGCCGGCCGTCGCCATGGTGCCACCGAAGAGGTACAGCCAGTAGGCGAAGGCGTTGAGCCGGGGGAAGGAGACGTCCGGCGCGCCGATCTGCAGCGGCACGACGTAGTTCGCGAAGGCGAACACGATCGGCGTCGCGAAGAACAGCAGCATGATCGTGCCGTGCATGGTGAACAGCTGGTTGTACTGCTCGGGCGACAGGAACTGCAGGCCCGGCCGCGCCAGCTCGGCTCGCATGATCAGGGCCATCAGGCCACCGATCATGAAGAACACGAACGCGGTGACCATGTACATGATCCCGATCTGCTTCGCGTCCGTGGTGCGCAGCAGCCGCGCGATGGCCGACCCCTTGACCGGCTCTCGGACCGGCCATGGCCGGGTCACGACCGGCTTGGGTGCGACGGTGGTCACGAATGGCCTCCGGTTCTCGGTTGTCCCGCTCGGCACGCGCTGGTATCTGCGAGCCGTCATCCGCAAGGAGGATAGTCCCCGGCAGGTGGCAACGCCGCTCGGGGTGGTGCGGCAGGCTGGGCGGGGGGTCTGTCCCGCGATCGGGCCGGGTCGACGCGGGCGACCCGTCACGGGATCAGAGCGGGCCGACCAGCAGCCGGTAGTGCTCCCGGAAGATGCGGTCGCCACGCCCGCGCAGCAGCGGGTCGCGCAGCGCCGGCGGGACGTCCCGGGTCCGGTTGCGGTCCCGGGTCCGGTCCCGCACCCATCGGGTACGCGGACGACGGCGGCTCTCGTACGCCACCAGCGCCGCCTCGACCGTGCCGGCGGCCTGCAGCGACTCGGCGAGCACCACCGCGTCCTCCAGCGCCATCGCGGCACCCTGACTCAAGGTCGGGGCGGTGGCGTGGGCGGCGTCGCCGACCAGCAGCACCCGGCCGCGGTGCCAGCGCCCCAGCTCCACCTCGTCGGTGAGCCCCACCTGCACGTCGTCGCCGATCGCCTCCAGCACCGCCGGCACCGGGCCGCCGTAGGAGCCGAAGAGTTCCCGCAGCCGGGCCGACGGGTCGGGCGGCGCGACCGTGCCGGCCTCGTCGGCGTAGCAGTAGAGCCGTCCCGCGCCGATCGGCACCACGAGGAAGCCGGCACGCTGGCCCAGCAGGGCGGTCCAGTCGGTGATTTCCGGCCCGTCCCGGACCACGGTGCGGTAGACCACCTGACCCGCCGGGCGGGGCGGGCCGCCGAGCGCGGCCAGGCTGCGCACCGCCGATCGGGGTCCGTCGGCACCGATGACCAGGTCGTACTCGCCGCCGGTGCCGTCGGTGAAGGTGACCCCGACGCCGCCGGGCAGCAACTCCACGGCGCTGATCTCGGCGCCGTGCCGGACCGCGCCACCCGCACCGCTGAGCAGCACCTGGTAGAGGTCACGGCGGGGCAGCGCCCGGCAGTCGCCCACTCCGGCCCAGAGCGCGTCGAGATCAACCTCACAGAGCAGATCGCCCGCCGCGTCGAGGAAGCGCTGCCGGTGGATCACCTGCCCGTACGGCCGGACCGGGTCGTCCAGGTCGAGGCGGCGCAGCGCCCGCGCCGCGTTGCCGGGGAGGAAGAGGCCTCCGTCGACCTGCTCGTTCGGCGGGAGCTTCTCGGTGACGTCCGGCCGGAAGCCCGCCAGGCGTAGTGCCCGAGCCACGGCGAGCCCGGCGATGCCCGCGCCGACGACGAGGATGCGCAGGGGGGAGCTGCCACCCATGGTGGTGTACGCCTCCGGAGGGGATCGGCACGCGTTGAAGGCAAGACACTACTCCCCGCGATCGACGCACGGTAGATCTGATCGGCCCTGGCGGGCACGCCCCTCGGAGTGATGACGCCATTCGCGTATCTCATTCACGTCCCCGCCCGACCGAGCCACCCTCATTCGGGCCGGCAGCCACCTCGCCCCCCAGGCTGACCTGCGACATCAGCCGACCCGACGGCCTCTCGCACGGCGACGCATGGAAGTTCCACGACCACTGCGCTGCGCGACCACGTGAATTCACTTAACCGGTTCGGTTGCAATGCCGTTGCAGGCATGTAAATGTGTCGACTGAACCTGGGAGCGCTCCCGCCCGTGTCCCCCGTCCCACTCGGCGCCCCCGCGCCGTAGTCCAAGGAGCATCATGAAACGTTCACTCCGGGCCATCGCCGCGGCCGGCCTACTGGCCGCCGGGTCGATCGTCGCCGTCGCCCTCGGCGGCAACGCCTCCGCCGACACCCAGATCTGCGAGCAGTACGGCTCCACCACGATCCAGAACCGGTACGTGGTGCAGAACAACCGCTGGGGCACCACCGCCCAGCAGTGCATCAACGTCACCAGCACCGGCTTCGAGATCACCACCCAGCAGGGCTCCTCGCCCACGAACGGCGCGCCGGTGTCGTACCCGTCGGTCTTCGCCGGCTGCCACTACACCAACTGCTCCCCCGGCACGAACCTGCCGATCCAGGTCAGCCAGATCAGCAGCGCCACCAGCAGCATCACCTACAAGTACGTCAGCGGAGCCACCTACAACGCCTCGTACGACATCTGGCTCGACCCGACGCCCAAGCGGGACGGGGTGAACCAGATGGAGATCATGATCTGGCTCAACCGCCAGGGCCCGATCCAGCCCATCGGCTCGCCGGTCGGCACCGCCACCATCGACGGCCGCAGCTGGGAGGTCTGGCGCGGCAGCAACGGCTCCAACAACGTCATCTCGTACCTGGCGCCGTCGGCGATCAGCAGCGCGAACCTCAACCTGCTCGCGTTCATCAACGACACCCGCAACCGGGGCGCGATCACCAACAGCTGGTACCTCACCAGCATCCAGGCCGGCTTCGAGCCGTGGCAGGGCGGCGCCGGCCTCGGCGTGACGTCCTTCTCCGCCAACGTCAACGGCGGCGGCTCCACTCCCCCGCCCACCACGACGCCGCCGACCACCCCGCCGCCGTCGTCGCCCCCGCCGTCGAACGCCGCCTGCACGGTGAAGTACACGCCGGCGAGCGTCTGGAACAACGGCTTCACCGCCGACGTGACGATCACCAACCGGGGCTCCAGCACCATCAACGGCTGGAACCTGACCTACAACCTGCCGACCGGGCAGCAGGTCACCAACGCGTGGAACGCGACCGTGACGCAGAGCGGGTCCGCGGTGAGCGCGCGAAACGTGAGCTTCAACGGGTCGATCGCACCGGGTGGTACCGCGAACTTCGGGTACCAGGGGACGCTGAGCGGGGCGTACTCGTCGCCGACCAGCTTCTCGCTCAACGGGGTCGCCTGCTCGCGGGCGTGACAGCCCCTGCCGAGTAAGTTCCCAATCCAGGAATAGTCGTTCAGTTTGCGCCCCTGCATACGCAGTGCGGGCTCCGTCAACTAGACGGAGCCCGCACCGCTATTGAGCTACTGGCCATCCCTCGGCGACGTCCGCCTCAGGCAGAGGCACTCCACCTAGGACGCATCGCCCCTGCCCCGCTCCTCCACCAACGCACGGAGACGCCGGAGTTCTGCGGCCATTCTGGGCACCGCCTCCCTCGCCATGGCGATAAAGGCGGCGTTCTCATCCCAACGGCCATCAGCCACATCGACGTAGCGAGGATGCTGGACGAGGGTAGCGGCAACAATCTCCCGATGGTCGAACCCTGGCCACCTTTCACCTTGGCCGGAATCAGGGACAGTGCTGATCGCCAGCAACCCCATTGCCGAGTCGTCGTCTAGATTCCTCACAAACCAAGGACCCGGAGTGGCTGCTGCACTCAACTCCTCAATATCCGCCAACTCGTCATCGCTCAAGAAATCGCCCCTACCCATAAGGTCGATCCTTCCAGCACGCCAGAGGGCCAGCAATTACCGTCGTGTCAGAATCCTTCGATGGCATGACCCAACCGCCTGGCATTTCTTGCAAACTGTTGGTCATTTGTCATCAAGGGCAGGCCTTCCTGCCTCGCCGAGTCAAGCACCGCAGCATCACTGTCCTTCATGACGGGCCTGAAGGACTTCCCCTTCCACATAGCCCTGAGGCTACCCTGGATGGCCTTCACCCCACCTTCTGTCGCGGGAGGCCCCATCCTTCCGCCACGTGCCGACAGCCACCCATCAACGGCCTCGGCCGAGTGCTTCTCTAGGAGTTCGCCACGGGCAGTAGGCGAAAGAACCGGGTTACGCCCTCCCAGAGCGGCATCCACTGCGGCTTCCTTGCCTTCGCCCAACGCGGCCGAGACAACGTTGGTGTCGACCGCGACCTCGCAGTTGTGAACAAGGACAGGAGTCGGGCCAGCAAGCACGTGATAAGAGTGGATGGTGTCGACCGTCAGGTCATGCATCACTCTCTGACCGTGGTGCGATACGACTTCCACTACGGTTGCAGATACCCCACTCGACGTCAGGAGACTCTCGCCGATCTGAAGTTCGGCGGCCCCCAACCACGCCAACCGGTCCTGGCTCCAGAAGGGGTGATTCTGCGTCGTTTTGATTACCTGGTCGTCTACACCAACTACGGAGACAGTAACGTCGGCCAGGTCGATGTCCAGGTTGATATGCGTGGCGACAACTGGCCGCGCCTCAGACCTCCCTGTCTCGGGGTCCGTGGCCAGAACCTGATCGCCCGGCTTGACTTCTTCGATCCGCCGCGTTGATCCATCGGCCAAGAGAACCAGCGTTCCCGGGGCGAAGCTGTGCTTTCTGCAGGCATTGAAGAAGTCCTTGACTCCGCCAACGAGGTCGCCTAGAAGTCCCTTTACCCGGCTGGTCAGGTTGGCAAGTTTCTTCCACTTCCAAGGCGCTCCGTACCGCACAGCAAGTTTGCCCAGAACACCACCGAGCATCGCTCCCGCGATGTTTCCAGCCGTGGCGAGGCATCCACCCATATCGCCCTGCGTGAAGCAGTTCAGGGCATCAGTGATACCCAACTCATCCATCAGGATCTTTGCCAGTGCCTTGGCCGAGTCAAGAATCCGCTGCTTGGCCCGAGCGATACGTGCCTGCCGCTCTCTTTCAGCAGCCGCAGCAGCGGCACGGGCCTTGTCGGCCGCCGTGGCGCGAGGGTTGTTATGGACGTTGATCGTCGGTTCATCTGGGTCGTACGCCCCGGAGCAGCCACCACACCCGTCGTTGTGCCCCTTGACGTTGTGGTAGTTGCCGTACATGTCCTCGTAGTCCGCACCGGGACCGCAGGCGTCATCGGAGCACGCCTTGAGGCCATCGGGGTCGGAGAACGAGATCGGGTTGTTGTTGGCGTACGCGTACCCGTTCATCTGCTGCGGGTCGCCGTTGTCAATGATGGGGTCGACCGAGATGAACCGACCGGTGACGATGTCGTATTCGCGAGCACCGATGTTCACCAGCCCCGTGGTTGAGTCCACGTTGCCGTTGACGAAGCCCTTCTCTGTCGGCCACTGCCCCGGCGCAAGCGGGTTGCCCCGGTTTTCGCCGAACGGGGTGGTCCGCCGGTGCGTGATGGCACCCGTCTCGTCGACCGTCGCCTGGCCAGTGCCGTGATGGTCGGAGGCGACGTAGAACAGGCCATTGAGCTTGCGGACGATCGTGCCGCCACCCGGCAGCGAGTAGTAGCGGGTGGCGTCGGTGGCCCGGGTGGTGTGGTTGAGCCGGATCTCCATGCCCGGCAGGTAGAGCGTCGTGCTGTTCGGCTCCTTCCGGAGCATCCGCGAACCGTCGACGTCATATAGGAAGCTGGTCTTCTTGCCGGTGGCGTCGGTGACCGACTCGAGGTTGCCTTCGGCGTCCCAGACCAGGGTCTGGTCCTCGCCGACCTTGGTCCGCCGCTTGGTGTTGCCGGCTGCGTCGTACTCGTAGGAGTAGAGACGGTCGCCCTGCGGGGTGGTCTCGGTCATCTGGCGCAGCGTGTGCGGCTGCGCCGTGCCCGCCGTCGGGTACGTGTACGACCGGTTGATCAGCGTGCTGCCGTCGGTGCCGTACTGCGTCTCCGTCTTGCGGTTGCCGGTCACGTCGAACGTGTAGGCGTGGTGGTACGGGGCCACCCCGCCGACACCCGTCACCGACGGGCCGCCGACGCACGGGTCGGTCGCCGTGCTCGCCGACGTCCAAGCCCGCTCCATCCGGCGCAGGTAGTCGTAGGTGAAGCACTGCACGTCCCGAGTGCCCGACGGCGTGTTGGAGATCCGCAGGATGTTGCCGGACGGGTCGTACGTGTAGTTGGCGTCGAGGTCGATCACCGGCGCGCCGCTGCGGTCCAGCCGCAGCTTGGACAGCCGCTTCGTGCCCTGCTCGTACTGGTAGGTGGACCAGACCTTGTTGGCGCCCAACGCCGCCTCGGTCTGAATGACCTCACCCGTGGTCGAGTAGTCGACATCCGTCAGGTAGGGGGCGTCACCGTTGGTGGCGGTGAGGCGCTCCAGCCCGTCGTAGGTGTAGGCGATCGCCTCGAAGGGCATGCCACCACCCTCGGACATGCCGACGGAGGCCACAGTGCCATCACTGTTGTACTCAGTGGAGAAGGTATAAAGGCTAGCTAGCTCAGCGCCCGCGTGCTCCGGAACTTGATAGTAGGTGGCGTGCGGTCGATAGAACTCATCGAAGGCGGTGTAGTAGGTGGCATACTCCGCCCCCTCGACCCATCGGCTCGCCGATGAAAGTTTGCCCAGCATCTCCAGGTCGTAGGTCCAACTGCTGAGAAGTACACCCGACTCGGCCGTGCCCTTGTAGGTGGCGGTCGTCCGACCGATCGCGTCGTAGGTGGTACTGATCATTTGGCCGGCGCCATTGGTCGTGCTGGTGACCCGGTTCAAATTGTCATAGGTCGTAACGGTCGTCCCCGCATCCGGGTCGATCGACTTGACCTGCCGGCCGAGTTGGTCGTACTCGTGCCTCCAGACGTTGCCCGCCGGGTCCTTCACCGTGGCGAGCTGACCGGACGGGGTGTAGGTGTACTCCGTCTTGTCGAACGCGCCCGACGGACCGGTGCCCTTGTACTGCAACAACTGGGTGGTCTGTCCGATGGCGTTGGTGACCTTGGTGGTGGGCGTGCCACCCTCCGGCGGGTCGACCGAGATTCGGTCACCGCCATACGTGGTGGTGGTCCGCCACTTCTCGTTGCCCGCGACGGAGGTGATCTCCGCGGTGACCCGGTCGGCGCCGTCGTAGACGTAGAACGTCTGGCCCTCCACCTCGCCGATCGTGGCGGGGAAGATGGTGTCGGCCGGCGCGCCCGCGGCGTTGTACGTCGCGTACGTCCGATCGAGCTTGCCGGTCGGGGTGTACATGGTGTCGGCGACCATGCGGGTGCCGTTCGGCCCCTCGGTCTGCACCTGGCGCGGGCGCAGCAGGCCGTCGTGCAGCTTGTACTCGACGCTGTAGCTGCCGTCCGTCTGCCGTTTCTCGGTCTTGACCGCGACCGGCTTGTCCGTGCGGATCAGGTAGGTGTACTTGATGTTCGGGTCGAGCCCGGCGGCGCCGGTACGGTCCGGCATCCAGACCTTGGTCAGCCGGCCCAGCGGGTCGTACTCCAACTGGCTGACCAGGTTGTTCGGGTCGGTCTGCTTGACCGGGCTGCCCCAGGCCGGGGCGTACTCGGTGGTGGTGACGTGGTCGAGCGGGTTGGTCTCGACCACCTTGGTGGTGAGGCCGTTCGTCTCGGTGTACGCGGTGGTGGTGGTCTTGCCCATCGCGTCGGTCGCGGTCAGCGGCCGGCCGTACGAGTCGAAGGTGCCCGACGAGGCCGTGATGTAGGTGGCCGTGGTGCCGTCGTGGCTCTTCAGCCGCTCCGACTTCGTCGGGTTGCCGAGCGTCGGTGCAACCCCGAAGGCCTTGCCGTCGTAGAGCGTCCGGGTGTCGGAGATGACCTGGGTCTTGCGGTCCGGCGTGACGGAACACGCCACCGACACCGACTCGGTCCGCGCCACCAGGCTGTAGAGGTGGGCGGTGGGGTTGTCGGCGTAGGTGGTGCGGTTGCACGCCTCGTCGCCGGTGACGTTGACGTCGCCGAGGTTCTCAGTCTGGGTGACCCGGCCGAAGGTCGTCTCGAAGCTGGAGACGTTCTTGGTCTCCCGGAAGCCGCCCGCCGCCAGCGCGACGAAGCTGCGGGTGGTCGAGGTGTTGGTGAACCAGGCCTTCTTGTCACCCCAGGTGTGCGACTCGGTGGCGGTGTTGTGCCGCCAGGGGGTGGCGATGTTGCGGCTGACCACGGCCGAGCCGTTGTAGACCGTGCTCTCCAACTGGTGCCCGGAGAACTGGTCGTAGTCGATGTGCTCGACGCCCGCCGAGTCGGTCACCCGGACGTCCCGGGTGTCCGTGCTGCTCGGGATCTTGTCGCCGTGCATACCGCGCAGGTAGCGGTACTCGGTCTTGGTGGTCTGCACCTGGCCGTTGCCGACGGTGACCACGACCTTGCCGTAGCCGCGCCACTCGCTCCAGGTGAGGTCCTTCGGGTCGCCGATCCCGTCCGGGTCGGCCTTCCGCCAGGCGGCGCCGTCGAGGTAGTCGTACTTGGTGACCATGTCCGGCGCGCCGCCGGTCCGGTCGGTCTCGATCACCGCCGCGACCACGTACTTGAAGAACCAGTCCGTGATCGGGTCGCCGGTGCCCAGCGGGTTCCACTTCACCGGGTAGCAGCGCTTGGTGCTGTTGCCCTCGGTGGGCAGGGTTGTGGCCGTGCAGTCCGGGCTGGCGTAGTTGACGTCGATCTGCCCGCCGGTGTCGGTCCACACGGTCGCGAGGCGGAACCGGACCAGCGGACCGATGTTGTCGTTGTCCCGGTCCACCCGGTTCGGCAGCTGGAGACCGCCCAGCTCCACGGACGGCATGGCGATGTCGGCGGCCGAGCCGTACATGCCGGTGTGGGTGATCTTGTGGAGCCAGAGGGTGCGGGAGCCGTCACCGTTGTCGGTGAGCAGGTGGTCCAGCTTCCAGTTGTCGACCGGGGTCCAACCGGCGCCCTCGCGGATCTCGGTGGTGACGCCGGTCAGCCGGGCCCGGGTCCAGAACGTCGGGCTGATCTGGTCGAGCTTGCACTTGACGTTCGCGTTGCAGTTGCGGTCGAACGGCACGTCCGGCCAGTACGGCGCGGTGGTGGCGTTCAGGTCCGCCGGGTCGCAGTCGATGGTGCCGGACGGCAGGCACCGCTCCTTGACGTCGAAGCGCACCCGCGCCGGCGCGTTGGTGGTGTAGACGGCGTTGTGCCGCTGCCCGTAGTCGATCCGCTTGAGGTGACCGCCCCGGTGGTAGGGCACCCCGTTGACGTCGGTGTTCTTGGCCCGGGCGTAGTGGTTCGTCTCCCGGG
Source organism: Micromonospora coxensis (assembly GCF_900090295.1). Classification (NCBI taxonomy): domain Bacteria; kingdom Bacillati; phylum Actinomycetota; class Actinomycetes; order Micromonosporales; family Micromonosporaceae; genus Micromonospora; species Micromonospora coxensis. The sequence goes on along the minus strand of NZ_LT607753.1, from coordinate 4,752,330 downwards.
TGTAGAAGTACGAGCTGACGTTGCCGTAGCGGTCCTTGACGTAGTCGAGGCTCCACCGCCACGCCTGGTTGCAGTGCGACTCGAGGAAGGTGGCCTTGTTGCATGGCTCGTTCGCGTCGTCGCCGAAGACCGGGACGGTCCAGACGGAGTTGGTCTCCTCCTTGCCGCTGACCCAGCCGTCGAGCCGGTTCTTGCCGAAGTAGTACTCGGTGCCATCGGTGGTGGTGACGACCCAGTACTCACCGTCGTTGTCACCGTTGACCGCACCGGTGAACCGCTGCACCTTGGAGCCGTCGTCGGTGGCGAACTTCCAGGTGCTGCCGCTCTTCACCAGCTCGGTGGACTTGCCGTTGAGCAGGATCGTGGCGTTGTCGTACGCCCAGCACTGGTCGACGTACTGGTCGTGGCCGTCGTCCGAGCAGCTCTTGTAGCGGCGCTCGATGTGGCCGGGCTCGTAGTTGAAGCCCTCACCGACCCAGGAGCCCTGGTTGTTGGTCGCCGCGGTACGGCCGTCGACCGACTGCGACGAGTAGGCCAGGGTGATGCCCGGGGCTCCGCCACCCGGGACCGGCGGCGTGCGCATCGGGTAGCTCCAGGAGAAGCCACCGGTGGACGGGGCCACCGACCACTTCGACGACGGCGCCAGCTTGGTCGCGCCGTAGTCGCCCTGGGAGGAGGACTCGGTAGCGGCCATCGCGAAGGTGGTGCCGGCTGCCGCCGCGCTCACCGTCGCCGACAGGGTGCGCGTGGTGTTGTCGTTGACGGTCGGCACCGGCTGGGCGGCGCAGGCCGCCTTCTCCGGCGTGGTCAGCGCGCACTCCGGCAGCTTCACCAGCGTCAACCGGGAGCCGAAGTCACCGCCGTACGCCCCGGCCAGCCCGTCGTAGCTGACGCCGAGCTTGATGTCACCGGCGCCCTGCTGGCCGTCGGTGCGCTGCACTCGCACCAGCGGGCCGTCGACCTTCGCCCGCTCGGTCGCCTTGCGGTCGAGCACCTCGACGCGGATCTTGCCCGGCGCGGTCGACGGTGTAATGGACGGTGCCACCGCTTTGGCGTCGACCTTCGCCGCGGGAGCGGCCACGGCCGCGACCGACACCGCGAGACCGCCGGCCTTCGCGGTCGCCGCGGGTCCGGTGGTGGCCTTGGCGGCCTTGCCCGCGTCACGTGCCCCTGCCGGCGTCGGCGCGATGACCGGAGCGGCGGGCACGGTGATCTCGGTGGCGCCCGCCGCCGGCCAGGTGACCTTGGCGGGAGTGGTCGTGGCGGCGTCCGCCGCCGGGTTGCCCTTGCGCGGCTTCACACCGAGCGGGGCACGGTTGGGCACGGTCTTGCCCGTGTCGGTGGCCGTTGGGCGTTTACGTTCCGCCGCGGCCGAGGCGGGGGCGGTGGCCACCTGGATGAGACTCATGCTCATCACACCGGCCATCGCCCAGGACACCGGTCGCACCACCCGGCGCTGCACAGCGCCGGACGCGACCAGGAGTCGGGAGAACATCCACCCTCCCCAGGGGTCGATTGGAAAAAGAGAGTTGCATCGATAGATGCCGAGAGCAGGAGGCGTCGGGGTCGTCCCGGGAGGACGACCCCGACGCCTGTGCTGTCAGATGGTCGGAGCCTCGCCGATCAGACGGAGCTTGTCGATCTTCACCTTGTCCGCGACACCGTCATAGACGCGAACCTCGTCGATGTTTCCGGACAGGTGCTCACCCGCCGTCGCGCCCAGGAAGGCCCGGCCGAGCTGGATGCTCGACATCGAGGTGGGCTTGAACGGCACGGTGAGGGGTTCCAGCTCCGTCGACTCGCCCTCGACCCAGAGGGTGAGCTGGCGGGTGTAGCCGTCGTAGACCAGGGCGAGGTGGTCACCGGCGCCCACCGGGCGTGGGGCCCGCTCCGTCTCCTTCTTCTGGAAGACCGCGCCCGCCGTGTCGTCCGTGGTCGCGGCCAGCTCCCACTTGCCCTGACTGTTGGCCCGGACGATGACGGCGCTGTTGTTCGGTCCCTTGATCGAGAAGGCGGTCATGGCGTGGTTGACGGAACTGCTGGTGAGCCTCACCCGGGCCGTGATGGTGAAGCTGCCCGTCGGGTCGACCAGAGCGCTTGTCGACTGGGCGTAGTGTTCGGGAACGCCCGCCAGTCGGAGGTGGCCCGTCCCGACCATCCGATGGAGCGGGGTCGGCGTCGGGAACAGCAGACTCGGCTGGCTGAGCACCATCGGTGAGCCGTTGCCCACCTCCGGACTCTGGCCCGCGGTCTGCGTGTTGAGCTGCCAGTACGCCTTGCGGTTCAGCAGCTGCTTCTGCAGCCCGGTCGAGTCCTCGGTCACGATCGGCCGGTCGAACACGGAGACGTCCGCCATGCCGCCCTTCCAGAAGTCCGAGTACCCGCCGCCCTTGTAGGTGTGGCGGCCGAGCTGGAGGGGACCACGGGCCCGGGTCAGCGAACGCCGCTCCCTCTCGGCGACCGGGTTGTTGCCGACCTGGAGGGAGATCTTCTTGTTCGGGCCGTCGAAGATCGCCGTGACGAAGGTCCACTCGGTGGTCACCCCGGCCGACGTCACCTTCCACTCGCCGAGGTTGATCACGTCGTTCGTCGGCATCCGGAAGAACCAGAGCCCCTGGTCGACGCCGAGGCTGAAGCCGGGCTCACCGGTGCCGTCCTGGCTCACCGCCACCTGCCGGCGGTTGACGTCGTCCACCCGGAACCAGCCGGTGATGGCGAAGCTCTGCGAGGTGTCCGCCAGCACCGACGTGTCCGTGACCATGTAGGCGTTGGACGTGCCGTCGAAGATCGCGGCGCGGTCCCACTGGCCGAAGTTGTTGGTCGAGGCGAAGCTGACCCCGCTGCCGACCGTGGCGTCGTTCGGGCCACGGGTGTTGTCCGCCCGAGGAGACCCCGCCGCGTCCGCCATCGGCCACTGCGCGACCGGCGGCCGCTTGCCGACCCGGAAGACGCAGGTGGCGGGAGAGCTGGCCCGCTTTGCCGCGTCCACGGCCTTGACGAAGATCTGGCGGGGGCCTTCCTTGTCCGGCGTCCAGTTGATCGTGACCGGACCACCGGCGGTGGCCGGCTTCACCGAGATGTAGGTCCCGCCGTCGAAGTTGTACTGGTATTCGACGACGTCGGTCGCCGACGAGTCGAAGGTGAAGCTGCCGACGACGCCGATCGAACCCCGCCACTCGTCGTCGTCCTTGCAGTCCGACGTGGTGTCGGCGGCGTCGCCCGGCAGGTACTGGGCCGAGTCGACGTCCGGCGCGGTCGGGCTGGTCGCGTCGAAGATGAACTGGCAGACGTTGCGCGTCCCGTCGGAACTCCAGGGTCCCCAGCTCACCCCGTCGCCACCACGCACGTCCCAGGACACCGTGACGTTCTGCGGAATGGTCTTGGGCACGTAGTAGCTGAACTTCGATCCGCTGGCCTTGAACGCCGTCTTGCTCAGCAGGACCGTGGGGGTCGAGCTGCCCACCGGCGTGTAGGTCACCCGGAACTCGGCCTGCACCTGCTCGGTGTGCGACGACGAGTGGTCCGGGTCGCGCAGGATCGCGTCGAGTCGCGGCACCTCGGAGGTGTAGGGCACGTTCGTGCCGTACACGCAGGGACCACCGGGCGACATGGTCAGCTCGGACTGGTTGGGGATCACCGGCGCCCGGTTGTAGCGGACCGAGAGCACCGCGTTGTCGCAGAACCGCTTGGTGTGGGTCGAGTCGCTCTCGTTGACCGACTTCAGGCCGAGGGTGACGTTGCTCCACCCCTTCGCCACGGCCGTCTGCACGGCCACCTTCGCGTCCCACTCGGTGTTCTGGTTGGTGGAGGTGCAGGTCGACTGCACGCTGGTCGGAGAGTTCGTGTCCAGGTGCGTCGCGGTCGACCAGCTCGACCCGCCGGGCTGGTTGCTCCAGTTCGTGGTGGTGGCGATCGGCCCCGGCATGAGGTAGAGCGCCGCCGCCCGCGCGGTGGAGTTGTACACGTGCTGCAACGTCACCCGGAACTTGGCCTCCAGGATCGTCTTGCCCGCGTACGGGGTGGAGAGCCGGTAGAAGAGACGCTTTACCAGCGAGTTGTTGCAGGAGCTCGGGCAGCGGCCGATGCGCTCGTGCCGCTTGCCGTCGAACTTCCAGTACTCCTCGGACGGGTAACCGCTGTCCACCATCGCCCAGGCGCTGTTGGTGCTGCCCTGCCACACCGGGTCCACGTACACCGGGTAGGTGGTGTCGGGGTCGGCGAGCATGGCGGCGTCCGGGGTGAGGCTCAACGTGCCCTGGGAGTAGGAGAGCCCCACCTGGGCGACCTGAGAGGTCTCACCCGGGCCCCGGGCGGACGCCTCGTTCGGGTCCTCGGTGCCGGTGGCCTCCGTCTCCGTCATGGCGGACGAGCGCAGGCCGCTGGTGGCGACCGCGCCGCCCTCCTGGCTGCCGCTGTCCCACATGGTCGGCGCGTCGGCCTCCATCACCGGGTTGCCGGTGGCCGGGTCGAGGGCGACGATGCCGCCGTCCTCCGTCTCCTGGATGGTGAGCCCCTCACCGGTGACGCCGAGCCGCAGGTTCTGCAGCTCCGGCAGGTTCGCCGCCTCGGGGGTCTTGAGCACCAGGACGTGCGAGAAGCCCTCGACGGTCACGAACGCGACCAGGTCGACGTCCTGGAAAACCTCGGGGTAGACGAGCTGGTCCCCGTTGACGGTGGGCGTCGGCAGCGGGTTCGGCCAGGTGAGCGTCATGACGCGCGAGTCGCGCTCGGCGACCATCAGCGGCGTGGTGCCGCCGGGGGACAGCCGCATGTTGAGCAGCGCGGCAGTGGGCGCGTACGTCCCGTCCGGCTGGGCGACGAGCGTCGCGTCGGCCGGCACCCAGGCGTCGTTCTGGAGCACCCGGACCGCCTGGTTGTGCTCGTTGGCGATCAGGGTGCCGTCGGGCTGGGCGAACACGTCGCGGTACTCGCTGCGCTCGGCGAGCACCTCGACCGGCTGGTTGAGCGCCTTGGCCGCCAGCAGCGCCTCGGCCTCGGTGTCCCGGACCGGGCTCTCCTCCAGCGCGGCGACCGGCGCGGTCGCCGGCGCCGACTCCGGCGCGTCCACGTAGGCCGTGGCGGACAGCAGGCCGGCGAGGCCCACCATGAGGCCGAGCGTGAAGAGCCGGCCCCGCTTTCTCGTACGACGGGCCACCCTCAGGTCCTCCCCCGTTGGACTGTGTGAATTCGTGTGTTCCATCAGCTGATCGCCGCCCCGAAGGTGCTCTTGTCAGCGGGGAGACCAGCCACGCCCGGCTGCCAGGTCGAGGACGGAACCTCGTTGCCGGCGGCCAGGTCGGACCAGGTGAAGCCGTAGACGGCGTCCGTGCCGTACGGGGTGCCGACGTAGAGCCGCTGCGAGGTGGCGGCGAGCGAGGTACCGAGGATCTCCCCGGCCGTCGCCGAGCCGGGCATGTTGCCCGACGACCGGTGCAGCGTGATCGGCTCGCCGATCGGATTCGCCAGGGCCGGGAAGACCCGCACCCGACCCGAGTCGACGGTCGTGCCGGCGTTCTCACCGGGGACACCGATCGCGATGAACATCGTCGAGTTGGTGCCTTCGGCGGCCGGGTTGGTGTTCACCACGACGACCTTCTCGCCGAGGTAGTCGCCGTCCTCGGAGGCATAAGTGATCTCGGGCAGCTCGGTGTAGGTGTTGGCGGCGGTGACGTGGAAGCGGTGCACCAGGCCGGCGTCCGGCGCCGGGGTGTTCGTCGCCGCGACCGTGAGGTCCTCGCCCGGCACGCCGACGACGACCAGCGAGTCCCGGGAGGTCGAGCCCACCGGCCGGTACGGCGCGATGGAGATCGACTTACCGAAGTTGTCGTTGTTCTCCGAGACGTTCGAGACGTTCGTGGCGTCCTGGGTCAGCCCGGCGGCGAGCGTGGGCAGCCCGTTGGTCAGCGTGTGCCCGAAGACGTTCACTGCTCCGGCGAAGGCCTCGGTGCCGATCGCCTCACCCGGAGAGCTGACCGCCCAGTGGTGCTTGGAGGCGGCCACGGCGTAGCCGGTGCGGTCGTCGATCTCGGCCGAGCCGGGGATGCCGCCCGCGAAGCCGGTGCCGCTGCCCTGACTCATCGCCAGGTTCAGGTTGCCGCGCAGGTAGTGCACCATGCCGGCGAGCGCTCCGGTGGGAAGGCCCTCGCCCGGTACACCGATCACCAGGTAGGGCTCGCCGCTGGCGGTCCGGCTGCCGGCCACCGAGTGACCGAACCAGTCGTTGGACTCCGGGCTGTCCGGAACGTTGGTGACGTCCTGGTGGTAGACCACCGGAGCCGCCCCCTGGGCCAGGCCCGCGGGCGAGCCGAGCACCACGTAGACGGCGCCCGCGTAGGACTGGCCGCCGACGATCTGGTTGGGCACGCCGATCGCGAGGTCGGTGCAGCCGTCGTTGTTGTGGTCGTACGCGGAGATCGAGGTGCCGAACCGGTCACCGGGCTCGGCCGCGCCGGGGACGTTGGTGACTCCCTCGTGCAGCGTGTGGACGGTGGTGCTGCCGCCGTAGGCGACGTTCACGCGGCCGGCCCGGACGTGCCCGTTGACGGTCGCCTCGGGGTCGGCGATGGCGACGTCGGCGACGCCGTCGCCGTTGAAGTCGCTGTCGGTGCCGGCGGTGCAGCCGGTCGTCGGCGTGACCGTGGTGTACACCTGCATCTCGCAGAACGACGACCAGGTGTCGCTGCCGGAGACCCCGTCGGCGGCCTTGACCCGCCAGCGGTAGATGCCGCCGTCGACGAAGGCGCCGGCCGGGACGGTGGCCGCGGCGGTGGCGCCGGAGGCGACGCCGCTGTAGACGGCGGACCCGATCGGGATGTCGGCGTTCATCGCCCACCACTCGAAGGTCACCGTCATGGCGGTGCCGTCACCGTCGGAGACCGTCGCCTTGAGCTGTGGGGTCAGGGTGTTGACCAGCGGACGGCCCGAGCCGGTGACGCAGCTGGTCGCCGGGACGGTGGACCGCGCGGTGACGGTCGGCCACGAGTTGTAGGTCACCGACGCCTTCGGGTCCTCGGCGGCGTTGGCGCCCTCGCGGGACCGGAACTGCTTGAAGCCGGCGGTCACCGTCTCGTCGGTGGCCCGCACGCCCATGCCGGCCCGGGTCTTGTTGGCGGTGGCGGCCTTCTGGAAGAAGGTCTTGCCGTCGATGTTGGACCACGCGTCGGCGCTGGTGCAGCCCGAGCCGCCGCCGGCGGTGGCGGTCGACCTGGCGTCCGGTCCCACCGTGTCCCAGGTGGGCTGGTTGGTGAACGTCGTGGTGTAGGTCGACGGGTTGGTGGTCCAGATCTCCCACGAGGTCGCGGTGCAGGTGTGCGACCAGAAGTTCCAGAACGAGACCGTGGCGGAGTTGATCTGCTTGCCGGCCAGGACCGTGGTGTCCCAGGTGAGGAACGACCGGGTGAGCGTGGCCGGGGTGGTGGCCAGCAGACCGATCTGCAGGTCGGCCTCCTGGTTCTTGTCGGTGGTCACCGTCTCCCGGACGTACGTGTCGAACGTCGTGCCCAGCGGGTTGACCGTCGGGTCGATGGTGACCGGGTACGCGGTGGCCGGGTCGCGCAGCCAGGCCCGGTCGGGGGCCAGGGTCAGCTCGACGGCGTCGCCGCGGGTGGTCAGTTCGGTGCGGACCGGCTTCTCGACGGCCGGGGCGCCGGTGATCGTGTTCTTCTTCGCGTCCCACATCAGGGGCGCGGGGATGTGCGCGGTCTGCTTGCCGGCCCGGTCGGTGATCGCGATCGAGCCGTCCTTCGCCCGGTTGGAGCCGGCGACGCCGGGGCCGGTGAACGGGAAGGTGACCGTCTCGACCTGCGTGGCGGCGGCCCGGTTCTTCACGACCAGGAACTGCTCGAAGCCGGTCCGGGTGGCCTCGACGACGAGGTCCACGCCGGGGCGGGCGTCGACGTAGGTGGCGCGGTTGCCGTCGAGGACCGGTGCGGGCAGCGCGCCCGACCAGCCCATGGCCACCCGCTGCGCGCCGGCGCCGACCGCGGCCAGTTCGTGCGCACCCTCGCCCTGCCGGCCGGAGATGCGCAGGTCGTTCGGGTGGGCCACCGGGGCGACGGAGCCGTCCGCCGCCGCCTTGAGGGTGAGATCGACCGGGACCCAGTCACCGCCGCGCCGGAAGCGCTGCATGCCGGTGGCGATGTCCGCCCGGAACTGCCCGTCGGGCAGCGCGTGCACCTCGGTCGTCTCCGACGTGAGGCTCTCGACCTTGACCGGCTTACCGCTCTCCCGCGCCTTGCGCAGGGACACCGCCTCGTCGGATGTGTTCTCGACGCCACCGGTGACGCCGTCCGGGCCTGCGGCCAGGAACGACGCCGGCTCGCCCGATATGCCAAAAAGTGCGACCGCCGTCATCACGGCAACGCCTGCCGCAAGACATGAACGGACGGTGGCAGTCTGACGACGTGCCACTGATCCTCCCCCGTGAGTCTCCAGTTGTGTGTGCACCGGGACTGTAGGGAGCCGGGAGCGGAGGGCACAAGCACAGTCACGAACTGTGAGGACGTACGCCGCGAATCGGACTTATTGCCGAGCTTGGTTACTCCGCGGAGTCTTGGCAGTTCGGACGGCATGCGGCCGGGCGCGTCGGCTGACCTGCCGAAACGCATGTGCGATCGGCGTACGTCAATTGGTTATCCGATGACGCAGCGTCGCGGTATGCAATGTCGCCACGTCAGGAAACGCGCAGCGCGCGCGTATTGGCGACATCGACGGGTCGAATGCGCCGGCCGCGTGCCGGCCGACCCGGGCGACGACGGTCGAGGCGGATCGGGGCAGGCGTCGTCACGCCGGCCGGCGGGATTCGGAACCCCACTTCCCGTCGCCAGTCGGACGCGCCATCGACGCAGGTCAGGGCCGTGGCCATCAGGCCGGACCACAATCGAACAAACGTTCGAACATCGGCGTGCGGTCAGTTTCGACGATCGTCCGACAGATTCCGCCGAAGCGGCGGACATTCCACTGGTCGACACCTGGCGGAACGCAAGCCGTAGTGGTAATGGATCAGCCGCTCAGCCACCGAGCGCGTCGATGTCGCGCATCTCCTCCGCGGTCAGCGAGAAGGTCCAGACATCGGCGTTCGCCCTGATCCGGTCCGGAGTCACCGATTTCGGGATGACCACGATTTCGTGGTCGATGTGCCACCGCAGCACCACCTGCGCCGGCGACACGTCGTGCGCGGCGGCGATCCGCACCAGCACCGGATCGGACAGGTCCGTCGTCTTGAACGGGCTGTACCCCTCCAGCACGATCCCCCGGTCCCGGTGCTCGGCGTGCCGCCGCCGGTCGTACAGCGACGGGCCCCACCGGATCTGGTTGACCGCCGGGTTCTCCTCGGTGGCCTGGATCAACTCGTCCATCTGGGCGGTGCTGTAGTTGCTCACCCCGACCGCCCGGGTCAGGTTCTCGTCCCGAGCGGCGAGCAGCTCCCGCCACATCGGGATGCTGTCCGACGGCGCCGACGGCGGCCAGTGGATCAACCACAGGTCGACGTACTCCAGGCCGAGCGCGCGCAGGCTCGCCTCGATGGTCTCCCGCTCCCGCCCCACCCGCTCCGGCGGCAACTTCGTGGTGACGAAGACGTCCTCCCGACGCAGCCCGCTCTCCTTGACCGCCCGGCCCACCTCCTCCTCGTTGCCGTACATGGTGGCCGTGTCGATGTGCCGGTAGCCGGCGTCGAGGGCGGCCAGCACGGCGTCGTACCCGGCCTGGCCGGTGGCCTGCCAGGTGCCGAAACCGAGCAGCGGCATCCGGACGTCGCCGGGAAGCAGGACGGTGGGCTGGTCATGGTCCATGCCGACGGTTCTACCCTGGTTCGCCGCGGACATGCCGGGCAACCGGCGAACCCGGGCGCACTGCCGGAGAATGCGGGGGTGGCCGACCGGTTGGAGGAGTACCGGCGCAAGCGGGACGCCGCGCGCACCCCGGAGCCGGTGCCGCGCCGCCCGCCACGCCGACGCGCGAGGGCGGGCGAGGCCCGCTTCGTCATCCAGCAGCACCACGCCCGTGCCCTGCACTGGGACCTGCGGCTGGAACACGACGGCGTGCTCGCCTCCTGGGCGGTGCCGCGCGGCCTGCCCCGGGACAGCGGGCGCAACCACCTCGCCGTGCACACCGAGGACCACCCGATGGAGTACCTCGACTTCCACGGCGAGATCCCGGCCGGCGAGTACGGCGGCGGCACGATGACCATCCACGACCGGGGCACCTACCGCTGCGAGAAGTGGCAGGACGACGAGGTCGTGGTGGTGCTCGACGGGGAGCGGACCCGGGGGCGGTACGTGCTGTTCGCCACCGGCGGCCGGGACGGGCGGGACTGGATGGTCCGCCGCACCGACCCGCCCCCGCCCGGCTGGACGCCCATGCCGGAGCTGGTCCGGCCGATGCACACCACCCCCGCCGCGCGGCTGCCCCGCGACGCCGACGCCTGGGGCTACGAGCTGCGCTGGGACGGGGTCCGGGCGATGGCGTACGTGTCCGGAGGGCGGCTGCGGCTGCTGTCGGAGACCGACGAGGACGTCACCGGGACGTACCCCTGGCTGCGCGGGATGGCCGAGGCGCTGGCGCCCACGGAGGCCGTGCTGGACGGGGTGCTGGTGCGTATCGACGGCGCGGGACGGGTCCGCCGGCCCTCCGGGCGCGACGGCCAGTTCCTGATCGTCGACCTGCTCTGGCTGGAGGGCGTGGGCAGCGCCGACGTGCCGTACGCGCAGCGCCGGGAGCTGCTCGACGGGCTGGCGCCGGCCGGGACGCACTGGCAGACTCCGCCGTGGTTCCCCGGCACCGGCGCCGAGGCCCTCGACACGGCGCGGGCGCAGCGGCTGCCCGGGGTGGTGGCGAAGCGGCTCGACTCGGTCTACGAGCCGGGCCGGCGCAGCCGCCGCTGGTTGAGCATCGACACGAGCTGACGGCGAGGAGCATCGTGTACCTGACCCACCTGGAGTGCCCACGTTGCGGCCGGGAGCACGACGCCGGCGAGCCGGCCAACCTCTGCGGCTGCGGCTCGCCGCTGCTGGCCCGCTACGACCTGGCCGCGGTGGCCGCGGCGGTCACTCCGGAGCGGTTCGGGCTGCGCCCGGCCGACCTGTGGCGCTACCGGGAGGTGCTGCCGGTCGCCGACGAGCGGCACGTCACCACGCTGGGCGAGGGCTGGACGCCGCTGTGGCGCGCCCCGGCGTACGGCCACGAGATCGGCATTCCGGACCTGATCGTCAAGGACGAGGGGCTGACGCCGACCGGGTCGTTCAAGGCGCGCGGGGCGGCGGTGGGCGTCAGCCGGGCCCGCGAGCTGGGCGTGCGGCACATCGCCATGCCGACAAACGGCAACGCGGGCGCGGCGTGGGCGACGTACGCGACGCGGGCGGGGCTGGACGCCACCATCGCGATGCCGCTGGACGCGCCGACCATCTGCCGGCGGGAGTGCCTGGCCGCCGGTGCGGACCTGCGCCTGGTGGACGGCCTGATCAGCGACGCCGGCCGGTGGGTGGCGAAGCTGGTCGCCGACTCCGGCGGCACGGTCTTCGACGCCGGCACGCTGCGCGAGCCGTACCGGCTGGAGGGCAAGAAGACCATGGGGTACGAGATCGTCGAGCAGCTCGGCTGGCAGGTGCCCGACGTGATCATCTACCCGACCGGCGGCGGGGTGGGGCTGATCGGCATCCACAAGGCGATGCACGAGCTGCGCGAGCTGGGCTGGGTCGAGGACCGGCTGCCCCGACTCGTCGCGGTGCAGTCCACCGGCTGCGCCCCGATCGTGCGCGCCTTCGCCGCCGGGGAGGAGCGGGCCACCCCGTGGGCGGACGCGCGCACCGTCGCCTTCGGGATCACCGTGCCGGCCCCGCTCGGTGACGAGCTGATCCTGGACGCGCTGCGGGAGAGCAGCGGCACCGCGCTCGCCGTCGACGACGCGGAGATCCTCGCCGACCTGCGGGACTTCGCCGCCCGGGAGGGGCTGCTGCTGTGCCCGGAGGGCGCGGCCTGCCTGACCGCCGCCCGGCATCTGCGGGCGGGCGGCTGGATCCGGGCCGGCGAGCGGGTGGTGGTGCTCAACACCGGCGCCGGGCTGAAGTACCCGGAGACGGTGGACGTCTCCGGTGTGCCGCTGGTCGAGGTCTGAGCAGGCCGGTGCCCCGTGGACCGGGCGTCCACGGAGCACCGGTGCGGCGGCTCAGCGCCAGGTGATGTCGGACGGCGAGTAGACGCAGTTGACGCCGTCGGCGCCCTCACCGATCTCGGTCGGCTCGCTGCCCTTCGGCACGCCCTTGTACTTGACGCAGATCCGGGTGCCGCTGTCGGCGGTGATCCGGGTGAACCGGGCGGTGTCGCCCCAGTTGGTGTTGATGCCGGCGAGCACGTCGGTGTCGGTGGCGACGATGTTGTCCATCACCACGTGCCGCTGGTACGAGGTGGAGCAGTTGCCGCAGGCCCGGTAGAGCTTGCCGGCGTTCTGCACCCGGAAGTTCTTGATGTACACCGTGCCCGAGCCGTTGTGCTGGAACACCTTGTCGCTGGCGGACCGGGCGCCGCCACCGTCGACCGTGTACGTGGTGCCGCCGCGGAAGGTGGCCGCGTCCTCGCCCACGTCCTCCCACCACACGTTGATCAGGGTGCAGTTGCCCTCGCAGTGCACGCCGTCACCGGCCGGGGCGCCGATGATCACGTTGCGCAGGGTCGCCCCGGCGGACAGCACGAACATCGGGTCCTGGCTCTCGCTCTGCCCGCCGTCGCCGATGCCGTAGTAGCGCTTCATGCCGCCGTCGAAGGTGCCGGAGACGTTCGTGGTGGCGTCCACCTTGACGCTGGCGGTCGGCGTCGGCCACGAGGTCGACGGCGGCGGCGTGCTGGTGGGAGGCGGAGTGGTCGGCGGCGGGGTGGTCGGCGACGAGGTGGGCGTGGGCGGCGGGGTGGTCGGGGTGGAGCCGGCGGTGTCCACCGCCACGTCGTCGAAGCTGCCCTTGGCGTACGCGGTGACCAGGCCGATCCGGCCGGCGCCGACCAGGCTGTTGCTGCCCGAGGCGATCTGGGTGCCGTTGACGAATCCCCGGATGGTGCTGCCGGTGGCCTCGATCCGCAGCGTGTACCAGGTGCCGGCGGACGCGCCGACCGAGGCGGAGCCGATGGCGGTGATCTGGCTGCCGTTGACGGCCTGCAGTTCGGCCCGGCCGGAGCCGAGCAGCGCCAGCCGGTACATCTTGGTGCTGCTGCTGGAGCGGGCGGCGAGCCCGACCAGGGCGCTGGACGAGCCGAAGCCGTCGGGCCGCACGCGGGCCTGCACCTGGTAGTCGGTCCAGCTGGTCTGGCCGGCGAACTGCCGGGCCAGTTCGCTGCCGGCGCTGGACTGGCTGAACACGCCGCCGCTGACGGCCCAGGTGCCGCCGGACTTGGACCAGCCGGAGTAGTTGCCGTCGTCGAAGTTGTCGGAGAAGACGGTGGCCGCGAAGGCCGAGGTGCCCATGCCGGCGGCGAGCACGGCGACGGTGGCGCCGGCACCCACCGCGAGCAGTAGTGGACGTCGGGGTGTGGGGGTTCTGGTGCGCACGGATTCCTCCTGTGGAGCAGGTGGTGGGATGACGGCGACCGTCCGCGTCGAACAGGGTGCGCGGGCGCGACGGCGGTCGGTGGCCGTTGCCGCGGTGCGTCCCGTCGGAGGCCCGGTCTCCGGAGCGGGAGGGTGGGGTGCGACCCCTGGGAAAGGGCTTTCCCGTACCACGAGGCTAGGGTCGGCCGTACATCAGCGTCAATGCCGAACGGTTGCAGGACTGTTGCAGGATCACCCGGCGGGTCAGTCCGTGGCCGGCTCGGTCAGCCGCCAGGCCGCGTTGATCAGCCCGATGTGCGACAACGCCTGCGGCATGTTGCCCAGCTGCGCCCCGGTGCGCAGGTCGGCCTGCTCGGCGAAGAGACCGACGTCGTTGGCGTGGCCGAGCACCTGCTGGAAGAGCCGGTCGGCGCGCTCCGGCTCGCCCGCCAGCACCAGGCACTCCACCAGCCAGAACGAGCAGAGCACGAAGCCGGCCGGATCGGTGCTCCAGCGCCGCACCAGACCCCGGTCGCTGCCGAGTTCCCGCTCCACCACCTCGATGGTGGAGCGCATCCGGGCGTCGGTGGCCGGCAGGAAGCCCAACATCGGCAGGAGCAGCGCCGAGGCGTCCAGCTCCGCCGACCCGAACGCCCCGGTGTACGCGCCGATCCGGTCGTTCCAGCCCTCCCGCAGCACGGCCTCACGGATCTCGTCGCGGATCGCCGCCCAGCGCGCCACGTCGGCCCGCTCGCCGAGGCGGGGCGCCAACTCCACGGCCCGGGCCAGCGCCGTCCAGCAGAGCACCTTCGACGACAGGTAGTGCCGCTCGGTGTCCCGGGTCTCCCACATGCCGCGGTCCGGCAGCCGCCAGGTCGACGCGACCTGCTCGGCCAGCCCCACCACCATCTCGCGCAACTCCTCGTCGAAGGTCTCGCCGAGGTAGTCGTGCAGCCGCCAGACCGCCGAGATCACCTCGCCGGGCACGTCGAGCTGCCGCTGCCGCCAGGCGTCGTTGCCGATGCGCACCGGCCGGCTGCCCGCGTACCCGCGCAGGTGGTCCAGTTCGTGCTCGGAGATGTCCCGCTCCCCCTCCAGCCCGAACATCACCGGCACCGGGGCGTCGCCGATCCGGCCGACCGAGCGGGCCGCCCAGGCGAAGAGGCGGTTCGCCTCGTCCGGGCAGGCCGCCACCCACAGGGCGCGCAGCGTCATCGCGAAGTCGCGCAGCCAGGAGTAGCGGTAGTCGTAGTTCCGGTCGCCGCCGCACCGCTCGGGCAGCGAGGTGGTCAGCGCGGCGGCGACCGCGCCGCTGCGGGCGTACGTCAGGCCGGTGAGCACCGTCGCGCCGTGGCGCACCTGCGGGGCGTACCGGCCGTCGTAGCCGTGCGTCTCCCGGTACGCCTCCCACGCCTGCACCGTCTCGGCGAGCGCGACCACCGGGTCGAGCCGCGCCGGCGGCGCGCCGTACGCCCGGCAGAACGCGAGGTCGAAGCCGACGGTGTCGCCCGGGCCCACCTCGAACTCGTGGCGCACCCGGTCGCCGTCGGCGCGCAGGGTCAGCCCGGCGCCGCGCAGGGTCAGCGCCGTCGGGCCGGCGGTGGCCAGCACCGAACCGTCCGGCTGCTCGTGCAGGTACGGGGTGAGCAGCCCGTACTCCGGGCGGGGCGCGAACTCCAGACCCAACCGGACCCGGCCGCTGAGCCCCTCCACCACGCGCAGCAGCACCGCCGGGGAGTTCATGCCGAGTTCGTGGCCGCGCGCGCCCAGTTCGGCGGCGAGCGCGTCGGTGACCGCCACGCTGCCCTCGGCGGTGTGGTGCACCGTGCGCAGCACCAGCGTGTCCGGCCGGTACGCGCGCTGCACCCGGGACGGCCCCAACGGCCCGAGCCACCAGTGCCCGGCGGCCGGGTCGAGCAGCCGGCCGAAGACCGACGGCGAGTCGAACCGGTCGGGACACCACCAGTCGACCGAGCCGTTCCGGCCGACCAGCGCGCCGGAGCGGCAGTCGGAGAGGAACCCGTAGTCGGAGATCGCCGGCTGGTCCACCCGGCCCGGGTACCCGGGCGGAGCGGGATCAGACCCGGCGGAGGTGTACAGGCGCTGTCCGGGCCGGCCCGCACCGAGCCGGCCCGCGTCCGCGTCAGGACGTCGGCGGCTCGTCCTCGCCGGCGGCCTCGGCCGCGTCGGCCTCCTCCTTGGTCCGGTGCACCACCTGGTCGGCGTGCTCCGGCGGGCCGTACACGGTGTAGAGGACCAGCGGGTTCGGGCCGGTGTTGACGAAGTTGTGCTTCGTCCCGGCCGGCACGACCACCAGGTCGCCCTGGGCGACCTCCTTCGTCTCCCCGGCGACCCGGGCCTCGCCGGTGCCGCTGACGAAGGTCAGGATCTGGTCGATCCCCTCGTGGACCTCCTCGCCGATCTCCCCACCGGGCGGGATGGTCATGATCACCAACTGGGTCTTCTCGCCGGTCCAGAGCACCCGGCGGAAGTCCGGGCTCTTCTGGGCGACGGTCGCGATCGTGAAATGCTCCATGGCGCGCTCATACCCGGCGCGGGCACCGGTCACGCCGGTACCGGCAGATGGCGCGATTCCTCACCCCGGTCAGGTTTGACCCGCGACGGAACGGGCATCGACCACCCCAGACCGGCGCGTACCGCGTCGGATGGGCCAGGTCCCCGCCGGCGTACCGCCGGATGGCTGCGGTGGTGGGAGACGGCCGGAGCGCGGCGACGCGACGACCCAGGGGTCGTGCGGCGCCGTGCGCTCTTCCCGGAAAGTTTCAGGCCAGCACCGCCAGGTGGAACGAGCGGTCCGCGGCGCTCCCGTCCCCGGCGAACGTCTTGACGAACACCCCGTTCGGGATTCCGGTACGCCCGGCGACGGTGATCGCGCCGGAGGCCGCGACGCCGGCGGCGCCCGACAGCCCCAGGGTCCCCACGTAGGCGGCGGCGGACACGTCCTGGTCGAAGACCACCTGGTACATCCCGGTGGCGAGCTTGGCCGACGAGGCGGCGCCGAGCCCCCGGGCCAGGGCGCCGTCGGCGTTCACCACGGCGTAGAGCGCGCGGGCCGACCAGGGCAGGCCGACGGGCCGGTCGGTGGCCAGTTGGGCGTCGGCGCGGGTGACGTCGTCCTGGCAGGGCACGGGCTGGGTGGCCTGCCTCCGCCGGGGGTTGGTGCTGGACATGACACTCCTCCACCGGCCGTGGAGCCGGCAGCGACTCAGGGAGCCGATCAGCGATGACCGACGCGGCTTCCCTTCCGAACCTATGCCGGCCGGGGCTCGGGTGACCAGTCGAAAACTGTCAGGTGCCCGACAGGCACCCCGTTTGAGCTGCGAAAACGCAGTCACCGACGGGCGCGCGGCCGAAGAATGGGGGCATCCGGCCGCCATCGGCCGGCCGCGCCGGACTGTTCCACCACGGCCCCGCCGAGAAAGGCGGGGGTCGGCGGACGCCGGGACGCGCCAAGGTCGCGGGTGTCCGGTGTGGACGTCCGGTGTGCGCGTCGCCCCGGATCGGTGCGCGGCGCCGGGCACCGATCCGGTCGAAACCCTGTGACGAGGGCGAATGTCCCGGTAGATTGAAGTATGGTGCCCGCCCACGGGGGTCGGGTGGCGGAACCGGTCTACCGCCCCATCCTCGCCAGCCGACGGGGTGAGCTGGAGGCGCTGGGTCATCTGGACAGCGCCACGGCTCCACTGCTCGCTCCGGTCCTCTGTGTCTCCACCGTCGACGGTCACCTCGTCGAGCTGCTCGGCCGGCTGCCGGCCGGGCTCGTCCCCGCGCTCGACGTCTCCGCGCTGCCCGACACCCCGGAGACGGAGCTGGTCCGCTGGGGCGTACCGGTGGTGCCGGTGATCGGGCTCGCGGAGAGCGACCGGCGGCTGGTGGCGCACGGGGTGGCGGCGCAGGCGTACACCCGGCGCGCGGTGGTCCGGCTGCGGGCCGGCCGGGACCGGGCCGGCCCGGACGCCACCACCGCCGCGGAGCGGATCTGGCGGTACGCCCGGCTGGTGCCGGAGCAGTGCGACCTGCTCGTCGACGCCGGAGACGTCTGCTGTCCGGCCGATCTGCGGGTGACCGAGCCCCGGGTGCGACGGCTGGTGGAGTGGTCCCGCCGGCACGCCTGGCGCTCGGTGACGGTGGCGGCCGGCGGCATGCCGCCCACGGTGCACCGGCTCCCCACCGACGAGCCGGTACGCCTCGACCGCTGGGACTGGCTGCTCTGGGAGCGGCTGGCCGACCTGGGGGTCGGTTACGGCGACTACGGCGTCGCGCCGGCCGCGCCCGGCGGCGAGGTGCCCGGCGACCGGGTCCCCACCGTCCGGTACACGACGGAGACGGCGTGGTGGGTCTACCGGTGGTCCCGCCGGGGCGGCCGGGGCGACGAGCGCTTCGCCGACCTGTGCCGGACGCTGGTGACCGCCCCGCACTGGCCGGCGACGGGCGCCGGCTTCTCCTGGGGCGACCACGAGCTGCTGCGCCGGGCGCGGCGGGTGGCCGGGGCCGGGTCCGCGGCGAACTGGACGGCGTGGAGCACCTCGCACCACCTGGCGCACGTGCTGGCCGCGCTGACCCGGCCCGCCGGCGACCGGCGGTCCGGCCGTTGGGGCGGCGACGAGGAGCGCGGTCGGCCCGGCCGGCCGCACCGGGGTGGCGAGACCCGCCGGGCCGGGTGAGTCACTCCTTCTCGGTGAAGCCGAACTGCACGACGCCGTCGTCGCCGACGCTGGCGTCGACGGAGGTGTCGTGGAGCAGCTCGGCGGCGTCGGAGTCGAGGAAGATCCGGGCGCCCTGGTTGTCGACGACCTGGTCACCCTGCGCGGGCTGGGACACCAGCTCGACGGTGAGCGAGCCGGCCTCGGTGTCGGCGGCGATGCGCAGACCGCCGTCCTGCGACACGTCCTGCTGCGCGGCGAGGTCACGGATCACGAGCACGGCATTGTCGGTCATGGTGAGCATGACGAACTCCCTCATGAGGTCGGGGATCGGGCACCGCGCCACGGAGAACAGGCGCGCATCCGACGGCGGAGAACGGCCGTCGCCCGGCGAATCGGGGCACACTCCACGGTCCCCCTACGACCACCGTGCCCCCTGGGCGGCCGTCCGTCAAATAGAGCGCGGTCGGTGGGAGCGGGCCCGGCGGCTCGACGTTTCCGCTCCTCAACCCCGTGATCGTCCATACGCTGAGGTCATGGAGGACACCAGAAGGTACGCCGCCGAGTTCCTCGGCTCACTGCTGTTGGTCTTCTTCGGCGTGGGCAGCGCCGTCTTCGCCCGCGTGCAGGGCGGGGTCGTGGTGGTGGCGCTCGCCTTCGGGTTCGTGATGCTGGCGCTGGTCTACACGATCGGTCCGCTCTCCGGCAGCCACGTCAACCCGGCGGTGACGCTCGGGGTGCTGCTCTCCGGGAAGATCTCCCTGGTGGGTGCGATCGCGTACTGGATCGCCCAGTTCGTCGGTGCCACAGTGGCGAGCTTCGTGATCTGGGCGCTGGTGCGCTGGGGCGACGTCGTCGACCAGACCGGCGCGTTGGGCAGCAACGGGTACGGCGAGCACATCAACGCCGGTGGCGCCGCGGTGTTGGAGACGGTGCTCACGTTCTTCTTCGTCCTGGTGGTGCTGGTGGTGACGAGCCGGTCCGAACACGCCGGGTTCGCCGGGTTGGCGATCGGTCTCGCGCTGGCCACGGCACACCTGGTGGGCGTCACCCTGGACGGCACGTCGGTCAACCCGGCCCGGTCCTTCGGGCCGGCCCTCTTCGAGGGCGGCCAGGCACTGCGCCAACTCTGGCTCTTCGTCGTCTTCCCGCTGCTGGGCGGGGCCCTGGCCGCGCTGGTCGCCCCACTGGTCACCAAGCGCAACCCGCGCTACCGGGGCGAGCCGGAGGAGCCGACCGGGCCGCGCCGACCCGACGTCGGGGGACACCCCGCCTGAGCGACGCCACCGGCACGCAACCCCTATTTGAAGAAAACCTTCGCGCTGAGGTCTTGTCCGGTGGAAATCTTCATGGCAGCGTCGACGCATGCATCGTCGTCTCTTCCTCCGGAGCCTGGCGCTGGTGACGCTCGCCGCCACCGTGGCCGCCGCCGGCGCGCTTCCCGCCACCGCCGAGTCACCCACCCCGGCGGCGACCCGGCTGCACGCCACCATCGACGCGATCCTCGCCGACGCCCGGCTGACCGACGCGCAGGCCGGAGTGGTCGTGGTGGACACCGCCACCGGTCGGACCCTGTACGACCGCAACGGCCACCGCCGGCTGGTGCCCGCGTCCAACACCAAGCTGCTCACCTCGACCGCCGCGCTGGAGCTGCTCGGCCCGGGACACCGGTTCACCACCGACGTACGGGCCGCCGGGCAGCGCCGCGCCGGCCTGCTCTCCGGCGACCTGTACCTGCGCGGCGGCGGCGACCCGACGATGCTCGCCGCCGACTACGACGCGCTCGCCGCCCAGGTCGCGGCGGACGGCGTACGGGTGGTCACGGGCAACCTGGTCGCCGACGACACCCGCTACGACCGCACCCGCCTCGGCCCGGACTGGGCCTGGGACGACCAGCCGTACTACTACGCGGCGCAGGTCTCCGCGTTGACCGTCGCGCCGGACACCGACTACGACGCCGGCACCGTGATCGTGCACGCCGCCCCGGCCGACACCCCCGGCGCTCCCCCGGTGGTCACCATGACCCCGCCCAACGGCTGGCTGCGCATCGACAACCGGGCCGAGACGGTCGCCGAGGGGGACACGACGATCTCCTTCGAGCGCGAGCACGGCACCAACACCGTGGTGGTCACCGGCCGGATCGCCCTCGGTGCGGAGCCGGAGAGCGACTGGACGACCGTCTGGGAGCCCACCGGGTACGCCGCCGACGTGTTCCGCGCGGCGCTGCGCCGGCACGGCGTACGGGTGCTCGGGCGGACCGTGCTCGGCCGGGCCACCCCGCCGGACGCGACCGCCGTCGCCCGGCACGACTCGATGACCCTCGCCGAGCTGATGGTGCCGTTTCTGAAGCTGTCCAACAACGGGCACGCCGAGGTGCTGACCAAGGAGGTCGGCCGGATCATCTCCGGCTCCGGCACCTGGTCGGCCGGGCTCGCCGCGATCAGCGAATACGTCGCCGACACCGGCATGGACACCGGCACGCTGCGCCAACGCGACGGCTCCGGGCTCTCCCGACGCACCATGGTCCCGCCGGCGGAGTTCGTCGCGCTGCTCACCGCCGTGCGGCAGGAGCCGTGGTTCGACACCTGGTACGCCGCCCTGCCGGTCGCCGGCGACGCCGACCGCTTCGTCGGCGGCACGCTGCGCAGCCGGATGCGCGGCACCCCGGCCGCCGGCAACGTGCACGCCAAGACCGGCAGCCTCACCGGGGTGTCCAGCCTCTCCGGTTACGTCACCGACGCCGACGGCCGGCTGCTCGCCTTCTCCGTGGTGTTCAACAACTACCTCGCCTCGTCGGTGAAGGCGCTGGAGGACCAGGTCGCCATCGCGCTGGCGTCGTACACCGAGAAGAGCCCGACCACGGCGCGGGTGGCGCCGCCGACGGCGCCGCAGACGCCCCGGGTCCCGGAGGGCCGGGAGTGTTCCTGGGTGAAGCCGATCGTCTGCTGAGCCGGTGCCGGGGCCCCGCCCGTGCGGGGTCCCGTCACCGTCCGCAGCGTGGGCACCGTCGCCGGGTCCGCAGGTGGTGGTCGAGGGCCGCGAGGCCCAGGCCCCAGCCCCACACCCAGTAGCCCAGCTCGGCGGTCCAGAAGAAGGCCGGCGGGTAGCGTCCCTCGCCGTCGAAGGTGCCGGTGGCCGTCTGCACGGCGAGCTGGCCCAGACTGACGCCGAAGTAGCCGACCAGGCCGACCGAGAAGACGGCGGCCGGCACGAGCAGCAGCAGGCGGGGGACGCGCCGGCCGGCCAGCAGCGGCACCCAGACCGGCCAGACCCGTCCCCAGGAGTGCACCAGCGCCAGCGGCAGCAGCACCCCGGCGAGCAGGAAGCCCACCTCGAAGGCGACCATCGAGGCTCCCTGCGCCAGCGGCACGTCGTCGAAGCCCACCGCCACCTGGGCGGCCAGCCGCACCAGGCAACCGGCCACCGCGACCCAGGCGGCGATCCGCGCCCAGCCCGGCACCTCCACCGGCCGCCCGGTCACCGGACCGGTCCGCCCGCACCCCGCGCAGTCGCCCCGGAACCGGCGGCGGTGCGCCAGCAGCGCCAGGTGCAGCAGCACCGCGCCGGTGAGCGCGCCCAGCCGGCCGGCCACCGCACCGGCGGTGGACGGCGCGAACGGCTGGAGGATCAGCAGCCCCACCACGTCGAGCAGCAGCAGCGCGCAGGCGGCCACGAGCGCCGCGCAGACCGCCCATCCGGCGACCGCCAGCGCCGGGCGCCAGCGCCGGGCCCGGGCCAACGCCACGGCGACCAGCCCGGCGGCGACGCAGAGCGCCACCGCCGGCCAGCCGTGGAAGACCACCAGGTCGACGCCGAGCGGCGGGAAGTCCGGCGGACCGGTCACGGTCCAGAAGAGACGGAGGGCGCCGTAGCCGAGGGCCCAGGCCCCGACGGCGTACGGCAGCAGGTCCCGGCGGTGCGCGGTGGACAGGGAGGTCATGGGTCCAGCCTGTCGCCGGCCGGACCGCGCCGGCTCCCGTGCCGAGGGGAGCGCGCTCCCCCGCCCGGGTGACCGGTCAACCGGCGGACGCCTCGCGCAGCCGGGCGGCGGTGCGGCGCGGGTCGTAGTCCGGGTCGACGCCCTGCACGATGAGGGTCGAGCCCTCGATGTGCCGGGTACGCAGCGGCAGGATCTCCTGGTACGCCGGGGAGGCGTACCAGGCGCGGGCCCGTTCCACGTCGGGGAACTCCACGATCACCACCGTCCCCGGCCAGTCGCCCTCCAGGACCTCCACCTCGGCCCCGTGCACCCGGAACCTGCCCTGGTACGGGTCGAGAGTGGACTGAATCCGGTCGATGTACTCGAGCACGTCCTCGTTGATCTGCGGCGTGCGCAGGTGGGCCAGCGCGAAGGCGGGCATCGTCCCTCCCCGTGTCCGTCGGCCCGCGGCACGGGCCGTTCGGGACGATTCTGCGCGGGCGCTCGGGTGGCGTCGATTACCGCGCAGGTAACGCCACGGGGCACCCGGGGCCGCTCAGCGCAGCGCGACCGCCTGGACGCCGACGTTGCCGCAGCCGGTGAAGGTCTGCTCGGTGGTCCACGACATCAGCAGCTTCTGCCCCCGGGGCGCCCGGAACCGGATGACCCACTGGGCGGTGTGGTTGGTGTGCGGGTCCTCCAGGCGCAGCGTCCGGGTCGGGCCGCCGGTGGAGAGCCGCACGTCGAGCCGCCCGCGCGACATCCAGAGCCCGGCGAAGAGGTGGACGGTGCGCAGTTCGCCGCTGCCGGCCACGCTCAGGACGAACCCGTTGCCGACGCCGCAGGCGTACGTGCCGGTCGGGGTGGCGTCGGCGGAGCCGACCGGGGCGCCGTCACGCCAGCTGAACCCCTCGGGGTTGGTGTCGTAGGTGCCGCGCTGCCCCCGGCCGCCCTCGTCGCGGATCTCGCCGGAGCCGTCGCGCTTGCGGACCGTCCGGTCGGGACCGACCAGTCCCCAGTGCACCCAGTCGCGGGTGCCGAGGCCGGTCAGGTCCACCAGGGCCGGCACCTCGGCCTCGGCGACGGTCAGCACCGGGGTGACCGGCTCCGGGGTCGGCATCGGGCTGGTCGAAGGGGACGGGCTCGGCGACGGCGGGCGCTGCCGGGGCTTCAGCCCCGGTGAGGCGACGCCCGCCTCGGTGACCGTGCCGGGCAGGCCGGTGGGGCGACCGGCCACCGTGGGTTCTCCGGCGGAGAAGTCGCCGCCGGTGGCGGGCGGCTCCGGATCGGTGTCGAGGTTCAGGTACGCCACGACCGCGAGCAGGCAGGCCAGCGCGGTCACCGATTCGATCACCCCGCGTCGGCGGTACCGGTGACGGGCGATGCGGGGGGTGGGGCCACCGGTCGGGCCCGGGCCGATCCGTCTCACCTGGTCGTCCGTCACCGCATCTCCGTTCCCCACACCGCAGCTCCGCCCAGCCGCGCGTCCGCTCCCCCGGGCCCGATCGTGATCATCTACCCGACGTGAGCCCCGTCACGTTTTCATCCGTACGACCGGTTACGCCATAGGCAGGCCCGCCAGCGTTTCCAGTTCGTTACCAAACGGCCGTAACGAAAACTGTCCTAACGACGCTGGTTTCGACCCGCTCGGCCGAGTAGGGATCCTAACCCCTCGGTGTCCACGCGGTCACCGTGCGGGTGGGCCGCCGGGGTCGCGGCAGGGCGTCGTCGCGGCTCAGGTCCGCAGCACGTTGGCAAAGATCAGCAAGGCCAGGGCGGACTTGGCCACCAGGCTGAGCAGGATGTAGCCCACCTCCCCGAACCGGTAGTCGCGCCACCGGCCGACCCGACGGTACTGGAGGGCCATGTTGACCGCGAATCCCGCGAAGAGCACGAGCTGCACCACCGTGATCGCGTACACGAAGGTCGGCACCTCCGGCGGCCGGGTGATGTACACCCCGATCGCCAGCCAGGGGGCGAGGCCGACCAGCGAGCCGAACCAGAAGGCGCTCCAGTCCGCGGCGCCCGGCTTCTGCTGGCGCTCCATCAGCAGACCGAAGAGGATCATCGCGGTGTTGGCCGCGAAGATGCCGATCACCGCCGCGAGGTCGCGGATCCCGACGAAGAGTCCGATCAGGACGATCATGATGGACGCGCTGAGCGAGTACTCGATCCAGCGGGCGTAGTTGGCCCACCGGTCGAGCCGACGCTCGTACCAGCGGTGCACGCCGGGCGCGGCCACCACGAGATGGTCGACGGCGGCGAGCAGCAGGAAGACCGCCACCGTCGGGCCGATCGCCAGCCGGAAGACCGTCTCGGGCAGGGTGCCGTCGCGCACGGTCACCGGGTCGGCGGTGAGGTAGGAGGCGGTCACCGGCAGCGCGAGGTCGTTGCTCGCCGCCCACATCGCGATGCCCTCGACGGCCAGCAGCAGCCCGACCGCCACGTTGAGCCGGCGCAGCCGCCGGTCCCGAAGGTCCGCCCGTACCACCATGAAACGCACGATACGGGCGCGGGGTGGTCCGGCGTCAGCGGATCTCGAAGCCCAGCGCCTGGGCCAGCACGATCGCCTGCTCCGCGTCGATCAGCGCACCGGCCCGCTGCACGGTGGTCGGGTCCACCGAGGTCAGGTCGCTGCCGCGCAGGTCGGCGCGGGTGAGCCGGGCCCCGTGCAGCTGCGCGCCGGAGAGGTCGACGCCGGTCACCGTCGCGCCGGTCAGATCGGCCCCGGTCAGGTCCGCCTCCCGCATCCGTACGTCGGTGAACGTCACCCCGCGCAGGTCGGCGCCGGTCAGCGCGACGAACGACCAGTCCCCGCCGGTCACCCGCAGCGGGCGCAGGTCGCACTCCGCGAAGGTGCTGCCGACCAGCTTGCAGCCGTCGAACTCCGCCTCGAAGAGGTTGCACCGGCGGAACGCGCACCGGGTGAAGGCCGAGTCGACGTGCCGGGAGGCGTTGAACGCCACGTTGCCGAACCGGCACTCGGTGAAGGACGCGCCGCGGCTGACCGCCTCGGTGAGGTCGACCCGCTGGAAGGCGCAGCGGACGAAGTGCCGGTCGATGAGCTCCTCGGCGTACCAGTCGTCGTCGCGGAACGTCGCGTCCTCGGTCGTCTGCGGCACCGGACCACACTAACCAGGGGCTCCGACAGTGGCCTCCCGCTCTTCCGTCGCCGCCGTACCGGCTAGTAGGTTCGCGGACGTGAGCGTGGCACGCAGCATCGACCCGGACCAGATCGGCTTCGACCCGGCGCGACTCGCGCGGATCGACGAACACTTCGGCCGCTACGTCGACGACGGTCGGCTCGCCGGCTGGCAGATCGTGGTGACCCGCCGTGGCGAGGTGGCGCACTCCTCGACGTACGGGCTGCGCGACGTGGAGGCGGGCACGCCGGTCGAGCAGGACACCGTGTGGCGGATCTACTCGATGACCAAACCGATCACCTCCGTCGCGGCGATGATGCTGTGGGAGGAGGGCCGGTTCGAGCTGAACGACCCGATCAGCCGCTGGCTGCCGGAGTTCGCCGACGTGCGGGTATTCGACAAGGGCTCGGCGCTCAAGGCGTACACCGTGCCGGCGATCGAGCCGATCCGGGTCTGGCACCTGCTCACCCACACCTCCGGCCTGACGTACGGCTTCGCGCAGACCTCGGTGGTCGACGCCCTCTACCGGGCCGCCGGGTACGACCTGGGCGTCCCGCCCGGACTCGACCTGGCCGGGGCCACCGCCGGGATGGCGAAGCTGCCGCTGATGTTCCAGCCGGGCAGCGGCTGGAACTACGGCGTCTCCACCGACGTGCTGGGCCGGCTGGTCGAGGTGATCTCCGGGCAGAGCCTGGAGGAGTTCTTCACCGAGCGGATCCTCACCCCGCTGGGCATGACCGACACCCGGTTCTGGGTCGACGAGCCTAACGCCAAGCGGCTCGCCGCCCTCTACACCCCGCACCCGGCCACCGGGCAGGCGGTCCGGGTCGACAAGATCGGCGCGTTCGCGCTGACCCGCCCGGAGTGCTTCTCCGGCGGTGGCGGGCTGGTCTCCACGGCCGCCGACTACCACCGCTTCACCCAGCTGCTGCTGCGCGGCGGCGAACTGGACGGCGTACGCCTGCTCGCCCCCCGCACGGTCCGGTACATGACCCGTAACCACCTGCCCGGCGGCGGCGACCTGGCGTCGTTCGAGCCGGAGGGGTTCGCCGAGACGGTGCTGGACGGCATCGGCTTCGGCCTGGGCTTCGCGGTGGTCGAGGATCCGGTGCCGGCGCGGGTGCCGAGCAGCGTCGGCGAGTACTACTGGGGCGGGCTGGCCAGCACCGCGTTCTGGGTGGACCCGGTCGAGGAGGTCACCGCGCTGCTGTTCACCCAGCTCATGCCGTCGAGCACGTACCCGCTGCGCTCGCAGCTGCGCCAGCTGGTCTACTCCGCCCTGGTGGACTGAGCCGTTCCGCCGACGGGCGGGCGGGTCGGTCCATAGCCTGGACGGCATGAGCAACGTCGTGGTGTACGGCGCCGGCGGCACCGCGGGCTCGCGGATCGTCGCCGAGGCGGTGGCGCGCGGGCACCGGGTCACCGCGGCGGTGCGCCGCCCGGAGGCGGTCACCTGGCTGCCCGCCGGGGTGAACCTGGTGACCGGGGACGCCACCTCGGCGCAGAGCGTCCGGGACCTGGCCGGCGCGGCCGACGTCATCGTGGTGGCGGTGGGCGGCGGCGAGCGGGCGCTCTGGCGGGACGCGGCGCAGACCCTGATCACCGTCCTGCGGGACGTGCCGGACCCGCCCCGGGTGATCCACGTCGGCGGCGGGGCGACCCTGCTGACGCCGAAGGACACCCCGCTGCTGGAGGAGCCGGACTTCCCCGAGGAGTACCGGGACGCGGCGCTGGGGCAGGCCGATGCGCTGGCCTCGTACCGCTCCTCGGCCGACGGGGTGACCTGGACGTACGTCTCCCCGCCGCCGCTGGAGTTCCACCCGGGCGAACGGACCGGCCGTTACCGCACCGGCACCGAGCACCCGGTGGTGGACGACCAGGGGCGCTCGGTGCTGACCTACGAGGACCTGGCCGTGGCGATCGTCGACGAGATCGAGAACCCGCGCTTCGAGAACATGCGCTTCACCGCCGCGTACTGAGTGCCGGGGCGGTCAGTCGGCGAGGCGGGCCGGGAAGCCGCCGGTGGCGATCGGCCCCCAACTGTCGACGGTGACCCGGATCAGCGACTTGCCCTGCCGCACCATGGCCGCGCGGTACTCGTCCCAGTCCGGGTGCTCGCCGGAGATGCTGCGGAAGTACTCCACCAGCGGCTCCAGCGCCTCCGGCAGGTCGAGCACCTCGGCGGTGCCGTCGACCTGCACCCAGGGGCCGTTCCAGTCGTCGGAGAGCACACAGGCGGAGACCCTCGGGTCGCGCCGGATGTTGCGCACCTTGGCCCGTTCCGGGTAGGTGGAGATCACCAGCCGGCCCTCGCCGTCGACGCCGCAGGAGACCGGGGAGGACTGCGGACGCCCGTCGGACCGGGTGGTCATCAGCACGACCCGGTGCCGGGGCCGGAGGAACTCGATCAGGGCGTCCCGGTCGACCCGGGTGTTGCTCGCGATGCTGCGTGCCATGCCTCGGTTCTACCAGGCCGGCCCCGCGCCGGCCCGGTGGAGGCGGCCCGGCGGGAGGGCGGCGGCCACCCGGAGCCGGGAGGGGGGAGGCTGGTCGGGTGACGCTACAGACTTGAGTACGGATGTGACTCAGCCGGGGAACGCGCCCTGACCCACATCTGTACTCAAGTCTGTAGCACGGCGCAGCGGTGGCACGCCGGCCTCGGCCCACTCGGCGGCGTCCGGCGTGCGGGCACCCCCGGGCCGCGGGCGCGGGTCAGCGGATCGCGGGCGCGGGTCAGCGGATCGCGGGCGCGGGTCAGCGGATCGCGGGCGCGGGTCAGCGGATCGCGGGCGCGGGTCAGCGGATCGCGGGCGCGGGTCAGCGGGACCGGCCGGCGACACGACCCGGCGTACTCTGCGCCGGAACCCGGGGGCGGACCGTGGGCCGCCAGGCCCGGCCGTTGGCGTAGATCACCCGGAACCCGAGGTACGCCGCCAGCGGCGCCCAGTGCGCCGAGCCCATCCGCAGCTCGGCGGCGTTGTGCCGCTGGCCGTTGGCGAGCACGTCGAGCAGCACCGTCTCGAAGGCCGCCGACTCCACCCAGTCGACCTCCCGGGTGAAGCCGCAGACCAGCGCCGCTCCGGTGGTGTCGAGGAAGTCGCGCAGGGTGGCGTCGGAGGCGCGCAGCACCGAGCAGCTGCCGAAGTAGAGCCGCCGCCCCTCGCAGCGCCCGGCCATCCGTTCGGCGACGTCGGTGAGGGCCACCGAGTCCCAGTCGGTGAGGCAGAGTCGGCTCGGCTCCCCGTGCATGGCGAAGAAGCCGACCCGGTAGTCGGCGTACTGCTTGAGCAGCCAGCGGTCGACGAAGTAGAAGAGCTCGTCGCGGGTGGCGGCGTCCTTGTGGATGAAGCGGATCTTGCCGAGCCGTTCCAACAGTTCCAGGGTGGGCAGGACCGATCCGCGCTCGTGCAGGTCCCGGTGCCACTGACCCTCGACGCAGAAGACGCCACCACGTGCCACGTCCACCTCCCCCGTCGCCGCGCGCCGCGCGCCGGGACCGACGTTACCGGTCGCCGGTCACGGGCCGGCAGTCACCCCGGGTGACCGGACGGGTGTTTTCGGGTTGCCGTCGCCGTGTGGTGCGCCCTGTGCCGATTGCGAACTGTCGGGCGGCTCGGCCGTATCGCAATTCGCCGCAATTCCCAGGGAATGCCCAGCAACAAGCAATCGTGAGAACAATTCTCATCAACCGCCTCGAAACGGCAGAAGAGCTGTCAGGGTGAAAGCGCCGGGACGTCTCGGTCGATGTCCCGATCGACACCCCATCGCTCTCCTACCGGGAGGACATCCGTGCGCGTACACACCCTGAAACGGGCCCTCGTCGCATGCGCCCTGGCACTGCCCGGGGCCGCGATCGCCGTGGTGGTCGCCGCGCCGGCGGCCCACGCCGACGGCTGCTACACCTGGCAGCGCACCCTCGCGCCGGGGCGCTCCGGCGAGGACGTCCGTCAACTCCAGATCCGGGTCGCCGGGTGGGCCGGCAGCGGCGGGATCGTCCGCGTCGACGGCCGGTACGGCGCCGAGACCGCCGCCGCGGTACGCCGCTTCCAGAGCGCCTACGGGCTGCGTAGCGACGGCATCGCCGGCCGGCAGACCTTCGCCAAGCTCTACCAGTTGCAGGACGACGACTGCACCCCCGCCCACTTCAGCTACACCGAGCTGGACGACGGCTGCGGCCAGAGCGGATGGACGGGAGGCCCGCTGCCGGCCGGCGAGACCCGGGCCAACGCGCTGCGCACCATGTGGAAGCTGGAGGCGCTGCGCCGCAGCCTCGGCGACCGGCCGCTCAACGTGACCAGCGGCTTCCGTGACATCGCCTGCAACCGCCGGGTGGGCGGCGCGTCCGACAGCCAGCACCTCTACGGCAACGCCGCCGACCTGGTCTCCCGGTCGCGCTCGCTGTGCGACGTCGCCCGGGCGGCCCGCAGCCACGGCTTCAGCGGCATCTACGGCCCGGGATACACCAACCACGACAGCCACGTGCACGTCGACTCGCGGCGGGAGAACGACCGCGACCGGACCCGCAACACCACGAGCTGGTCGGCCCCGGACTGCGGGGTCGGCGCCGCCGACTGATCCGGCGCGGGAACGTCGACGCCGGCCCGGACCGGGCTCTCCCACCCCGGTCCGGGCCGGCGTCGTGGCGCCCGGGCGCCGCCGGCGGTCGTACCTCCGCTCAGCTCGCCCGGGGCCAGCGCGGCGCGGTGGCGGGGGGTGCCACCGGCCGGCCGGGCCCGCCGGGCCGGAGGGCGGGCCGGGTCCCCGGTGCGCCGACCCGGCCGGCCTGGCTGCGCGGCGGGTAGCCGGCGGACCCGGCCTGGCTGCGCGCCGGGTAGCCGGGCGCCTGCCGGGCCGGTGGGGTGGCGGCCCGGCCCTGGGCCGGGCTGCCGTAGGTGAAGGGGAACGGCACGTGCACGAACGGGTTCCCGTGCCGGATCAGGGCCTCGATCTGACGGTCGTTGAGCCCGTGGTTCTCCAGCACCCGCCGGCCCCAGCGATGCAGCCGGCAGGGGTACGACGCGCCGTCGTTGCGGCACAGCGGCCCGTTGGGCCACTCCTCGGCGGCGTGCACGACCACCGCCCGCACCGCGAGCCGGACGTCCTCCGGCGTCAGCGGCGCCGGCACCGGCACCTCGCCCAGGATCAGATCGATGGGGTCCGTCGACTGCTCACCAACTCGCACGGCAGGCCTCCCGCAGCTCGCCAGCGACTGCGGCTGTCCGCCGCAGCGCATCCTCGGGCAGTGGTACGGCCCACAGCGGGCAGGAGTTCAATCGCGCCAGGCGGTGAGAAGGTCGTCGGAGGGCTCAGACCAGGCCGGCGTCGTGCACCAGCAGCGCCACCTGCACCCGGTTGTTCAGCTCCAACTTGGTCAGCAGCCGGGACACGTACGCCTTCACCGTCGCCACGCTCATGAACAGCTCCGCCGAGATCTCCGCGTTGGTGCGGCCCTGCCCGAGGGCGAGCGCGACCTCCCGTTCCCGCCCGGTGAGCCCGTCGAGCAGCCGCAGCGCCCGCTGCCGGCGCGGATCCGGCCCGGACGGCGCGGCCACGGCGGTCACGTGCGTGATCAGCTTGCGGGTCACCGTCGGGGAGAGGGTGGCCTCCCCCGCCGCCACCCGGCGCACCGCCCGGACGATCTCGGCGGGCGGGGTGTCCTTGAGCAGGAAGCCGGCCGCCCCGGCGCGCAGCGCGCGCAGCACCTGCTCGTCGGCGTCGAACGTGGTCAACACCAGCACCTCGGGCGGGCAGGGGCCCGCGCGCAGCGCCTCGGTGGCGGTCAGCCCGTCGACCCGGGGCATCCGGATGTCCATCAGCACCACGTCCGGCGCGTACGCCTCGACGGCGGCCGGCACCTCCGCGCCGTCGGCGGCCTCGCCGACCACCCGCACGTCGGGCGCCCCGCCGAGGATCATCGACAGTCCGGCCCGGACCAGCGCGTCGTCGTCCACGATCAGCACCCGGACCGGCGCCTGCTCCCCCGCGCTCACGACGCCGGCCAGGGCAGCCAGGCGGCGAGCCGGAAGTCGCCGGTGGCGTCCCGCCCGTGCTCCAGCCGGCCACCGGCGAGGCTGACCCGCTCGGCGACGCCGACCAGGCCGGTGCCGGTGCCCGGGATCGCCGGGGCCGGTGGCTCGCCGACCGGCCACGGGTTGCGGATCTCGACGGCCAGACCGTCGCCGGGGCGTCCGGCGAGCTGGACCGACACCAGCGCCCCCGGCGCGTGCTTGCGGGCGTTGGTCAGCCCCTCCTGCACGATCCGGTACGCGCTGCGCCCGACCGCCGCAGGCACGGCCGCGGCGTCGGCGACCGCGTCCACCACGCCGACCCGCACCCCGGCCGCCCGGGACTCCGCCACCAGCGCCGGCAGGTCGCCGAGGGTCGGCTGCGGGCGTTCCGGGGTGGCCGTCTCGGCGGCGCCGGACTCGGCGCGCAGCACCCCGATCACCTCGCGCAGGTCCTGCAGGGCGGCGTGCGCACTGGCCCGGATCACCCCGGCCGCCTTCGCGACCTCCTCCGCGGGCGCGTCGGGACGGAACTCCAGGGCCCCGGCGTGCAGGCTGAGCAGGGAGATCCGGTGCGCCAGCACGTCGTGCATCTCCCGGGCGATGCGGGTGCGCTCCAGCTGCCGGGCCTGGGCGACCCGCAGCTGCTGCTCGGCCTCGGCCCGGTCCGCGCGCTCGCGCAGCGACAGCACAAGCTGACGGCGGGCCCGGACGAAGAGCGCCCAGGCCACGATCACACCGATCACCAGCACCGTGAACGCGACCGAGGCCCAGTACGGCATCGCCGGATCGGGGCGGACCGCGAGGAACACCGGGCTGCTCAGCAGGTGCACGGCGGTCAGCGCCGCCGCCACCGGCAGCGGGCGGTGCACCAGCACCGTGAAGAGGATGACCACCAGGGCCACCGACGCGCTGACCGAGAAGAGGATCAGCGGCAGGGTGACCACGGCCAGCCCGACCGGCCAGCGCCGGCGCAGCCACAGGGCGGTGGAGGCCCACACCCCGAGCACCAGGTCGACCTCGTTGAGCCAGGACGGCCCGGCGTTGAGGGCCATCTCCGGCTCCGGCCCGAGCGAGTCGCCGAAGGCGAGCACCGCCCAGGCCAGGGAGAGCAGGAAGAGCAGGCCGTCGACCAGCCAGTCCCGGGGTGTCCGGCGGGCCACTCGGGAGGCGGGGGCGAGGGATCCCGGCAGCAGCCAGGGATGATCGGGTACGACGACGGCGCTGCTCACCGCTCCATGCTAGGAAGCCGTCCCGCGCCGGCGACACCTACCAAAGTCGAAGGCTGCCGGTAGACCGAGGTATGGGTGGCTCTCGACCGCCGGCCGCAGCGCGTGGCCGGGTGGCGCGGGCAGGCTCGACGCCATGATCACGGTCGAACACCTCACCAAACGGTACGGCCCGCACGTCGCCGTCGACGACGTCTCGTTCCACTGCGAACCGGGCACGGTGACCGGGTTCCTCGGCCCGAACGGCGCCGGCAAGTCCACCACCATGCGGATGATCTGCGGGCTGACCCCGCCGACCTCCGGCGGTGCCACCGTCACCGGCCGCCGGTACCGGGAGCTGCCCAACCCCGGGCGGGAGGTCGGGGTGCTGCTGGACGCCTCGGCGCAGCACGCCGGGCGCACCGGCCGGGAGGCGCTGACCCTGGCCGCCCGGACGATGGGCGTGGACCACGGGCGGGTGGGCGCGGTCCTCGATCTGGTCGGGCTGAACGCGACGGCGGCGAAGCGGCGGGTCGGGGCGTACTCGCTCGGGATGCGGCAGCGGCTCGGCCTGGCGCTGGCGCTGCTGGGTGACCCCCGGGTGCTGATCCTCGACGAGCCGGCCAACGGCCTCGACCCGGAGGGCATCTTCTGGATGCGCGGCCTGCTGCGCGACTTCGCCGATCGGGGTGGCACCGTGCTGCTCTCCTCCCACCTGCTGCGCGAGGTGGAGGCGGTCGCCGACCGGGTCGTGGTGATCGGCGGCGGCCGGGTGGTCGCCGCCGGCGGCAAGGACGAGCTGCTGGCCGGCGCCGGCACCCTGGTCCGTGGCCGAGACCCGCACGCCCTGCGGCTGACCCTGGACCGGGTCGGCCTGCGCGCCACCGCCGGGACCGACGGCGGCTTCCTGGTCCGGGCCGAGCCCGGCGCCGTGGGGCAGGTCGCCGCCGACGCCGGACTGGTCCTCACCGAGCTGCGTCCCGCCGGCAGCGGCGGCCTCGAACAGCTCTTCCTCACCCTCACCGCCGGCGCGTCGACGAAGGAAGCCGTCAAATGACCACCATCACCGCACCCGCCGTCACCGACCGCCGCCCGGTGGCCGACGGGCCGTCCCTTGCCCGGCTCACCGGGGTGGAGCTGCGCAAGCTCGCCGACACGCGGGCCGGACGCTGGCTGCTGGCCACCATCGGGCTGATCGCCGCCGGCATCGTCACCGTGCAACTGTTCGTCCTCGACGACGCCGAGCAGACGTTCACCGCGTTCTTCGTCCCGTCGCTGCTGCCGGTCGGGCTGCTCCTGCCGGTGCTCGGCATCCTGTCCATCTGCGCGGAGTGGTCGCAGCGCACCGCGTTGACCACGTTCGCCCTGGTCCCACGCCGGGAACGGGTGGTGGTCGCCAAGCTCGTCGCGGTGGTGCTGGCGGCGCTGGCCTCGGTCGGGGTCAGCCTGGCCGTCGCCGCCGTCGGCACGCTGCTCGCCGGGGCCACCGGCGGCGCGGGCGAATGGAACCTCGACTGGCGGCTGCTGCCGCACGCGGCCGTGTTGCAGGTGGCGAACGTGCTGATGGGCGCGGGCTTCGGCCTGCTGCTGCTGAACACCCCGCTGGCGATCGTCACGTACCTGCTGCTGCCGACCGTGTGGAGCATCCTGTCGGCAATGGTGCGGGCGCTGCACCGGCCGGCGGCGTGGCTGGACACCTCGGTGACCATGGAGCCGCTGCTGGGCGTCGAGGTCACCGCCGGCCAGTGGGGGCGGCTGGCGGTCTCGCTCCTGGTCTGGATGGTCGTGCCGCTGGCCGCCGGGCTGGTCCGCACCCTGCGGCGGGAGGTGTCCTGAGCGTGGACGCCCAGGGGCACGGCACCGCCACGGTGGTCGGCGGCGGGGTCGGGGAGCTGGTGGTCATGTGGGGCGGGTTCCCGCTGCTCGGGGCCGGTCTGGGCGCTGCGCTCACCGCCGCTGCGGGGTGGCTCGCCGACCTGCCCTGGGTGCCGTTCCAGGGCTGGTTCGCGCTGCTGGCCGGGCTGCCCGAGGCCCAGGCGTACGCCGGCGGCACGGGGGTGCCGGCGCTGGCCGGGCTGCTGGTGGCGTACGTCGGCACCCGGGAGCGGCTCACCGTGACGGTGGGCCGCACCGGGGTGCGGCTGCACCGCGACGGGCATGGGCACGACGTCGACCGGGCCGGGGTGAGCGCCGTCTTCCTCGACGGCAAGGCGCTGGTGCTGCTGGACGCCGACGGCGCGGAGCTGGCCCGGGAGAAGTCGGACCTGGCCCGGGACCGGCTGCGGGCGGCGTTCACCGGGCACGGCTGGCCGTGGGTCGAGCAGGACCCGCACCGGCAGGCGTACCGGCGGTGGGTGGCGGGACTGCCGGGGCTGCCGCCCGGCGGAGACGCGCTGCTGCGGGCCCGGCAGCGGGCCCTGGACGCCGGCCGCGGCGGGGAGGCCCGCGAGCTGCGCGCCGAACTGGCCCGGCTCGGTGTGGTCGTGCGCGACGAGGGCAGACGGCAGTACTGGCGGCCGGCGGAGGTTCCGCTTCACCCCGAGCCGGACGCCGGCGAGCGGTAGCGTGCGGGTGGAGGAGCCCTGACGGCCCGGGAGCGTGCCTGATGACCGAGCAGCAGCCGTACCGGGTGGTGGCCAGGCACCCGGGCTTCGAGCTGCGTCGGTACCCGGCCCACCTGGTCGCCGAGATACGGGTGGAGGGGACGCTCGTCGAGGCGGGCAAGGCTGCGTTCCGCCCGCTGCTCGGGTACCTCTCCGGGGCCAACCGGTCCCGGCGGACGGTCGCCATGACCGCCCCCGTGGTGCAGGAGACCGCCGGCGCCGAGCGGATCGCGATGACCGCGCCGGTCGTGCAGGAGGAGGGCGACCGGCCCGGCTGCTGGCTGGTGCGGTTCGTGCTGCCGGCGGGCCTGTCCACGGCCACCGCGCCCGAGCCGCAGGACCCGCGGATCACCGTCCGGGAGGTCCCCGGGCAGCTCGCCGCCGCCGTCCGCTTCTCCGGTCGCTGGACGGAGCAGGCGTTCGGCCGGCGGGCCACCGCGCTGGGCCGGGCGGTGACCGCGGCCGGCCTGACCCCGTCGGGCGCGATCCGGTACGCCCGCTTCGACCCGCCGTGGAAGCCGTGGTTCCTGCGCCGCAACGAGGTGGTCCTCCCGGTCGCTGAGTGACCCGCACGCGGGTCAGGTCGTTGGGGCATACGTCCCCCACGGGACTCCACGCCGATCGGTGAAGGGGACGACGATGGCCTCCGCAGGCAACGGCACGGGGATCTTCCGACGCAAGCCCGTCGAGGAGATCGTCGACGAGGTGGAGGGCGCGGCGCTGGCCCGCTCACTGGGGCTGTGGCAGCTCACCGCGATCGGCGTCGGCGGCATCATCGGGGCCGGCATCTTCGCCCTGGCCGGGGCGGTGGCCAGCGAGACGGCCGGCCCCGCCGTGCTGGTGTCGTTCCTGATCGCCGGACTGGCCAGCGCGGCGGCGGCGCTGTCGTACGCCGAGTTCGCCGGCATGATCCCGAAGGCCGGCTCGGCCTACACCTACGGGTACGCGGTGCTCGGCGAGGCGGTCGGCTGGTTCATCGGCTGGGACCTGCTGCTGGAGTACACCGCCATCGTGGCGGTGGTGGCGATCGGCATCTCCGGCTACTTCGGCTTCCTCGTCGGTGAGCTGGGCGTGGGGCTGCCGGCGTGGATGCTCGGCGCGCCGGGCACCGGCGAGGGTCACGTGGTCGACCTGTTCGCCGTGATCCTCTGCCTCTTCATCGCCTACCTGCTGACCCGGGGCATCAAGACGGCGGCCCGCTTCGAGACGTTCGTGGTCGGCCTGAAGGTGGCCGTGGTGCTGCTGGTCATCGTGGTCGGCTTCTTCTACGTCAGGACCGCGAACTACTCGCCGTTCTTCCCGTTCGGCATCGCCGGGGCGTTCACCGGCGCGGCCACCGTCTTCTTCGCCGTCTTCGGGTACGACGCGATGAGCACCGCCGCCGAGGAGTCCAAGGACGCCCGCCGGCACATGCCGAAGGCCATCATCTACTCGCTGGCCATCTCGATGGTGCTGTACGTGCTGGCCACGCTGGTGCTCACCGGCATGCAGAACTACCGGGAGATCGACCCGGAGAGCGGCTTCTCCTCGGCGTTCGCCTCGGTGGGCCTCTCCGGCCTGGCCAGCGTCATCGCGGTCGGCGCGATCATCGGCATCCTGACCGTGATGTTCACCTTCATGCTCGGGGTGACCCGGGTGTGGTTCTCGATGAGCCGGGACGGGCTGCTGCCGGCCTGGTTCGCCAAGGTGCACCCGGTCCGCCGGGTGCCGGTGCGGGTCACCTGGATCGTCGGGGTGGGCTCGGCGCTGATCGCCGGCTTCCTGCCGATCCGGGAGGCGGCGGAGCTGACCAACATCGGCATCCTGCTGGCGTTCGTGGTGGTCTGCATCGCGGTGATCGTGCTGCGTTACCGCCGCCCGGACGCGCCGCGCACGTTCCGGCTGCCGGGCATGCCGGTGGTGCCGGCGCTCGGCGCGCTCTTCTCGGTCTGGCTGATCACCTTCCTGGCTCCGGTGACCTGGCTGCGGTTCGCAGTCTGGTTCCTGCTCGGCGCGGTCATCTACGCCGTGTACGGCTACCGCCGCTCGGCGCTGGCCCGCAGGGGCGGCTCCGGGGGCGTCGGCGCCTGACCGAGGGTGGCGGGGCGGGCCAGCAGCAGCGCCGTGCCGAGGCCGGCGAGCAGCCCGGACAGCGACAGCAGGACGTCGGAGTCGGCGCTGTTGATCGGGCTGTTGCCGGCGAGGGCGGTCAGCGGCGCCGCCAGGCGCAGCATCCCGGTGACCACGGCGACGGCGACCATCAGCCCCACCGGGAGGACCGCAGCGACGAGGGTGGCCAGCCCGTGCCGCCACCACGTGGGGCGGCCGTCCGGCCAGTCCCACGCCAGCAGGGTGACCCCGGCCAGCAGGACCGTGCCGAGCGCGGCGGCGGGCGTCAGCCGGTGTCCGGGCTCGACCGCCCGGACCAGGACCAGGCCGACCAGGCCCACGACGGCGATCCCGGCCGCGACGGCGTAGCGCCGACGACGTTCGGCGGTCACCGGAAGCGGGGAGCCGTCGGGGCGCCGCGTGCCGGGCGACGGTGACGCGGGCGCGGCGGCCAGCGCGCCCGCCACGGTCAGCGCGAGCAGCAGCCCGGCGGTGGCCAGCGCCGCCGGGTCGAGTTCCGGCTCCCGGTCGGTGGGTGACTCGATCAGCGTGGCGACCAGCACGAGCACCGCCGCCACGCAGGCCGTCCCGGCCAGCACCGGCCGGTCGGGCGCGGCGCGGGCCGGTCGGCGTACCAGGGTGGCGGTGGCGGCGACGGCCAGGCAGCCGGCGACGGCGAGCGCGACGGTCGCACCGGCGCCGTACGGGTCGGCCCGGTCGACGGCGACGTCCACGGCCAGCCAGCCGCCGGCGAGCAGCACCGCCGGCACCGCCGCGTCGCGCCGGCCGCCGCCGGCCAGCACCAGCCCGGCCGCGACCGCCAGGATCGCCAGGAACCGCAGGTCGCGGGCCCAGTAGGTGTTGTTGCCGGGCAGCGTCTCGGACCACGGCCCGACCGGCTCGGTGAGCGGTTGCAGGACGGTCATGCCGACCGCCCAGAGCACGGCCGCGACGACGGCGAGGCCCACACCGGCGGCGTACCTGACTGCCGGTCGCACAGCGTGACCGTCGCGAGTCGCCATCATGGATGGTCAGACTAGGCCGCGCCCGCTACGGTTCCCCCGTCTGGGGAGGTGCCGTCGGTGTACGTGGTGTCAGTGATCAATTACAAGGGCGGGGTGGGCAAGACCACCCTGACCGCCAACCTCGGTGCGGAGCTGGCCAACCGGGGGATGAAGGTGCTGCTGGTCGACCTCGACCCGCAGACCAGCCTGACCTTCAGCTTCTACGATCCCGACGACTGGCGGGAGCGGCTGCGCGACGGGCGCACCGTGAAGCGGTGGTACGACGGGCTGCGCGGCGACACCCCGGCGGTCACCCTGGGTGAGCTGGTGGTCTCTCCCGGCCCGGCCAACGCCCACCTGTCCGGCGCGGGACGACTCGATCTGATCGCCTCGCACCTCGGCCTCACCGACATCGACCTGGCCCTGGCCCGGGGCGTGGCCGACGGCGAGGAGTACGACCGGGAGCTGTTCCGGGTGCGCGGCTCGCTCGCCGAAGGGCTGCACGACGAGGCGCTGGGCGGCTACGACCTGGTGCTGATCGACTGTCCGCCGAACTTCAACGTGGTCACCCAGTCGGCCATCATCGCCAGCGACCACCTGCTCATCCCGGCGAAGGCCGACTACCTCTCCACCCTCGGCATCGACTACCTCTGCGGCAACGTCCGGGAGTTGGTCGACCGCTACAACGCCGACGCGCGGCGCTTCGCCACGATCCGCCGGCACCAGAAGGTGGCCCCCGGCATCGCCGGAGTGGTGTTCACCATGATCCACCTGAGCGCGCAGCAGCCGATCGCCGCGCACCAGGGCTACATGGACCAGGTCCGCGCGCTCGGCCTGCCGGTCTTCCCGACCGTGCTGCGGGAGAACGTCACCCTGTTCGCCGCGAACACCCCGCGCGGCGTGCCGGCGGTGCTGCGTCCCCGGGTGGGGCTGCCGGCCGTGCAGGAGGAGCTGCGCCAGATCACCACCGAGTTCATCGCGCACCTGCAACCGGCCGAGGTGGCGGCGTGACCGACCCGGCCGTCACCGCCGCGCTGCTGATCCGCCTCGCGGAGCTGGTGGCCGACCTGCCGGCCGCCGAGGTGGCCGCGCTGGCCGAGGGGCGGGCCCGGCTGGCGGTGGTGCCCGTCACGGCGCCCCCGGCCGGCGCCCGCCCGCCCGCGCCGCGTCGGCCGGTCGCGCCGGTCGTCGACCCGGACCGGGCGGTGGCGGCGCTGGCCGCGCTGTCCACCCGCCAGGACGGTACGGCGTACCTCGCCGGCTGGTCGGGCCGGGACCTGCGGGCACTGGCGGCCCGGCTCGGGTTGCGCGGGGTGGCCGGCATCCGCAAGGCCGAGCTGGTGGAGCGGATCGTCGAGGCGACGGTCGGCTTCCGGGTCAACTCCACCGCGATCCGTCAGCTCTGAGCCGCCCCGGGGACCACCCGCGGGTCAGCAGGGTCGCGTCGGCGACGGCGGCACGACCGGCACCCGAGCGGGATCACCGGCCGCCGGGGACCACTCCGGCCGCCGGCCCGGCGCGCCGGAGCTGGGCCGTGGCGAGCAGGTCGTCCAGCGCGTCCAGCTCGGCCCAGCCGTTGACGCTGACCCGGCCGGCCGGGTCGACCAGCACCTCCACCCGGTCCGGGGTGCGCCGCAGCTCGTCGAGCAGCCCGGGGAAGCGGTCGGAGAGCAGGACGAACTCCTGGTTGGTGGAGCCCACCCAGGGCCGCCCGGTGTCGACCAGGTCGGCCCGGAACGGTCCGGCGACCAGCAGGTCGGTCGCGGCCAGCAGGGCGGCCACGTCCGTCCGGCCACCGTCGACCGCGCGCCGCAGCCCGGCGGTGGTGTACCCGGTGAAGGTCATCACCGAGCGGCCGGCGTCGCGTACCCCGGCGGCGACCTCGGCGAGGGCGGCGGCCTGGTCGAACGGTTCGCCGCCGAGCAGCGTCAGCCCCTCGCTGTCGGCGGCGAGCACCCGGGCGAGCAGGTCGGCGGGGGCGAGCAGGTCGCCGCCGCGGAAGCCCCACAGCTGTGGGTTGAAGCAGCCGGGGCAGCGGATGGCGCAGCCCTGCACCCAGACGGCGGTCCGGGTGCCCGGCCCCTCGGCCCGGGTGGTGGCCACGAACCGGGCCACCGCCACCGGGCCCGTGACCGGCGGCCGGACCGGGCCGGCCTCAGAAATCGAGTACGCGTCCATGCCCGGTCCCCGGTGGCGGTGACGGAGGTGGCGCGCAGACCAGCACGTGCCGCAGCGGGGCGTACTCGTGCGGGGCCAGGCCGGCGGCGGCGACGAACTCGGCGACGCTGCCGAAGGCCCGACGGGCGTCCCGCTCGGCGAGCACCCGGTGCACCCGGGCCGCGTCGAAGCCGGGCAGGGCGCCGAGCTGCGCGGCGGTCGCGGTGTTGACGTCCACCGTGGACCCGGCGGGCGGGCCGGACGCGGGAGCGCCGGACACCGGCGCGACCGGCGTCGCGGGTGCCCCGGCCGGCATCGCCGGCGCGGACGTCGTCGGCGCGGACACGCCGGGCGGCGTCGTGGGGGCGGGCACGCCGAGCGGCATCGTCGGCGCGGGCACGCCGAGCGGCATCGTCGGCGCGGGCACGCCGGGCGGCGTCGTCGGGGCGGGCACGCCGAGCGGCGTCGGGGCGGCCGGCGCAGGCCACGACGCGGCGGGCGACGGCGGCACGGAGACCGGCGGGAAGCCGGGGCCGACCGATCCCGGTGGGGGCGGCCAGGGGGTGAACGACGCGACCGGCGGCGGCACCGGCGGCTGACCGCCCGGCCCGCCCTGCGGCTGCCGGTACCAGGGCCGGTACCCGGCCTGCCAGCGCAGCCAGGCCGGGTTGATCAGGATGCCGTGCACCACGCAGGCGGCCCAGGTCGCCAGCGCCAGCGAGGCCGAGATGTCCCCCCGGACGCTGTCCTTGTCGCCGTCGGCCAGGAACAGGGCGGTCCAGCCGAGCACCGCGTAGCCGATGCCGGCGATCCACCAGGCCGGGCGGCGGGCCCGCAGTCCGACGTAGAGGAAGCCGAAGCCGCCGAGACAGCCGCACCCGATGATGGGCAGGAGCAGCCACCAGCTGTGCAGCAGCCGCCACTTCCAGCTCGCCGCCGGATTCGCCGACGACGGCGTGGGCGGCGGGCCGAGGGTGGCCGGGCCGCCCGGGCCGTACGCGCCGGGCGGCGGGCCGGGCGGGAACGGCTGCCAGCTCCCGTCAGGCCCGGTCGACATCGTGCTCCTCCTGCCGGAGGTCCACCCCGGCGCGGGTGTGGTCGGCGGTGTACGCGCTGTGCACCGCGCGGGCCGCCAGCAGGTCCTCCAGCACGGCGACGTAGTCCAGGCACCGGTCACCGTGGACACCCCGGGTCTCGGCGCTGACCGCGCCGTCCGGGCCCACCGTCACCACCACACGGGGCCGGTCGTTCACGCCGACCTCCCCTCGACGGCGAAGACCAGCCGCACCGAGGTGTCCTCGGTGACCTGCTCCGACTCCAGGCGCAGCCCGGCGGCCGGCGCCTGCGCGCGCAACCGCTCCAGGACCGCCCGCTGCACCTGCCGCCCGTACGCGGCGTCGACGCCCTGGACGATCTCGACCGCCCGCGCGTCGTCCACCTCGCCGGTCAGGTGCGCGGTCCAGATGCCGTCGGCGTCACGCCGGAAGTCCGCGCGTACCCCGGACCAGTCGGCGGTCAGCACGTCGGCGTCGGCGCTGACCACGGCGTCGGTGTCGCGCAGCGCGGCGGCCAGCAGGTTCTCGTCGCGCATCCGGGTCTGCACCTGGCAGACCACCCGGCCCCGCTCGTCGCGGTCGGCGCGGGCCGTGTGCGCGGCGGTCACCGTGGCCACCGCCAGGGGCAGGAGTATCAGCGAGATGCTCACCGGCATCCTCTCGTCGTCGGGTCGGTGTCTCAGAACTCCACCGGGCGGCCGCCGTGCCGCCCGGGACCGGCCCCGCTGCGGGCGTCCAGGTCCCAGTCCTCGGCGGCGGTGGCGGCGACCGCGCGGTGTTCCGCCCAGTTGCGTACCGCGGTGATCCGCTCGGCCTGGGTGACGCTCAACGGCACCATGTTGACCAGTGCCCGCAACAGGTCGTCGCGGCGCAGCGGCCGGCGCTCGGCGTACGCGTCGACCAGCGCGCCCACCACCGCCTGCTCGATCTCGGCGCCGGAGTAGCCGTCGCTCAGCTCGGCCAGCTCCGCGAGCAGCGCGTGGTCGACGGTGAGCGCGCCCGCGACGGCCCGGTGGCGCAGCCGGCGCTGCACGTGCAGGGCCCAGATCGAGGCGCGCTCGGCCCGGGTCGGCAGGTCGACGAAGAAGATCTCGTCGAAGCGCCCCTTGCGCAGCAGCTCCGGCGGCAGGCCCTCGAAGTCGTTGGCGGTGGCGATGACGAAGACCGCCCGGGTCTTCTCCTGCATCCAGGTGAGGAACGAGCCGAAGACCCGTCCCGAGGTGCCCGAGTCGCCGCCGGCGCCGCCGCCGAAGCCCTTCTCGATCTCGTCGAGCCAGAGCACGCAGGGTGCGGCGGCCTCGGCCGTGCGGATCGCCTCGCGCATGTTCTGCTCGCTGGAGCCGACCAGGCCGGCGAAGACCTTGCCGATGTCCAGGCGCAGCAGCGGCAGCCCCCAGGCGGCGGCGACCGCCTTGGCGGTCAGCGACTTGCCGCAGCCCGGCACCCCGGTGATCAGGACGCCGCGCGGCGCGGGCAGCCCGTACGCGGAGGCCTCGGCCAGCCAGAGGCCGTCCCGCTTGGCCAGCCAGCGCTTCAGGTTCTCCAGGCCGCCGACGTCGCCCAGCGCGACCTCGGCCTCGACGAACTCCAGCAGGCCGGAGCGGCGTACCGCCTGGCGCTTCTCCTCGTGCACCAGGGCGACGTCGCGCGCGTCGAGGACGCCGTCGTCCACCATGGCGCGGGCGAAGGCGTTCTCCGCCTCGTGCAGGGTCAGCCCGAGGGCGGCCTTGGCCAGGCGTTCGCGCCCCTGCGCGTCGAGGTCGATGCGGATCCGTCCACCGGCGGTGTTGGCGGCGATCATTCCTTCCAGCACCGCCCGGATCTCGACCTCGGTGGGCAGCGGGAAGTCGACGGCGGTGACGTCCTTGGCCAGCTCCCCGGGCAGGTGCGGCACCGGTGACACCAGGACCAGGGTGCGCGGCACCGGCCCGGAGCGGTAGGCGGCGGCCAGGTCGCGCAGCCGGCGTACCACGCCGGGGTCGGCGGGCCGGCCACCGGCGCCGAGGGCCGGGTGCAGGTCGAGCAGGACGACGACCGCCGGTTCGTCGAGCCGCAGCGCGGCGTCGAGCGCGGCCTGCGGCTCGCCCGCGCCGTTGCGGCGGCTGCCGTCCGGGGCGACCAGGCCGTGGGTCGCCGACCAGATCCACACCCCGCGCGGGGTGCGTACCCGGGCGGCGTCGTGGGCGACCGCGGTGATCTCGGCGACCACCCGCTGTTCCTCGTACGACTCGACGTGCAGCACCGGGATGCGGGCCTTGAGCAGTTGCGACAGGGTGTCGCGGAAGGTCGTCACCGCCGATCCCTCCCCCCGAGAGCGCCGCCGAGCCGGCCAGACTGTAGCACCGGGTCGCCGGGGCGGACCGGTCCCTGAGCAGGCGTTTGCCGGGCACCGCATCGGTCGGGGCCGGTTCGTCCGTCCGGCTGATCACCGCAGTCGTGATCTTGCCTCTGACCTGGGCCCCCGATACGCTCCCGCGGCTATCCCTCGTGAAAGGACCCCCTGTGACCACTCCCGTCACGACCCAGAAGTCCTGGCTCGTCACCCTGTTGCTCTGCTTCTTCCTCGGCACCCTCGGTGTGCACCGCTTCTACACCGGCAAGATCGGCACCGGTGTGCTGCAGCTGCTCACCATCGGTGGCCTGGGTGTCTGGACGCTGATCGACTTCATCATGATCCTGGTCGGCTCGTTCAAGGACAAGCAGGGCCAGCCGCTCGCCAAGTGACACCGGCGGGGCCGGGACCGGGTCCGGTCCCGGTCCGCCGTCGTTCAGAAGCGGTACGCGGTGCCGTACTCGGGGACCAGCACCCGGCTGCGCGGTGACGCCTTGCGTACGGCCGTGACCAGCTCGTCCAGGCGTTTGCGGTCGCTCGGGGCGACGACCGGCGGGTTGGTCAGTGGGGTCTCGAAGTTGTCCCAGTGCACCGGCACCACCACCGTCGGGTGCTCCAGCGCCGCCATCAGCCGGGGCACGTAGTCGGCGGTCGAGCCGGTGGCCGGCAGCGCCACCATCGCCACGTCGGGCGCCAGGCCGGTGAGGTTGCGGGCGGCGAAGTCGCTGGCGCCCATGAAGAAGACCGACGGCCCGCCGTCGACCCGCAGCTGGTACGCCAGGGTGTTGCCTTCGGGCAGGTCGGCGATGGTGGCCGGCTTCGCGGACGGGCCGAGGCGTACGCCGGGGAACGCCATCGACCACGACGCGTTGCGGCTGTGCAGGGCGGCCACCACCTCGACGCTGTGGTCGCCGAACTCCAGCACCTCGCCGCCGGAGACCGGGCTGAGCTGCCCGGCCGGCAGCCCGTACGCGATGCCCAGGTGGTAGGCGGTGAGCGTGCCGAAGACCCGGGCCCCGGTGCGCCCGGCGATGTACGGCACGTCGTTGAAGTGGTCCCAGTGGGTGTGGGTGACCAGGACGGTGGTGGCCCGGTCCACCAGGGAGTCCACCACCGACGACCGTACGGTCAGCGGGGTGGCCGGATCGAACGCGCCCCGGAACAGGCCGGTGTCGTAGCGGCTGAGGTACGGGTCGACCAGCACGGTCCGCTCGCCGATGTCGATCCGCCAGCCGGAGGTGCCCC
Source organism: Micromonospora coxensis (assembly GCF_900090295.1). Classification (NCBI taxonomy): domain Bacteria; kingdom Bacillati; phylum Actinomycetota; class Actinomycetes; order Micromonosporales; family Micromonosporaceae; genus Micromonospora; species Micromonospora coxensis. The sequence continues at coordinate 4,707,394 of NZ_LT607753.1, read as the reverse complement.
ACCAGCGGAAGGTGACCGGCCCGGAGGGGGCGGTCCGGGTCGCGGCGGGCGCGGTGGCCGGCGCGGCTGCGGCGGGCGGGCCGGCGACGAGCCCACCGGCGGTGAGCGCGGCGGCCCCGGCGGCGGTGAGCGCGGCGGCCCCGGCGGCGCTGTCGCGCAGGAAGCGGCGGCGGTCGAGCTGGTGTGCGGACATGGTGGATCCTCCCCGTCTCACGCGGTACGTGGTCGGTCCACAGCCCACCACCGCGCCGGCCGCGGCGTCCAAGACCGGATGCCGCAACCGTCGATACCTGTGCGGATATCGGACCAGCTCAGCGCCGCTGCGAGCGGGTCGGACCGGTCGGGGATTCAGGTGTCGCGCAGCGCCTGCACGGCGATCCGGGCGGCCTCGCCCATGGCCAGGTCCACGTCGGTGCGGTGGGTGCCGAGGTGCGCGGCGCGGACGAGGACGGCCATCGCGTACCGGGCGCCGTCCGGGTACTCGGCCACCCCGGCGTCGAGGTAGAGCCCGGGCAGGGTGCCGGTCTTCGACACCACCCGCACCCCGGGCGGGAAGCCGGAGGCGAGCCGGGTCCGTACGAGTTGGCGGGACATCAGTTCCCGCACGGTGGCGCAGGCGACGGCCGGGCCGGCCCGGTCCCGCCAGATCAGGGTGAGCAGCCGGGTGAGGTCCCGGGCGGTGCTCGACGAGGTTCGGTCCGGGTCGAAGACCCGCATGGCCCGGATCCGCTCCTCCGGCAGGGTCGGGAAGATCCGGGCGAAGTCCGCCTCGGTGCGGGCGCCCACGTCGGCGAGCATCAGCTCCACCAGGTCACGCGGTCCACCCCGGACCCGGGTACGCCCCAGTTCCAGCTCGGCGGCGAGCATCGGCAGCACGTCCGCGCCGACGCGGCGCAGCAGCAGGTCGGCGGCGGTGTTGTCGCTGACCGACATGGCGAAGTAGGCCAGGTCGCGCAGGGACACCTCGACGTCGTCGGCGCAGCCGGCCACGCCCCAGCCGCCGAGCCGGTCGCCGGCGGTCACCAGCACCCGTTCGGTGGGGTCGAGCTGCCCGGCGGCGACCTGCCGGGCGAACTCCAGCACCAGCAGGATCTTGAAGACCGAGGCGATGACGGTCCGCCGGTCGGCGTCGAGGGCGATCTCCCGTCCGTCCGGCCCGTCCACCGGTACGACGTGCAGGCTGCCGGTGACCCCCGCCCGCGCGAAGACCTGCGCGATCCGCTGCTGAACTGCCACCGGTGAACGGTAGCGGGCGCTGTCGTAGGGTCCCTGCGTGGATCTGCTCCGCCACCTGCGGCACTTCGTGGTGGTCGCCCGCGAGCTGCACTTCGGCCGGGCGGCCGAGGCGCTGGGCATGGCGCAGCCGCCGCTGAGCCAGTCGATCCAGCGGCTGGAGCGGGAACTGGCGGTGGAGCTGTTCGACCGGTCCCGCCGGCAGGTCCGGCTCACCACCGCCGGCCAGCTGCTGCTCGGCGAGGCCGAGGAGTTGCTGGCCGGGGAGCGCCGGGTACGCCACCTGATGCGCCAGGTCCGCGAGGGTGCGCTCGGCGTCTTCCGGGCCGGGGTGCCGCCGGAGACCCCGGCGGTGACGCTGCGTGCGTTGCTGGACCGGCTCGCCGCCGCCGCGCCCGGGCTCGACGTCGACCTGCACGAGCTGACCACCGGTGAGCAGGTGCGGATGCTCGCCGAGGGGCGGCTCGACGCCGGGCTGCTGCACCACCCGGTGCAGGCGGACGGGCTGCGCTTCGGCCCACCGGTGGACGTACCGGTGGGGGTGCTGCTGCCCCGGGCCTCGCCGCTGGCCCGGCCGCGTGAGGTGGCGTTGGCCGACCTGGCCGGGCTGGACCTGGTCGGCCCGCCCCGGCCCACCGCGCCCGGCTGGTACGACCACGTCCTGGACGTCTGCCGCCGGCAGGGCTTCACGCCCCGCCGGGTACGCCCGGCCCGTAACCCCGAGTTCATCTTCGGTCTGCTGCTGGCGGGTGGGGCGGTGGCGTTGGAGCCGGCGGCGTCGGCCCGGCTCCAGCCCCGGATCGCGTGGCGTCCGCTGGTCGGCGCACCCCTGGTGAAGCGGACGTCGGCGGCCTGGCCGGACCGCTCGGCGCACCCGGCGGCGGTGATGTTCGCCCAGCTCGCCGCCGAGGTGCTGGCCGCCGAGGAGCCGCCGCCACCGGCCCCGGTCGTGCCGTCGGCCCGCCCCTGGCCGGTGCTGTTCGACACCACCCACCACTGAGAATTCACGTCGCCGCTCTCCCGCCGGTCGCCGCCGGCCCGTTAACATCGCCAGCCATGAATACGAAGAGTTCCACCCGCCCGCGACCCGGGCGGATGGTCACGGCGTTCGCACTCGCCGTCACCCTGGTGACCTCGGTGGCGGTGGCCGCGACGTCGGCGTCCGCGGCGGCCACCCTGACCGTGGCGCAGGCGCTGTCCGCCCAGGACGGCCGGACCGCCACCGTCACCGGCTACGTGATCGGGCAACCCACCGCCTCGAGCACCGTCATCACCTCGAACTACACCGCCGACACCGCGATCGCCATCGCCGACACCGCGAGCGAGACCAGCACCGGCCGGATGCTCTACGTCCAGGTCACCACGGCGTACCGGAGCAGTTTCGGGCTGCTGACCAACCCGTCGCTGCGCGGCAGGCAGATCACCGCCACCGGGACGCTGACCGCGTACTTCAGCCACGGCGGGTTGAAGAGCCCGACCGCGATGAGCCTGGGCGGCGCCGCCCCGTCGCCCACCGCGTCGCCGTCGCCGACCTTCACCGGCGGCCCGTACGACTCGACCTACTACGCGAACGCGATGGGCAAGACCGGCCCCGCGCTGCGCAGCTCGCTGCACTCGATCATCCGGAACCAGACCAGGCTCTCCTACGACCAGGTGTGGGAGGCGCTGCGGGACACCGACCAGGACCCGGCCAACACCAACAACGTGATCCTGCTCTACACCGGCCGCTCGCAGAGCAAGACCAGCAACGGCGGCGGCGTCGACGACTGGAACCGCGAGCACGTCTGGGCCAAGTCGCACGGGGACTTCGGCACCGCCACCGGGCCCGGCACCGACGTGCACCACCTGCGTCCGACGGACGTCTCGGTCAACTCGCTGCGCGGCAACAAGGACTTCGACACCGGCGGCAGCCCGGTCGGCGAGGCGCCGGGCTGCTACACCGACGCCGACTCGTTCGAGCCGCGCAACGCGGTCAAGGGCGACGTGGCCCGCATGATCATGTACATGGCGATCCGGTACGAGGGCAACGACGGCTGGCCGAACCTGGAGATGAACAACTCCGTCTCCAACGGCACCGCGCCGTACCTGGGCCGGCAGTCGGTGCTGTTGCAGTGGCACGCCCAGGACCCGCCGGACACCTTCGAGAAGCGCCGCAACCAGCGCATCTACGAGCGCTGGCAGGGCAACCGGAACCCGTTCGTCGACCACCCGGAGTGGGCCGGCGCCATCTGGGGCTGACGCAGATCACCCCGGTCGGTCCGTGAGCGTACGGCCCGACCGGGTAAGTCCGGTTGGCACGTGCCCGCTCGACGGCGTCCCGTCGGGGCGGGCGTACCGGACGATGGGAGAAGAAGCCGGATGGCGAACACGATTCCCGACATCACCCTGAACGACGGCAACACGATCCCGCAGCTCGGCTTCGGGGTGTACCAGATCGAGCCGAAGGACACCGTCGAGGCGGTGGGCAAGGCCCTGGAGATCGGCTACCGGCACATCGACACCGCCGAGATGTACGGCAACGAGGCCGAGGTCGGCGAGGCGGTCCGCCGCTCCGGGCTGGACCGGCGCGAGGTCTTCGTGACCAGCAAGCTCAACAACGGCTTCCACCGCCCGGACGACGCGCGCAAGGCGTTCGACTCGACGCTGGCCGCGCTGAAGATGGACTACGTCGACCTGTTCCTGATCCACTGGCCGCTGCCCACCCTCTACGACGGCGACTTCGTCTCCACCTGGCAGACGCTGGAGGAGTTCCGGCGCGACGGCCGGGCCCGCTCGATCGGCGTGTCCAACTTCCAGGTCGCGCACCTCGAGCGGCTGGCCGCCGAGGCCGAGGTGGTGCCCGCGGTGAACCAGATCGAGGTGCACCCGTACTTCGGCAACGCCGACGTGCGCGCGTACGGCCGGGCGCACGGCATCCCGACCGAGGCGTGGTCGCCGATCGCCCAGGGGAAGGTCCTCGACGACCCGACCCTGGTGGACATCGCCGAGGAACTGGACCGCACGGTGGCCCAGGTGGTGCTCCGCTGGCACGTGCAGCGCGGCGACATCGTCTTCCCGAAGTCGACCACCCCGCGGCGGATCGAGGAGAACTTCCACATCTTCGACTTCGACCTGGACGAGGCGACGATGGAGCGCATCACCGGGCTGGACAAGGGCGAAGCCGGACGGCAGGGCCCGAACCCCGACACGTTCGACTACCTGCCCGCCTGAGGGTCACGGGACGCGGGGGCCGGGGCGGCCGGCCCCCGCGTGCTCAGATGATGAAGTGCGTCCAGTAGGTCAGCCAGACCACGAACAGCACCCCCTGGAGCAGGGCCAGCACGGCGCCCAGCCAGGCGTCGGCCGTGGCGTGGCGCGCCCAGCGGGCCAGCACCAGGCCGACCGGGAACGCGGCGAGCAGGTAGCGCAGCAGGCTCTTGTAGACCGGCGGGCCCATCGACAGCGGACCCAGGACCGTCAGCACCGCGTAGACGACGTACGGCAGCCCGATCCACCGGGCGCCGGCGAGCACCACGACCAGGACGGCGACGGCGAACCAGACCCGTACCGCGTCCCGGCCGTCGCCGCCGGTGAGGCCGTGCCAGAGCACCCACAGCGGGTTCTGCACCCGGATGCCCCAGCCCTTCTCCTGGGCGTGCTTGTAGGCGAACCAGTCCCCGCCGGTGACGCGGCAGAACGCCATGAAGGTCAGCCAGCCGGCGGGGATCAGCAGCAGTGGCCATCCGTCGCGCAGGTAGCGCGCCGTGCTGCGCGGGTCCGGCCGGTAGCGGTGCTGGCGCAGCAGGACCAGGGCCAGCGGGACGGCGACCAGGAACCCGATCGAGCGGCTGAGCCCCAGGAAGTACCCGACCAGCCCCACGAGCAGCCAGCGCCGCTGCTCGGCGTAGTGGAACGCGGCCAGGGCGAGGCAGAGGAAGAGCGACTCGGTCAGCGCCGCCTGGAACAGGAACGCGGTCGGCAGCAGCACCAGGTACCGGGTGAACCGGCGCGCCGAGGCGTCGTCGCCGAGCACCGCCTCCCCCAGCCGCAGCGCGTAGTACAGCAGCAGCAGGAACGCCACGTTGGCGATGAGCAGCAGCGCCAGGGCGGTGTGCCCGCCGAGCGGCACCGCCAGCGCCCGGGCCAGGAACGGGTAGAGCAGCGGGAAGCCGAAGTCGTCCCAGTCGCCGGTGACAGGTTGCCGGGCCAGGTGGTCGTAGATCAGGGCGTCCCAGGCGAACCAGAGCGAGATCCAGCGCTGCCCGGAGATCGCCTCCTGGGCGGTGCGCATGCCCGCCTCGTCGGCCGGTGGCGCGCCGGGCACCCCGTCCCACGCCGCCAGCGCGACCACGCCGAGGACGGCGAAGACGACCTTCGCGCCGACGAAGAGCGCCAGGACGTACCGCCAGCGCCACGGCACCCGGGCGGCCACGCCGCCGGCTCGCGCCCGCAGCCGGTCCACCCGTTCGCCCACGCCGGGCCGGCGGCCGCCCGGCGCGGACGTCTCCTGGGTCGTGCCGTCGGCCATCAGCGCTTCCTCGCAGGTCGGGTCCGCACCCGCGGCCGATCGGGACGGGCCGCGAAGCTGCCCCGACATCCCCCGCCCGGCCCCGATGACACCTCCCGGACGGATGAGCCCCCCGACGGCGCGGAGCGGCATGATCGGGAGTTTCCCCGCAGGGGACGTGAGAGAACGCGGGGACGGGGTATCCGCGCCTGTCCGCAGGGGTCGACCGCAGGGAGCGCACGGGGATGGACGAGCGTCACGGCACGGTGGTCATCGGCGCCGGCCCGGCGGGCCTGACCGCCGCGTACGAGCTGCTCCGGCACGGTGCGACGGTGCGGGTGTTCGAGGCCGACCAGGTGGTCGGCGGGATCAGTCGTACGGTGGAGCGCGACGGCTGGCGGTTCGACATCGGCGGGCACCGGTTCTTCACCAAGGTGCCGCGGGTCGAGGCGTTCTGGCACGAGGTGCTACCCGACGACGAGTTCCTGCTGCGCCCCCGGATGAGCCGGATCTTCTACCGTGGCGCGCTCTACGACTACCCGCTCAACGCCGGCAACGCCCTGCGCAACCTCGGGATCCGTGAGGCGGCCCGGTGCATGGGCTCGTACGCGAAGGCGCGGCTGCGTCCGCCCCGCGACCAGTCGCACTTCGAGGGCTGGGTGTCGGCGCGCTTCGGCTGGCGGCTGTACTCGATCTTCTTCAAGACCTACACGGAGAAGGTGTGGGGGATGCCGGCCGACCGATTGCAGGCCGACTGGGCGGCCCAGCGGATCAAGAACCTGTCGCTGGCCCGGGCGGTGCTCCACGCGCTGCTGCCCCGCCGCAACCGCAAGGACGTGACCAGCCTGATCGAGGAGTTCCAGTACCCGAAGTTCGGGCCCGGCATGATGTGGGAGCGCTGCACCGACGAGGTCCGCCGGCGCGGCGGCGAGGTCTCCACCGGCACCTGGGTGACGGCGGTGCACCGCGAGGGTGGCCGGGCCGTCGCGGTCACCGTCGACGGGCCGGGCGGCGAGCGCCGGGTCCCGGCCGACCACGTGATCTCCTCCATGCCGATCTCCGAGCTGGTCACGGCGGTCCGGCCGGCCGCCCCGGCCGAGGTGCTGGCCTGCGCCGCCGACCTGCGCCACCGCGACTTCCTCACGGTGGCGCTGGTGGTGCCGGAGGAGTTCTCGTTCCCGGACAACTGGATCTACGTGCACGACCCGGCCGTGCAGGTCGGCCGGATCCAGAACTTCGGCTCCTGGTCGCCCTACCTGGTCAAGGACGGGCGCACCTGCCTCGGCCTGGAGTACTTCGTCTTCGAGGACGACGAGACCTGGCGCAGGCCCGACGACGAGCTGGTGGCGCTGGCCACCGCCGAGTTGGAACAGCTCGGCCTGGTCCGGCCGGGGTGCGTGGAGAGCGGGTACGTGGTGCGGATGCCGAAGGCGTACCCGGTCTACGACGAGCGCTACCAGCACAACGTCGACACCATCCGGGCCTGGCTGGCCCGGGAGCTGCCCAACGTGCACCCCGTCGGGCGCAACGGCATGCACCGGTACAACAACCAGGACCACTCGATGCTGACCGCGATGCTGACCGCCGAGAACATCGTGCACGGCGCCGGCCACGACGTCTGGACCGTCAACGTGGAGCAGGACTACCACGAGCGGGCCGGGCGCGGTGACGGCCGGCGCGGCACCGGCCGGGACGCCCCGATCGTGCCGGGACGCACCGTCGCGGCGACGGTCGCCGGGCCCGCGCCGAGCCGCCGCCCGACCGGCGTCAACTAGGACGTTCGTCGTCGTCCCTGGCCGGCCTGCGGCGGGTCGGCAACCCCGGCACCCGCTGTGCGCGTCACGGGCGCACCTGCTCGGCGAGGCGGCGGAACACCTCGTGCGTCGGCGAGCCGGGGGCGGCGGTGTACACGATCAGCCGCTGGTCGGTCTCCGGCACCAGCAGCACCCGGCACTCGAACTCCAGCGGCCCCAGCTCCGGGTGCGCCACCCGCTTGGTCACCGGGCGGCGCTGCGCCACGTCGTGCTCGGCCCAGAGCGCGGCGAACCGGGGTGAGACGCCGAGCAACTCGGTGACCAGCTCGGTCAGCCCCCGGTCGCCCGGGTACCGGCCGTAGGCGGCGCGCAGGTCGGCCACCGAGTCGCGGACGAAGCGCCGCGCCTCCGGGTCGTCCGGGGTGGGGTGCCGGAACATCCAGCGGATCATGTTGCGCTCCGGCAGGTCGCCCAGCAGGCGCGCGGCGAGCCGGTTGACGGCCAGCACGTCGTACTTGGCGTCGACCAAGTACGCCGGGGTGGTGGTCATGGCGTCGAGCAGGTCGCGCAGCCCCGGCGGGACGTCACCGCTCGGGCCGGGCACCGGGGGCGGGCTCTGCCCCGCGACCCGGAACAGGTACTCCCGCTCGTCGCGGGTGAGCAGCAGCGCCCGGGCCAGCGCGGCGAGCACCTGCCGGGACGGGTGCGGGCCACGGCCCTGCTCCAGCCGCACGTAGTAGTCGACGGAGAGGCCGGCGAGCTGGGCGACCTCCTGGCGGCGCAGGCCGGGGGTGCGGCGGCGTACCCCGTCGGGCAGGCCGACGTCGGCCGGGCGCAACCGGGCGCGGCGGCTGCGCAGGAAGGTGGCCAGCTCGTCGCGGCGCAACCCGGCTGCGGTCATGTCCCCCAGCCTGCCGCACCGGCGCCCGCCGAGGGTGGTACCGCCGGTCCCAGGCTGCGCCGGTCTATCCCGCCCGCACCGGCTCGTCGGCAGGCTCGACGCCATGACGACGACGAAGCTCGCCCTGGTCACCGGGGCCAACAAGGGAATCGGGTACGCCACCGCGCGGCAGCTCGCCGGGCGGGGCATGACGGTGCTGGTGGGCGCGCGGGACGCCGACCGGGGCGGGGCGGCGGTGGCGGCGCTGCGCGACGGCGGCGCGGACGCGCACCCGGTGGCGCTGGAGGTGACCGACCCGGAGTCGGTCGCCGCCGCCGCGAAGCACGTCGCGCAGGAGTACGGCCGCCTCGACGTGCTGGTGAACAACGCCGGGATCGTCCGGGCCGACGGCTCGGCGCTGCCCAGCGAGACCACCCTGGCCACCCTGCGCGAGGTGTACGAGACGAACGTCTTCGCGGTGGTCACGGTGACCAACGCGTTCCTGCCGCTGCTGCGCCGCTCCCCCGCCGGGCGGATCGTCAACGTCTCCAGCGAGGTCGGTTCGATCACCACGATGACCGACCCGGAGAGCTTCCTCTGGCCGCTGACGTCGGTGCCGTACCCGTCGTCGAAGTCCGCGTTGAACATGGTCACCGCGATGTACGCCAAGGAGCTGCGGGACACCCCGATCCTGGTCAACGCGGCCAACCCCGGGTACTGCGCCACCGACCTCAACGGCAACTCCGGGTACCGCAGCGCGGAGCAGGGCGCCGAGGTGAGCGTGCACCTGGCGACGTTGCCGGCGGACGGGCCGAGCGGCCTGCTCTGGGGCCACCTCGCCGCCGACGACTCGTCGGGGGCGCTGCCCTGGTGAGGGCTTGACCTGGAGTGCGCTCGAACGTCGAGGGTGGAGTCGGACACCTGGCGGGGGCCGGGTGGAGGGGAGATCCATGCGCTACCGCACGATCGGCACCGACCCGGCGACCCGGCGGGAGGTGAGCGTGCTCAGTCTCGGCGCGATGCTCTTCGGCACCGCTACCGACGAGGCCACCTCGTACGCGATCCTCGACCGCTACGTCGAGGCGGGCGGGACGTTCATCGACACCTCGGACAACTACGCCTTCTGGGTCAACGGCAAGCAGGGCGGGGAGAGCGAGGAGCTGCTCGGGCGCTGGCGGCGCAGCCGGGGCGTCGGCGACGAGATCGTCATCGCCACCAAGGTGGGGGCGCGGCCGCTCGCCCCGGGCACCAGCTACACGGACAACGCCGAGGGGTTGTCGGCGACGGTGATCCGCGAGTCGGCGCAGCGCAGCCGGGAGCGGCTGGGCACGGAACGGCTCGACCTGCTCTACGCGCACATCGAGGACCGCACCGTGCCGGTGGAGGAGACCGTCGGCGCGTTCGGCGAACTGGTGGCCGAGGGCACGGTCGGGTTGTTGGGAGCGAGCAACCACCGTGCCTGGCGGGTGGAACGGGCCCGCACGCTGGCCGCGGCGGCCGGCCTGCCCGGGTACGAGGTGCTCCAGTACCACCACACCTACCTGCACCGCCGGGTCGACCTGCCCAGTGAGCTGGATCCGGACGGTGACGTCGGCTCGGTCGGTCCGGATCTGGCCAGCTACCTGCGGGTGGAGCGGGGGCTGACGCTGGTGGCGTACTCGCCGCTGGCCAAGGGCGGCTACACCCGGGCGGACCGGCCGCTCGGCCCGGCGTACGACCTGCCCAGCGCGCCCGGCCGGCTGGCCGTGCTGCGGCAGGTGGCCGCGGAGAGCGGGGCGACGGTGAACCAGGTGGTGCTGGCCTGGCTGATGGGCGGGGAGACACCGGCGATCCCGTTGGTCGGCGCGTCATCGGTGGCGCAGTTGGAGGAGAGCTTGGCGGCGGTGGACCTGGAGTTGACCGAGGCGCAGCGGGCCCGGCTGGACGAGGCGCGCTGACCGGCCCGTGTCGGCTGATCCGGCACCACGGCGTGGCGTCGGTGTCGCCGCCGCGCCGTGGTGTCAGGCGCCGCGTCGTGGTGTCAGGCGCCGCGCCGTGGTGTCAGGCGCCCAGGTCGATCCGCCAGTCGTTGGAGCGCATCAGGTGTCCCGGCGGGTACTCGAACTCGGTCTCGCCGAGCAGGGTGAAGCCGGCCTTGCGGCAGACCGCGTTCGAGGCCGGGTTGTCCACCGACGGGTACGCGTGCGCCCAGCGACGCCGGCGCTGGGCGGCGGCCTCGGCGACGACCGCCCGGACGGCGGCGGTGGCCAGGCCGCGCCCCTGGTGCTCGGGCAGGATCGCCCAGCCCATCTCGTAGACCGGCTCGTCGTGCCAGACCCGTTCCCAGTAGCCGACGCTGCCGGCCTTCGCCCCGTCGGGCAGCACGACGGTGAACATGCCGCCCTGGCCGGTGCCGGCCAACCGCGCGTATCGCTCGTTGCGGGCGAGCACCTGCTCGTCGGTCTCCGGGCCGCCGGTGTGGTGGCGGATCTCCGGCGCGTTGAGCCGCCGCAGCAACTCCAGGTCGTCCTGGTCCCATGGTCTGATCCGCACCGCTGTCGTCACCGCTCCCCCGTCCGGTCGGCCGGTCTCCAGTGAAGCAACCGGCACCGACATTCCACCGGCGGACGCCGTCCTCGCCGCTTGATCCGCGCGGCTACCGTGCCGGTCGTGACCGGGACCGACCAGTCGGCCGCCCGGGGTCGGCTCGCGCGGCTGGCCCGGCCCGCCGTGATCCTGCCCGTGGTGCTGCTCCTCGGCGCGGCACTGTTCTCCGTGCCGTTCCAGACGCGCCGCGATCAGGACCGGTGGGCCGTCGAGCTGCGCGAGCGGGGCCGGCCGGCGCAGGCGTACGTGTACGACGTGCGGACCGAGCGCAGCCGGACCACCGTGTACGTCCGGTACGCGCTCGACAGCGTCACCCACGAGCAGGAGATCGCCTGCGTGCAGGTGTGCCCGGCCTGGCGCAGCACCGTGCCGATCCGGGTGAGCCGCACCGACCCGGGTGACTTCGTCACCGACTACGGCCAGCTCAGCGGCCATCGGGGCCGGGTGCAGGGCGTGCTGGGGGCCGTCGGCTTCGTGCTGCTCGCGGTGCCGCTGGTCGGACTGGCCGTCATCGGGGGCGGTCGGCTGAAGGACGCCCTGACGGCCCGGCTACGCGGTGGGTCACGACCGCGCCCGCGGGCCGTCGGCCCGGTGTCGATGCCCCGGTCGAAACGCAAGCACGCGCGGGGCCGCCGACCAAACGATTGATAAGGATGCATGTCCATCCGTAGCATCCTCACCATGCGTGCCCGCCGCGTCACCCTCGTCGCCGCCCTCGCCGCGCTGCTCAGCGGCCTGGCGGTCGGCGTCGCCCGCGCCGACGACACCCCGGCGCTGACCACCCCGAGCGCCCCGGTGGTGGTCGCCAACGAGCCGCACCGGCTCACCCTGGCCTGGTCGCCCGCACTGTGGAAGGGCGAGCCGGGCGGTCCGATCACCTACGACGTGCGCTCACCCCTGGGCCCCAACGTGTACCGGGGACTCGGCAGCACACAGGACACCACCATCACGCTGACCAACCTGGCCCCCGGCACCGAGTACCGGATCGCCGTGCAGGCGTACGCGATCGGCGGGTACTCCGACACCTCACCGGTCACCGTCGTGCGGACCGTGGACGGGCGGGCGGTCGTCGACTACCTCAACCTGGACTGGTCGCCGACGGACAACCAGGCGCAGTTCGTGCTGCGGGTGACCAACAGCGGGGACGCCCCGCTGGACCTGACCACCGTGCGGATCCGCTACCACGTGCGCTTCGGCGACGGGAACACCTCGCTGGTGCCGGAGTGCGACTGGGCCCAGCTGGGCTGCGCGAAGATCCAGCGCACCCTCCAGTACTTCCCGCCGCCCGCGCCGCCGCCCGGCCCACCGACGCCGAGCCCGACGCCGACGGTCTTCCCGCCGCCCGGGACGCCGGTCCCCGGCTGGGTGGAGATCACCTTCACCGGCGGTGTCCTGGTCCCCGGCGGGTCGACCGGTCCGATCCAGCTCCGCCTGCACCGGCACAACTGGACCGCCTTCGACGAGCGCGACGACCCGAGCTGGGAGGCGGCCGTCGGGGCGTGGACGCGCAACGACCGGATCACCCTCGACGTCGACGGCGTCCGCGAGTTCGGCGACACGTACGCCTGAGCGGGGCTGCCCCGACCGGCGCCCCGGCCCCACAATGATCATGTGGGGCACACCTGGGACGGGATCACGCGGGGCACGTCGCTGTCGGACTGGGCGCTCACCGCCCGCAACGAGCTGGCCGACCGGGCGCGGGCGTACGACTGGGCAGGTGTGCTGACGGTGCTCACCGCGCCGGGCGGCGGGGGCTGGGTCAACGCCACCCGCCCCGACGGCACCTCCCGGTGGGCGCCGCTGCACCAGGCCGCCCGGGCCGGTGCGCCCGTCGAGGTGGTGCACCGCCTGGTGGAGCTGGGCGCCTGGCGGGGGCTGCGTACCGCCGACGGGGAACGGCCGGTCGACATCGCCGTCCGCGCCGGTCATCACCACCTGACCGAGGTGTTGACCCCGCCCCGGCTGCTCGACGTGCCGGATCGGGAGCTGCGCGCCGTACAGGAGCACTTCCACGGCCTGATCCGGGCCCGGGTCGGCGCGCTCGTCGACGAGCACCGGCTCCGGCTGCCGGAGCTGGAGGTGCTGCGGGAGACGCCGACCGAGGACACCCACTTCGCCGTGCCCGGCATGTACGGCGGCTTCACGTACCGGCTCGCCGTCGACGAGGGGCGGGCGAAGCTGACGGCGACGAGCTGGATGCGGGTGGTCGGTGGGTCCGGCCGGCGGCACGAGATCACCCAGGAAGAGGTCGTCCTGGTCGAGCAGGGGTTCGTCTGACCGGTTCGGGTGGACCGCCTCCCGATGACTAGCCGCGCCCGCACCGGGTACGCGCGGGCCATGGGTAGCCACAAGGAGAACAAGCACGACCCCGGCGGCGAGTCGGCCCGCGCCGGACGGAGTCCGGGCAGCGGCGCACGGGGCCGGCAGGGCTCCGAGGTCGAGCGTTCACCGAAGCGCCGGCACCTGCGCGCCGCGACCGGCACCTCGGGCAGCGAGCGTGACCACGGCCGGTCCTCGCTGGCACACGGCGACCGGGTCAACCGGCAGGGCGGGGCCTGACGAGTACCAGGGAGTGATGCGGCATGTCGAGGTTCCTGCTGAGGTCGACCTACACCGCCGACGGGCTCAGGGGCCTGGCCGGCGACGGCGGCAGCCGACGCGCCGAGGTCGTCCGGAAGATGGTCGAGGACGCCGGCGGGCGGCTGGAGTCGATGCACTTCGCCTTCGGCGAGGACGACACCTACGTGGTGTGCGAGCTGCCGGACCATCCGACGGCCGCCTCGCTGGCGATCGCCATCGGCGCGGCGGGCGGCCTGCGCGTGCAGGTCACGCCGGTGCTGACACCGGAGGAGGTCGACGAGGCGACCCGCCGGACGGCCGCCTACTCGGCGCCCGGGGCGTGACCCGCGAGTTTCGGAGGCCGGTCGGCGTCGGCCGCCACCTTCGGCTGGGTACGGCGCACCCGCCGCGCGGTCGTCGTCCGCTTCGACTTCGCGCCGCCGGCCCGCTCCGACTGCCAGGTCCGCAACGCCCGCTTGATCCGCTGGTTCTCGGCCCGCGCCTCCTCCAGCTCACGCCCACGGGCGCGCAGCTCGTACGCCAGCCGGTGCAGCAGCGCGTCGACCTCCTCGCGGCGGTAGCCGCGCTGGTACCACGCGGCCAGCGGCAGCCGCACGGCGGCGATCTGCTCGGGGGTCAGCTGTTCGGTGAGGACGTTGCGACTGCGGTACGTCCCCACCTCAGCGTCCCACCCGTCGGCCCGTGAGCCCGTCCACCGTCGCGCACCCCGTGATCCCCACGCCCAGGGATACGGACGATCACGGTGAGCGGTTCACCACTCAGCGGGCGTCGGTGACCACGTGCGAGCAGGCGGGGCAGGCCGCCGGCCCCTGCTCGGCGTACCAGCGGCAGGTGCGCCGGATCGCGCACTTGGGCAGCTCCGGCTCGGCCGGGCCGACCACCTCCCGGTAGGAGGCCACGACGCGGGCCCCGAGGCCGCAGTGCTCACCGGTCCAGAAGCCGCAGGACGAGGTGACGCAGGGACCGGCGAGCCGGTAGCGGGCCTCGACCGGGGTGCCCGCCTCGACGGGCACGGCGAGCGCGACCTCGGCGGGGACCTGCGGGGTGACGTAGGCGACCCGACCCGCCGGAGTGATCATGCCGAGGAAGACCGTGGCGTTGGCCGCGGAGGTGCTCGGACACATCCGCTCCGGCGGGTCCGGCCGACGGGCCGGCTCGGTCACCGGGGCATCCAGAATCCGATGTCGTTGATCTTCTGGCCGAGCTCCTGGGCGAACGGGCCGTCGATGACCCAGATCCCGTACCACTCGGGGCGCAGCTTGAGGTTGGCGTGGCCGAGGGCGAGCGGGGTGGCCAGCTGGGCCCCGGCGCTGGACAGGGCGGCCAGGCCGGCCTTCTGGATCTCCCCGGCGATGTGGCTCTGCTGCTCGGGGGTCAGGTCGACGCCGTCGACGACGAAGCGGAACTCGTTGCGGGACATGTGGTGTCTCCGATCACTCGTACGATTCGGTGCCCAGCCCGCGGCGCAGGCTGACCCTGGTGAAGGCGGCCCATCCGGCCCGGGAGGCGACGTCCGCCCGGAGCCCGGCCCGGCGGAGCACCCGGTTGGCGGGCTCCTGCCAGCCGGTCGACCGCTCCCCCCACAGCTCACGCAGCGCCGCACCGGCGAAGGCGACCTGGGCGGACGAGCCCGTCCAGCCGGCGGAGCCGTCGACCACCCGCAGGCTGCCGTCGGGCAGCGCGCGGACCGTCGGGAAGTGGTGGTGCAGGCTGGCGAGGGTGCCCCACCAGGCGGCGTCGACCCGGCCGGCGGTGAATCCGTCGCGCAGGTGGACGCCGTAGCGGTGGCGGACGGTGTGCAGGGTGAGCGTGTCGCCGTCCGCGCCGACGGAGGCGACCACCTCGACCGGCACGCTCCACGAGCGGGGCGAGTTGGCCGACCAGAACGCCAGCCAGGCGCCGAGGCGTTCGTGGAAGTCGGTCTGGAAGCGGGCCACCCCGCCGTCCGCCGTACGCAGCTGGGCGGTGGCGATCCCGTCGCGGACGACCAGCGGGGTGGTGGTGCGGGTCGGGGCCGCCGTGGCGGCGGTCGGGCCGGCGGTCACGCCGGCGACGGTGACCGCCGAGGCCGCCGCCGCGCCGGCGAGCAGCCGGCGACGGGAGAGCGGGTGTCCGTTGTGGTCCATGCACCGGACTCTATAGACCGATATAGATCACCTGAACGGCTCCGCTATCGGGACGCCGACAGCAAACCCGGTGATCGACGGTGGCGTGAGCAGGCATTCCTGTGCCTACCGAGCACGGCCGCTCACGCGTCCACCTCCCGCTGCGCGCGGACGATCGTGTCGACCGGCACGTCGCGCGCCCAGAGCACCGCGGCCAGGTAGTCCCGCACCCGCCAGCGCTGCTCCTCGGTCAGCCCCAGCCGCCGCCAGGCGTCGCCGGCCGCCCGGCCGCCCGCCGGGCCACCCAGGGCCGCGGTGAGCCGGGCGGTGAGGTGAGTGACGAGCTGTGGGCGGTCGATCCCGATCAGGTACGGCGCGAGTTCGGCGTCGGCCGCGATCAGCCGCAGCCAGCGGACCACCACATCGCGGACGCCGGCCGGCCCGAGCCAGTCGAACGTGTTCCGGGGGCAGGTGACCAGCTCCGTCGTCCGCACACCCATGGATACGGCTCATCGACGCTCACCAGTTCAGTCGACCCACTCGACCGCCCAGATGATCACACAGCGTAGCCGACCCGCTTTTCTGCATCCCCGGAAACGGCATGACAGATTTCACGCTCCGCCCACCATTCGGTCAATGGCTATCCCGACACCGTCCCGAGACCGCTGAATGAACGGGTCGACGTCTCCCGCGAAGGTGCCGCGGCCGTGCCGACGGACAATGACCTTCGGCGTTCCCCGCCCGTCCATTCAGCGGATCACCCGACATTGACGCGGACGATACAAAGGACGCCATCCCGTTTTCTTCGACGACGATCCGGCCCGCCGGCTCGCATCCCGTCGACGGGACTTCCGGTGGATTGCCGGCGGAACGGGAGGCGAGGAGAGGAGTGAACCGCGGATGACGCAGGCACGTCGTGGCGGCGGGCCCACCGAGTCTCCCCCGGTGGGGACCTTCCTGGCGAACCTGTCGCCGACGGCACGGGACGCGCTGACGCGGGCCGGCCGCCGCCAGGTGTACCCGGCCGGCACGGCCCTGTTCCACCAGGGCGACCCGTCCCGACACGTGGTGTTGATCGGGGAGGGCTGGGTGAAGGTGACCTCTTACTCCCGTCAGGGCTGGGAGGCGCTGCTGGCGATCCGGGGACCGGGCGACATCCTGGGGGAGCTCTCCGCAGTCGACGGCCGGCCCCGGTTGGCCACCGTCAGCGGGCTGACCCGGGTCACGGCCACGGTGCTCACCGCCGAGCAGTTGCAGGACTGCCTGACCGCGTGGCCCGAGATCGCCCTGTCGCTGCTGCGGCACCTCGCCTCCAGCCTGCGCGAGGCCGACAACCGCCGGGTCGAGTACGGATCCAGCAACGGCGACAGCCGGCTGGTCGTGCTGCTGGTGGAACTGCTGGAGAAGCACGGCGTGCCCTCCCCGGAGGGGGTCGTGCTCGACCTCCCGCTGACCCAGCAGGACCTGGCCGCGTCGGTGGGCACCTCACGCGAGGTGGTGGCCCGGACCCTACGGGTGCTCCGGCAGCGCGACGTCCTGCTCACCCGACGACGACAGATCGTCGTGGTCCAGCCCGATCTACTCCGCTCCCTGGCCGGCTCTGTGTCGATGTCGACATCCAAGCCGTAGCCGACGACATCGAGCCCCGGGCTGCGATTCGCGACCCTCGTCTGGACGGTGCCGATCCATCACGGAGGAGTGTCATGGACGAAGCCCGACCCACTGTCCGCATGGTCGCCCGCCGACCGGCCCGGCCCGGCGTCCGGGTCGCGACCCGCAGCCTCGCCCATCGGTCCGGAAGCGCGGGGACCGACCCACAGACGGCGGTACGGCTCACCGAGCGGCTGCTCTCCGAGGCCCGGGACGAGTTGCGCCGCGCGGACGCCAAGGCTTCGCAATGGCTGACCATGCTCGGGGGCGTCTCGCTCGCCCTGCTGACGGTGTTCGTCGGGGCGTCTTGGTCACCCCGCGACCTCAACGGTGCGGCCGCCTGGGCCTGGTGGTCCGGCTGCGCCTGCGCCGCCGCGGCGCTGCTCTCGTTCGCCCTGGCATTGCTGCCCCGGACGGCCGGCTCCCCCGAACTGCGGCACGTGGCCTACTTCGGCCACGTGCACCGGCTGCGTGACCCGGCACTGGTCCGCCGGTACGTGGAGCGGGCCGCCAGGGACTCCATGCCGGGCCTGGTCTCGCAACTCTGCTGGATCAGCCGGCTGGTGATGACGAAGTACCGCTGGACCCGTGCCGGGACCGTGCTCACCACGCTCGCCGCCGCCCTGGTCGCGCTCGGCCTGCTCTAACCGACCCTCGAGAAGGAGAAGACGTCATGCTGTCCGGCACCGTCCATCCGAAACGACCCACACCCGCCTGGTGGTCCAGGACCAGTTTCGCCGGGCGTCTGCCGCAGTCGGACCGGGACGCCCTGCTGCGACTCGGTGGACGACAGGAGTTCCCGCACAACCACCGCCTGCTCCGCCAGGGCGAGCCCGGTCGGCACCTGCTCCTGCTCACCAGCGGACGCGCCCGGGTCGTCGTGGACGACGTCCGGAGCATCGCCCTCCGCTCGTCGGGGGACCTCCTCGGCGAGCTGTCCTACCTGGACGAGCGGCCGCGGTCCGCCTCGGTGATCGCAGTCGGGACGGTGGTGGCCCGACGGATCACCGCGACCGCCTTCGACCACTTCCTACGCGACCACCCGACAGCGATCCGGCCCTTCGCCCAGGTGCTCGCCGACCGGCTGCGCGCGGCCGACAAGCGCACGGTGGCCGCGTCCCACGACGTAACGACCCGGGTCGCCGCCACCCTGTGCGAGCTGGCCGCGGCGGACGGGGACCGGCTGACCGTGAACGTGACACAACGTGAACTCGCCCAACTCGTCGGCGCGTCCCAGGTGTCGGTGCACCGGGCGCTGCGCCGGCTGGCCCGGGACGGCCTCCTCGACACCCGACACGGCTCGGTCGTCATCCGGGACGAGGTCGCATTGGCGCAGGTCGCCGAGGAAGACAGGAATTGCATCACCTGATGTAGATCAACTGGCTGGACGTGCAATTCCTGCCACACAGTGGAATCCGCTCCTCCCTCATGCGAAGCAGGTGAAGAATCGCCATGGAACTTCCACGCCCCTGGACCGCGATCTCCTCCGACATCGTCGATTCGAGCCCTGGCGGTTACCCGCGCCATTCTGACCTCGCCCTCGCCGCCGAGAGCATCATGAGCAGGGTCGAGCAGGCCTGCCCCAACGGCGGCAGCTGGATCCACCGCGAACGTGGCGACGGCGAACTCGTCCTGGTTCCCGCCGACGTGCCGGTCGCTTGGGTGCTGGCTCGCTTCCTCGACCAGGTACGGGTCGAGGTCGGTGAGTACAACCGCAACAAGAACGCCGAGAGCAGGCTGCGCCTGCGGATCGGGATCGACTTCGGCGACGTGCAGGTCGACACGGCGGGCATCCCGCGTGGTGGCGACGCGATCGTCCACGCGGTCCGGTTGCAGAGCTGCGCGGCCGCCCGTGACGCCATGTTGGCCGTGCCCGACGCACCGGTCGTGGCGGTGGTCTCGGACACCGTCTACCAGCGGGTCGTCCCGCACCAGGCGCTCGGTGTGCAGCCCCGGATGTTCCGGCGGGTGCGCGCGCACGTGCCGGCGAAGGGGTTCGACGCGACTGCCTGGCTGCACCTGCCGGGCTACCCGCCGCCCTGGGTCTCAGCGGACGATCCGGCACCGGCCGGCGACCTGGGACCGGACACCGGCACGCCGCCGGACGGCCACCGCGCGGACCCGACAGGGTCGATGCCCCGGCCCCGCCCGCCCCGCGCCGACCAGGGCCGGACGCTCGATGGGCGGCGCACCGGCGACAACGTCGGCCAAGTCGTCTACGGCGACCACGCCACGGTCACCAACCACGGCGGCATCGGCAACGGGCGGAACTGGACATGAGCACCGACGACGACACCCCCACCAGCGTGGAACCGGCGGCTCTGCCTCCGGCTACCGGGCAGGAGCCGGTGGCCGAGGTCGCACCCGAGCCGGCCACCCCACCACCGCCGGACCCCGGACGGCCGGCACCCGCCGACGCCGGACCCACCGCTCCGGCCAGTCCCACGGGTACGGACACCGCCGAGACCGACGACCACAGGGGACACGCACCGGCCCTGGAGGCATGGAAGCGGGAGCGGCAGTCCGGCGACGCAGCCGGGGAGGCCAAGGGCGAGGACGAGAGCTGGACGAACGAGGCGTCGGACGAGCGCGGCGGTGGCGGCCAGGGCGGCGGCTCGACGTTCCGCAACGTCGGGCAGACCGTCTACGGCGACCACGCCATGATGTTCAACTTCCAGCTCCCCGACGGGCGGCAGATCACCGTCCTGCGGTCGCAGCGCACCGAGGCGTCGCTACGGGAGGCGGAGACCACCTACGTCACCGTCGAGGGTTTCGCCGAGGCACGCCGGCAACTGGAGGAGCGGCGGGTCCTGCTGCTGCGCGGGACGGCCGGCACCGGCCGCCGGACCACCGCGGAACTGCTGCTCGCCGGCGTGGTCGGGTTCGACCGGGTGGTCGGCATCGAGAACACCGACGCCGGCGTGACCCTGACCCAGTTGGCCGGGCAGGACGGACTCCTGGTCGAGGGGCACGGCACGGTGCTGGAGCTGCCCGCCGCCGGAGCGGTGGGGATGGCGACGCTGCGCATCTTCGAGAAGCTGGCCCACGACGCCGGGGCGTACGTGGTGATCGTGGAGGACCGCGAGGACAGCCCGGACCCGGCGCTCGCGCCGTACACGTTCGCGCACCGGCAGCCGCCGGTGGAGAACGTGCTCGGCCGCCACCTGCTCCGGCTGCTGACACGTGCCGGCCGCTGCCTGGACGGCTGTACGCCGTGCAGCGGCGAGTGCCGGACGCGCTTCGTCGCCCGGTGTCTGGCCCACGACCGGGTCCGCACCGAGCTGTTCACCCACCCTCAGCCGGCGCCGACGGTGGAGCTGGCCCGGTCGCTGGCGGGCTGGAGCGGTGTCGACGAGGAACTGGAGGACGCGCTCGGCGGACTGAGCCGCCACCGCCGTGACTTCGCGGCCCGGCTGCTCAGCGCGGCAGGGGACCCGGACGACCCGCTGGAGACCCCGCGCCGCCGGTCGTTCCAGATCGCGTACGCCACCTTCCACAGTCACCCTCTCACCGATGTCTTCGACGCCGGTGAGCTGCTGCTGGGGATCCTGCGGGCGGTGGAGAGCGGGAGCGAGCAGACGGTTCGGGTGGTCTTCGACGGGGGCGTCGAGCAGTTGCTGCGCACCTGGTCCGGGGAGCCCCGGCTCGCCACGGTGGAGTCCGGCGAGCAACCCCGGCGGGCCCTGCTCGCCGACCCGCGGCTGCTGCTCGACGTGCTCGACGTGGTGTGGAACGACTTCGACGGGGTCCGGCTGCCCCTGTTGTTCTGGCTGGACCGGCTGGTCCTCGGTCCCCGAGCAGCGGTCCGCCGACGGGCCGCCGAGGTGACCGGTTGGCTGGCCACGTACGACTTCGACGAGGTCTGCAACACGATGATCCGGCGGTGGGCGGCCGATGGCCGGGGCACCGTACGCCAGGCGGCGGCGTGGGCGCTGGACGTGGCGACCGCTGATCCACGGCTGCTCGGCCGGATCCGTGGCCGGGTACGCGACTGGGTCCGCAGTTCCGACCCCCTGCTGCACGACACCGCCGCCCGCGCCTACGGCACCCGGATCGGTCAGCTCGCTCCCGAGGAGGCAGTGCAGGAGCTTCGGACGCTGGCCAGCCGGAAGGATCTCAACGCCAGCGCCTCGGTGGCCCGCACCCTGGTCACCCTGTACGGAGTCGCGCCCGAGGTGACCTGGCAGGCGCTGGTCACCTGGAGCGGCGACGGGCTGCAACGGCTGCGGGTGCACGCCGCCCGGGGCCTGACCCTGCTCGCCGGGGAGCGGGCGTCGCCACCCGAGGAGACCCGGCCCCTGCTGCTCACCGCCACCGGCGCCTTCACCCCCGACCACAGTGAGCTGGTCGCACTCTGGCAGACCGCGCTCGCCGACCCGACCACCGCCTTCCGTGCCTGGAAGGAACTGCACGGCTGGATCCGGCTCGCCGACGACGGCGCGGCGCTCGCCGACCTGGTGGTCGACCTGGTCGGCCGGATGCTCGTCGGCCGGATCGCCGCGCGTGGCCGCTTCCACCTGCGGGAGTGGTCGCCGGGCTCCGCCACCGCCCGCCGCCTGTACGGCCCCGGCGCTCCGGGCGGCGCCGCGGCTCCCATCCCCACCTCAGGAGGTACCCCGTGAGCAGCAAGTACCGGCACGGCAAGCGCCGGCGCAGCCTGTGGCGCCGGCTGGTCGACTGGTTCCGTGGCGCCCCACGCCCGACACCCTCGATCAGCAACGAGGAGGTCATCCACCAGCCGACCGACGACATCGCCCGGGTGAGCGCGCTCAGCCACGGTGACGTCTTCGAGTTCCAGGTCGACACCGCGCTCGTCTGGTCCTCCCGTCAGATGTCGTACGACGACCTGGTGGACGAGGCGCGGGAGTTCACCGCCAGCGCCCGGGACACCGTGCGAGAGCGGATCTGGCAGGTGGCGCGGGGCTTCTCCCCCTACCAGTCCGCCGCCGCCGAGCAGGCGATCCAGCAGGCGCTCGCCGACACCTGGTGCTACCGGGGTGCGGCCGGCACCGTGCACTGCTCGGCCAAGGCCTGGGTCCGCCCCGACCCGAAGGTGCGCGACCACCTGATGCCCTTCGAACTGCGGGAGCTGGAGCTGGAGGCCAACACGGCGCTGGCGCTGCTGCGGGCCGACCGGTTCGAGGAGGTCGCCCGACGCTGGCAGCGGCTCTTCGACGAGCTCGGGCACGACGCGATGGTCGCCTACGCCGCGCAGCTCACCGATCCGGCGATCGCCGGGGTGGTCACCGGACTGGTCAACCACCGTCGGGCCTCCGCCGTGGAGTTGGCCGACGTGCTCCGGCAGGCCAGCAAGGACCACGAGCACGTGGGCCTGTACGAGTTCGCCGCCGCCTACGACGCCGCGCTGCAGAACCTGCGCCGGCAGATGCACCTGGACGAGAACGGCTTCCCGGTCGCCGACGAGACGAAGGCCTCGTCGTGATGCGCCGTCGGGTCTCACGGTCCGGCCGCGCCGCGCTGGCCGTGGTGGGCGTGGCGGCGCTGATCGCCGTCCCGGCCTGCACGGACGACCGGGACGCCTGCGAGGTGCTGGGCGATCCGCCGCCGATCGCCGGGGTGGCTCACACGGCGGTGCTGATCGACGTCACCGCGTCCACCCGTTCGACCGGCGCCGCACCGGACTGGGCGGCTGCGGTGGCCGGACCGGTCGAGGCCGCCATCGAGCGCCGCGACGTGGTCTCCATCGGTACCTTCGACGGCTCTGCCGCCACCGTCACCTGGGCCATCGAGAACCGCGTCACCGCCCCCACCAGCACCACCCCGGACAATCAGGAGTACGAGACGGAGGCAACCAGGTCCTGCCTACGCCGGGTTGCCGCGCAGGCAGCGGCGACAGCGCCCCGGACCGCCGGCACCGACGTGCTGGGCGCGCTCGGTGTGGCGGCCGAGCAGACCCGGGCGGCCGGTGAGGCCCGCAGGACCGTGGTCCTCGCCACGGACGGGCTCAGCACGACCGGCTGCACCGATCTCAGCCGCGCCCCGGTCGGCGGCGAGGCGCTGATCGACGCCGCCGTCCGGGACTGCCCGGATCGACCCGAGTGGCCCACCTCTCTGGTCGGGGCGGACCTGCTGATGGTGGGGGTGGGCAATCCAGTCGCCGGACGGCCGGTGCCGGAGACCGGGCATCTTGCCTGGTTGCGGCAGTACTGGGAGCGGCTCTGCCTGACCGTGCCGGCCGCGTCCTGCGAGGTCTCCACCGCCCCGGCGCCCACCCGCCAGTCCGGTGTCGCGACCTCCCCGCCGGCCGACCCGGTGGTGCTGTTCAAGCCCGGGGCCGGCCCGCCGCCGACCCCACCCGACATCACCTACAGCCTGCCGAGCGCGGCGCTGTTCGCCAACGAATCCGACGTGGTGGGGCCGGAGGGTGTCGCTCGGCTCGGCGCGGTCCGGGAGCGGATCGGGAACGCACGGGTCAGCCGGGTCGAGATCGTCGGGCACACCGACTCGCGTGGTGGCGCCGCGTACAACAAGGCCCTCTCCGAGCGGCGTGCGGCTGCGGTCGGACGGGAGCTGGCGCGGTTGGGCCTGCCGGTGTCGGTGACCCGGGGCGTCGGGGAGACCCGACGGATCTGCCTGCACGAGCGACGCAACGGCGGCTGGGACGAGGAGTGCCTGGGGCGCAATCGCAGGGTCGAGATCGTCATCACCAGAGAGAGCGGATGAGCGATGCATGAGAACGGTGTACTGCACCAGAACGGCTCCCCGGGCCGCCGCTATCCGTCGGTGCCGTGTGGTCGGCCGCTCACGCTCGGGGCGACCCGGCTGGCGGAACCGGTCGCCACTCCGGAACCGTACCGGGTCGACGAGCTGTCCCACACCGAGGCCGCACAGCTGGTCCGGGCCAAGGCCGACGCGGAGGCGACACTGGTCACCCACCACTCGCGGGTGCAGGGCGCGGGTGACCGGCTGATCGACACGTGGCGGCGGACCAAGCTGGCCCTGCACCGGCTGGAGGAGTTGCTGTCCCGGCGGGAACTGACCGCTGCGGCGACGGGACAGGACCTGGTCGAACGGGAGCACGCCGGCGACGGTGCGGAGGACCGCCGGAATCGGCCGGGCTGGCAGCATCCGCTCCTCGTCTGGACGGTCATCTTCATCAGCGCCATCTACGACACCTTCTTCTTCGCCCAGGCGTTCCGAAGCGCCATCGACACTGGGACGGAACTGTCGACGGTCGAGTCGCTGGTCTCCTACCTGCCCGGTTTCGGGATCTTCATGGGGCTGGTGCTCGCCGGCAGCTGGCTGGCGGTGCCGCTGTTCAGGCATCGGTCCCGGGCCGAACGGCGCCGTTGGCGGCGACGGCTGGACTGGCAGGTCGTGCTACGCCGGATCTTCGTGCGGTGGCGGCCGGAGGACGAGGAGCGTCGACCCGATGAGCTGCCCTGGCCGAGCTGGGTGCTGCCGGTGACGTTCACCGTCCTGATGGTCGGGATCCTGGCGTTCTGGGCCTGGCTGCGGGGCGACCGCATCCAGCAACCGCATCTGCGCTGGCCGCTGGTGGCCCTGCTGGTGCTGCTGACCGTCTCGGCGATCGCCTTCAAGGCCAGCGCGTACAACCCGTACGCCGAGCGGCAACGGCGGGTGAAGCGGCGCGCCAAGCTGGCCGGACGCCGCTACGAGCGGCTCAGGGCCGAGGCCCAGGGGTTGCTGGGCGCGCACGAGAAGGCGTGGCAGGAGCTGCACCTCACGGTCGAGGACGCCGCCAACGCCGTCCGGCGGCACCTCACCGATGCCTGGACGGAGATCGCCGAGGCCCGGGCACGGCACGGTCTGACCGGCACGGTGTCCCCGGCGTTCACCACGACGGCGGACGACGACGTCACGGACCTGCGGCTGTTCGAAGGGCTGACCGGCCCGTCGCTACGGCTGTCGACCCTGCGGCTGGTCCGCGACCTGCTCGACCGTCACCACCCGAACATCCTCGACCGGGAACTGACGGATCTGTTGCGCCGGCTCGACGGACAACTCGACGTCGAGGCGCAGGTAGTGGCCGGGAACAACTCCACCGGAGGCGGACCGGAGGTCCACCAGGGTTGACGTCCCGACGGCCGGTGGGCGTGCCTGCCCACCGGCCGCCGCGCACGTCCCACCGTGCCCGGCCGGGCGGACTGCCGCGCTCAGCCGTCGAGCCGGGTCGCGGGCGCGGGCCGGTTCAGCAGCTCGGCGAGGTTGGCCATGGTGGACTGGAAGTCGACGCGGTCGGCGGCGTGGAACCGGCGGAAGAACCAGTCGGGCACGCGTGCCTGTCCCCGGCGGCTGTGCAGGATCAGGTCCTGTACCTGCCGGGCCAGGGTCAGCAGCTCCGCCTGCACAGACGGGTCGTGCGGGCGGCGCACGGCTGAGGTGATGCGGTCCTGCAGGATGCTCATGGCGCGGTCGCGGTCGGCCGCGACGTCCCGCTGCCCCCGGTAGATCTCCAGGCCGAGCAGCAGCGCGCCCAGTGACGGCACGAACCACTGCAACAGCAGTTGCGCGACGGTCAGCCCGGCGACGACACCGAAGACCACGCCGACCGAGACCCAGGCCGCCACGCCGGCGAGCACGGTGTACGCGTACCGGCGGCGCAGCCGTGCGCCCCAGCCGAGGTTCTGCTGCTGGCAGGCCAGCACGTCGTACGGGGCGGGCAGGTCGGGGATCTCGTAGTAGTCGCGCAGGTACACCTCGCCACCGCGGTAGGCGCGGTCGAGTCGGCTCACCTCGTGGGGGCCGAGCCGCTCACCGGCGGCCACGGTGTTCCACGGCAGACCGAAAAGGTCGACGTCGAACATCTCCTGGAGGGTGGCGGCCCGCCGGATCTGCCCGTTCGACCACGAGGCGAGCCCCACGGCGTTGGCGACGGCCCACAGCGCGCCGACGGCGGTCACCGCGGTGGCGGATACGCCGGTGAACGCCACCACGGCGCCGGCCCCGCAGATCGCGATCGAGAGGTACAGGCGCAGGCCGTCCAGTCGCTGGGCACGTGCGTGGCAGACCGACATCGCCCGGAGGATCGCCATCATCTCGGGATCGCTCTGGTGCCTGAGCAGGGAATCAGCACGCTGCGTCACATCAGCCTCCTGGTCCGGTGACCGATTCTATATCCAGCCTGCTAGATGTCACTTCGGGTGATCGAGACAATCCTTCGTGTGAATGGATGGTTACCGGTAAGTAGGGCTTTTGACTGACACGCGAATTAGTACCGACTAACGGCCGAGTTGAGGTAGCTTCCTTCCGCGCGTACCCGCGCACTCCTCCCCCCGGCGACGTACCCCCGGGTCGCCCCTGCCTGCTCCACCCCTCTTGCAGAAGGTTCAACGACGACGATGAACCACGGTCTTCACGCCGGCCTGGCGGAGTACATCCAGGACGACGAGGTGACAGCCGCCCTGTGCCGGTGGGCCGCCGGGTACGACGGCACGGTCTGCCGGCTCGCCCAGTCAAGGCGTACTCAGGGCTACAGCGGCGCGGTCCTGTTCACCATCGCCTTCCGGCGGCCCGGACGCAACGAGAAGCTGTTCGTCAAGGTGCTGCCCGCCGGCCGGGACGCGCCGGAGCCCGGCCAGCAGGAGCGTGCCTGGTCGTCCGCCCCCGACTTCGCCGCCCGCCACCTGGTCCGGCAGCCCTACAGCTGGTATCCGGTGGGCGACGGCCGGCACCTGATGTTTCAGAGCGTCGCCAACGGCGGCGACCCGGTCTCGGCCCTGACCGAGCTGACCGACGACGAGACGCTGGTCAGCGCCGTCCGGGCGGTGGTGACCGGCCTGCTCACGGACTGGAACGGCGACGCCAAGCAGCACCCCGGCGTCGGGCCGTCCATCCGACGCGCCGACCTCCCCGCGTACGTCGGCCGGGAACTGGCGGTGATGCGGGCGCTGCCGGAGGCCCGGGCGGCGGCCAGGGAGCTGGGGCTGGTCACGCCCGACGCGGACTGGGTACGCCTCGACGGCCGGGTGCTGCCGAACCCGCTGCGCCTGGCCGACGACGACTCCCTCTTCGCCGGGTTCAGCCTCGACCACCTCTGCGGCTTCTCCCACGGCGATTTGCACGGCGGCAACGCCCTGATCCCGGCCCCCGGCGACGGTCCGGTCGACCCGCACCGGTTCTGGCTGGTCGACCTCGACAACTACCAGCAGGACGCACCGCTGACCCGGGACCTGATCTGCCTGCTGCTGACCACGGTGCTGCGCTGGATCGCGCCGCCACCGGACGAGGACGGCGCTTCCCAGCCGGGGCTGCCGCCCGACCAGGCCGAGAGCCTGCTCGACCACCTCGTCAGGCCGGACGACAAGCCGTCACCCCGGCTGCCGTCCGTCCTCGCCACCCTGGTCGGGATCGTCCACGAGGCGGGGATGGCCTACGCCGAGCGGGACAACTGGAAGCCGGAGTGGCGCCAGCAGTACCGGCTCTCCCTGATCAGCCAGGCACTCACCTGCATGACGTTCGACAGCGTCACGGACGCCGGCCGCACCTGGTGCTTTCGGCTGGCCGCCCACGCCGCCGAGGCCCACCGCCGGGCGCACCACCCCGCGATGGTCCCCCCACCGCCGCAGGCGGTGCCGGTCCCCCCTTCCGGAGGGTCCACCCCGACGACCCGACGCGAGGCCGGCCCGGACAGCCCGCACCCGCCCGACCCGGTCGAGCCGGCGTGGCCGCAGGACACCATGGCGCGCTCCTGGCAGACATCGATCGGCCCGGTCGGCGCGCAGGTCACCGCCGGGGCGCGACCGGGACGGCACCGCGTCGACACCGCCACCTCGCCGGCGGGTCCGACGGCACCCCAGACCCGGACGCGCAACGCCGCCCCGAACTCCGGCGGCCGGACCTCAGCGCGGCCGGCGGCCGACCCGCCGGCCGGGACGCCGGAACTGCGGCCGCGCAACCCCACGCCCGGCGGTCCGGCCCCGCGGCTCCGTAGGCGGATGAACGTCCGCTCGCTGCGCGTCGGCGGGCGCCGGACGGTGCCGCTGACCCGACTCGTCGCGATTCTCGGCACCAGCCTGCTCCCACTCTTGCTGCCGGGCGTCACGGTCGAGCCGGGACGGTCCGGGTCGGTGGCCCGGACTCCGGTACGCGACGAGAGCGAGGGGCACGGGCACGGGGCGTCGACCACGACGCCGGTCGTCGACGTGGCGGCCCCGCCGGGCAAGCTGCGTCAGCTCGCCGAGGCCGTCGCGGCGCTGCCCGAGCCCGTGACGCAGGGCAGGTACGCGTACACCTGCCTGCGGGTGTGGTCGCCGAAGGACCTGGCGTACGGCTCGGAGAACCCGAACCGGTACCGCGAGGAGCTGCTCTGGTGGACGACACGCCGCTCCGGCCGCCGGATGGTGACCGCGGTCGAGGACGGTCGGCGCGCCGAGCCGGTCGTCACCCGCTACGACGACGGCGAGCTGACCGATGTGCCGCCGAATCCGGCGACGGACCCGGCCGAACTGCGCCGGCAGGTCGCCGCGCAGCTCGACCGGAGCCCGCCGGAGCTGCGCAACGCGGCCGGGGTGATCAGCACCGTCGCCTGGATCTACCGGTACCGCCCGCTCACGTCACGGCAGCGCGCCGCCCTGCTCGTGTTGCTCGCCGAGACGCCGGGCGTCACCTACCAGGGCAGCTATCCCGACCGGGCCGACCGCGTCGGGCACGCGATCAGCGCCGCTGACGGCGAGGGACGCTGGGAGGTCCTGACGTTTCACCCGACGACCGGGCAGTTGCTCAGCCACGAGACCACCGGCCCGGGCAACAACCTGCTCAGCTACTTCCTGTTGCTGTCCACCACCCGGACGGACAGCACGGCGCAGACCCGCTGCGGCGTGACGTCCGCCGACTCGAGGCCCGCTAACACCACCGGTTGACGTAGTTCGCCCAGTTCCGGTACGGAGAGGCGTCGGCCCGGATCCGGTTTCCCGCGCCGACGCTGAACAGCGGGGTGTCGTAGTAGGAGAAGGTCACCGATCCGCTGCTCATGTTGTAGTGGGCCGACTCGACGCGGAACTGCCACTGCCAGGTGGCCAGGTTCTGCCGCCCGCACGAGGAGAGCTTGCCCCGGGGGTAGCCGAAGTCGGTGCGGTCGTAGAAGCAGTACCAGCCCCAGGGGCAATCGGCCACGGCGTAGTTGCGCTCGGGGGCGCGCAACGTGATCACGAGCGCGCCCCCGCCGTAGCTGATCTCGTTGTCGTTGATCGCCACCCCGCCGGGATGGGCGGCCAGGTACGCCGCCACCTGCCGGCGGGCGGCGACCCGCTCGGCGGAGGCGGCCAGTGCCGGGCCGGGCACGGCCGGCACGAGCAGAACCGCGCCGCAGAGCGCGGCGAGCACCGTGCGCAGGAAACGGGACAGGACCATTCGGCACCTCGCTTGTGGTGAGCGCGCAGAACGGGAAGAGGAAAGCTCCGGACAGCGACGAGATATCGATGGATTTCTTCGTCCGGCTCAGGATAGGAAGCCGTCCTGCCTGATCACCAGGTTGGCGGGAGGTCGATCAGGTGTCGACATACCGATAATGAATCAGCCGGGAACCGTGGAAATCCCACGAGACTCAGACCGGCGAGAACCGATTTCCCGCTCGATCGCTCCCGAAGGGGTCGTCACCTCGCGCCCAGGTGGGTGAGCATGGTGCGGTTGGCGGCCCACCCGTCCGGGAACTTCACCGGCACGTCCAGGTGCACCGTCTCCGTCGACGGGTGCGCGTCCAGCAGCTCACCGATGCCCGCCCGGGCCACCACCACACAGGCGTGCCGGTGCCGCGACGCCAGCACGCAGAGCCGCCCCGACTCCAGGTGGAACGTGGTCGCGTCGCGCCGCCCGGACAGCGGGTGCAGCACGATCGTCAGGTCGTACTCGCGGCCCTGCAGCCGGTTGGCGGTGTCGACGGTGACGCCCGCCCCGGCCTCGCCGAGGTGGGCGCGGATGGCCGCGACCTGATCGCGGTGCGCGGCGCCGATCGCGATCCGGTCGGCGGTGACCGGCGTGCCGGCCGGCGCGTGCTCGCTGACCGCGACCGCGCCCCGGGCCAGCACCCGCAGCGCCAGCGCCGCGCAGGCCGAGGCCGCCTCCGCATCGGTACGCACGGTGTGCCGGGCCGGCAGCTCGTGCAACGCCCAGCCGGTCGCCGCGGCCGCCTCCACCGCCGCGTCGAGCGCGTCACCCGGCCCGGGCTCGGTGAACGCCAACGCCCGCTCGGTCGGGCCGGTGCCGGCGCGGAAACCGGTGAACGGGTAGAACGCCTCCGCCACCACCGGGGCCGCCGAGGCGGGCAGCCGCCACGACACCGGCAGCCGGTGCACCGGCAGCTCCGGGTTGTGTCGCAGCAGCACCGCCACTGCCGCCTGCATCGGATCCCAGGTCAGGCCGGTCCAGCGGACGGTCTCGACGGTGGAGAACGGGTCGAGCTGCCCCGGGTCACCGACGAACAGCGCCCGCTCGAACCGGCCGGCCACGCGCAGCAGGGCGTCCGAGCGCATCTGGTACGCCTCGTCGACGATCGCCCACGGCCAGCAGCCCTCAACGACGGTGGCCCACTTGGCGGCCGTACCGATGACGACCGCCGGACCGCCGAGGTCGGTGACCTTGGCGGCGACCCGGACGTTGTCGTGGCCCTTCACCCGCTCCGACGGCTGGTAGTCGCCGGCGGACAGCCGGCCGATGCGCAGCTCGGGGGCCTTGCGGGCGAGCCGGTCGATCAGGTCGTCGACCTGCTCGTTGGTCTGCGCCACGATGATCAGCGGTTCACCGGCGGCGGCCAGCTCGACGGCGGCGCGGACGACGAGGGTGGACTTGCCGGCGCCGGGCGGGGAGTCGACGACCACGCCGCGGTGCGCGCCGGAGCGCAGGTCGGCGAGGACGGCGGTGATGACCTGTTCCGCCTCGACGGCGGGCGGGACCGCCAACGCGGCGCGCATCGACCACCTCCCGGCACGGCTGCCACCCCTGGCAGCGGTCCCGCCACCATACGAGCCCGCCCCGACAACGCGCCTCGCGCCCCGCGCTCCCGCCCCCCGTTTTTGCGGCGTGTCGCGGTGTCCGGCTGCGAGGACACCGCGACACGCCGCAAACCGCGCACCGATCCGGTCAGTGGCGGCGCTCCCCCACCCGGTAGGTGATCAGGTTCGGGTCGGCCCTGAGCTGCTTCTCGGTGAACTTGATCGTGTCGAAGCCCTTGCCGGAGTACCGCCGGGTCTGGTCGGCGTACCAGGGCGAGTTCGGGTTGGCCGACTGCGAGTAGGTGAGGATCTGCCGGCCCGACGGCCCGTCGCGGCCCAGCTCGACGGCCATCAGGTACGACGTGCCGTGCCGCACCTTCGGGTACCCGATGCCGGGTTCGAGCACGTTGATGGTCATGTTGAAGATGCCGGCCTCCGGCCAGCCGCCGTGGATCGGGATCCGCTCGTCGCCGCGCGGCTCGGTCTGGATGTCGCCGAGGCGGGCGTCCAGCGGGACACCGTCCAGCGCGCGGACCGCGTCGGCGAGGGCGGTGCGCACCTTCGGGTCGTCGACGGCGAGCCGGTGCGGCGTGGTGACCGGGGCCGCCGGGTCGAACGGATCGGCGAAGCGCATGCCGCCCTCGCGGGCGAACTCGGTGAACACGTGCGAGCCCCGGCTGTCCAGGTCGACCCGCAGGTCCCAGCCGCGCAGGGCGGCGCAGGCGGCGGTCAGGTCCACCGGCGTGCCGTCGGAGGCGGTGGCGTCCGGGTTCGCCTCGCAGAGGCGGACCAGGTCGTCGCGGACCAGTTCGCCGCCGTACGCCCGGTTGCCGAGGGTGACCTGCCACAGGTTGCCGGTGGTGAACCCGGCGCCGGGCAGCCCGTCGGTGCCGGCGACGCGCTGCTGCACCTGGAGCAGGCCGAGCCGGGTACGCAGGCTGCGTTCGGTGCGCTCGTCGCCGATGATGCGCGGGAAGCCCTCCAGCCGCTGCTCGGGGTTGGCCAGCCAGTAGCTGTCGTTGGAGTTGGTCACGTAGTCGGAGCGGACCAGGGTCGGCAGGCGCGCCGGGCCGAGGATGCCGGGCACGGCGGCGTCCGGGTCCGCGCCCAGCTCGCAGGCGGACCGTGAGCCGTCGAGGACGGCCTGGCCGCTGCTGGCGTACAGGGGGCGGAACGGCGCGGGGATGCAGGTGGCGGCGAGGTCGTCGGTGACCCGGGGCACCACGGAGTGGTCGGCGTAGAGGGCCCGACCCCGGTCGTCGCTGGCGATCACGTTGACCCAGGGCAGGAACTGCCGCCGGTCCAGCGCCGCCCGCAGGTCACCCACCGACCGGGCGCGCCCCATGGCGAGCCAGCCGTCGAGCGCACGGTTGTTCGCGGCGTTGGGGTCGCTGATCGCGTACGCCGTGTCGGCGGTCCAGTCGAAGCGGCCCGGCACCACCACGACCGGGCCGAAGTGGGTGTCGTGGAAGGTACGGCTGACCGGCCCGCCGGGGGTCCGCACGGTGACCGTACGGGCGGTCATCTTCCGGGGTCGGCCGTCGTGCAGGTAGCTGGTCGGGTCACCGGGGGCCAGGGTCAGCCGGTGCCAGACGAAGCGGCGGGCGGTGGAGACGGTGTGCGTCCAGGCGACCCGGCCGTTGTGGCCGATCTCCACCAGCGGGTCGCCGACCAGGGCGGCGCCCTCGACGTCGTACCGGCCGGGGATCTTCAGGCGCATGCGGTAGAACCGCTCGTCGCCGTCCCATGGGAAGTGCGGGTTGGCCAGCAGCATCCCGCTGCGGCCGACGGTGGTGTCCCGCCCGAGGGCGTACGCGTTGCTGCCCACCCCGGCGGGCGCGCCGTCGGAGGCGTCGACGATCGACGTGGCCTGCGGGGCGCTCGCCGGCGCGCTGGTCCCGTCGGCGCGCGGTGGGGTGGCGGCGACGATGCCGTCGGCGAGCGCGCCGGAGCTGGCCCGAACCATCCGCGCCCAGTGCGCCCGCCACAGATCCCGCTCGCTGATCGGGCGTACCCACGGCTTGCCGGCGCACGCCGGATCGGTCAGCCTGTCCACCCCGGTACGACGCAGGTGGGCGTTGTAGCCGGCGGCGAAGCCGCGCACCTGGTCGCGGACCTCGCCCGACGGCGAGTGCACCCCATCGCGGGGGCCGGCGAGCAGCCGCTCGACCACCCGGCCGTCGATCGCCTTCTGGTGGAACAGGTCGCTGGTGACGTTCTCCTCACTGCCGCCGAAGGTGCGGCTGCGCTGGGCGTTGACGGTGACGACCGTCTCGGCGATCAGGCAGATGTTGTCCTCGGCCTGGGCGTAGCCGACGCCGTAGCCGAGGCCGGCGAAGTCCCGGGCGGTGATGTGCGGAACGCCGTACGAGGCGCGCTGGATCAGGGCCTGGTAGCCGCCGCCGTGGCCGGGTGCGGCGGTGGCCGGGGTCGCGGTGACGGTCAGCGCCGCGGCGAACAGGCCGAGGGCGGTGGCGGCGGCGCCGAGCCGGCGCGCGGGACGCCGCCTCATCGGGCGGCCTTCTGCTGGTGGTGGTGGGTCATCGGACGTCCTCCCCGTGGTGTCGAGTGTCCACTGCCGACCGACGCTAGTGACAGTCGACGATCGAGTCATCCGGGATCGCCACCAGGTCTGTACGGGATCACCCCCCAGGGGAGGGCGGGCTGCCCCGGCCCGCCCGCGACCGGGCGGGCCGGAGTCCCACCGGCTACCGGCGCAGATCCCGGAAGAACTCCCGGAGGTCGGCGGTCAGCAGCTCGGGTTCCTCGAGGGCGGCGAAGTGGCCGCCTCGGTCGACGTCCACCCAGCGGGTGATGGTGTTCTCGGTCTCGGCGTAGCGGCGGATTCCGACGTCGTGGGCGAAGACGATCGCCGCCGTGGGCACACCCGAGTTCGGCTTCACCGCACCCCAGGCGGCTTCCTGGACGTAGCCCACGTACGCGGCCGAACCGGCGGTGCCGGTCAGCCAGTAGATCATCGCGTTGGTGAGCAGACGGTCCCGGTCGATGATCTGATCGGGCAGTACCTCGCGCGGGTGGGTCCACTCGCGGAACTTGTCCATCAGCCAGGCGAGCTGACCGACCGGAGAGTCGGTCAGGCCGTACGCCAGGGTCTGCGGGCGGGTCGACTGGATCGCGATGTAGCCGAACTCTTCCTGCATGAACGCCTCGATCCGGCGGACCCGGTCGCGTTCGACGTCGGAGAGGTCGGCCAGTTCCTCCTCGGCCAGGGGCAGCGGCGGCAGCCCGGGGCCGCCGTTGACGTGCACGCCGGCCACCCGGTCCGGTGCGACCCGGCCCAGTTGGGGGCTGACCGCCGCGCCGATGTCCCCGCCGTGCGCGCCGTACCGGTGGTAGCCGAGCCGGCGCATCAGCTCGGCCCAGGCACGGGCGATCCGGTCGGTGTCCCAGCCGCCGTCGGCGGTCGGCCCGGAGAACCCGAAGCCGGGCAGCGACGGGATCACCAGGTGGAACGCGTCGGACCGGTCGCCGCCGTGGGCGACAGGGTCGGTCAGCGGCCCGATCAGGTCGAGGAACTCGACCACCGAGCCGGGCCAGCCGTGGGTGAGCACCAGCGGGAAGGCGTCCGGCTCGGGCGAGCGGACGTGCAGGAAGTGGATCCGCTGCCCGTCGATGGTCGTGGTGAACTGCGGGTACGCGTTGAGTTGCGCCTCGGCGGCCCGCCAGTCGTAGCCCGTACGCCAGTGCTCGGTCAGCTCCCGAAGCCAGCCGGTCGGCACGCCGGTGTCCCAGCCGTCGCCAGGCAGGGGTGCCGGCCAGCGGGTCCGCGCCAGCCGGTCCCGCAGGTCGTCGAGGCGGTCCTGGGCGATGTCGATGCGGAACGGGGTGATCTCTTCGGTCATGACCACCACGCTAGGAACCAGCTAGGACAGCTTCCGCCCTAGCTTCCTGACAGACTTGCGGCCATGTGGGAAACCTCGGCGCGGCTGCTCCGCCTGCTCTCGCTCCTCCAGACGCCCCGCGACTGGAGCGGCGCCGACCTGGCCGCACGCCTCGGAGTGGACGCCCGCACCGTGCGCCGTGACATCCAGAAACTGCGCGACCTCGGCTACCCGGTGCACGCCACCCCGGGCGCGGCCGGCTACCGGCTCGGCGCCGGATCGAAGCTGCCGCCGCTGCTGCTCGACGACGACGAGGCCGTCGCCGTGGCGGTGGGCCTGCGCACCGCCGTACGGGGCGCGGTCACCGGCATCGAGGACAGCTCCCTGCGGGCGCTGGCCAAGCTCGACCAGGTCCTCCCGTCGCGCGTCCGGCACCGGGTCGACCTGCTCCGCTCGGTCACCGTGACGGTGCCCGACGGCGGCCCGACGGTCGACCCGGACGTGCTCACCGCGATCGCCGCCGCGTGCCGCGACCACCAGCGGCTCCGCTTCGACTACCAGCGCCACGACGGCAGCACCTCGCTGCGCGAGACCGAGCCGCACCGGCTCGTCCACACCGGGCGGCGCTGGTACCTCGTCGGTTGGGACACCGACCGCCGTGACTGGCGCACCTACCGGGCCGACCGGATCCGCCCCCGGATTCCCGGCGGCCCCCGCTTCGTCCCGCGCACACCACCCGACGTCGACCTCGCCGGCTACCTCACCCACGGCGTGTCCTCCGCGCCCTACCGCCACCGGGCGCGCATCACCGTGTACGCCCCGGCTGAGGCCGTCGCCGACCGGATCCCACCCACCATCGGCATGGTGGAAGCCGTCGACGAGGACAGCTGCGTGCTGCACACCGGGTCGAACTCGCTGGACGAGCTGGCCCTGTACGTCGCGCTGCTCGGCTTCCGGTTCCGGATCCACGAGCCGGCCGAGCTGATCGCACACGTGCGCGGGCTCGTCGCCCGCCTGACCGAGGCCGTCGAATGAGCGCAGTGCGGCTGGCTCACGCGATCACCTTCCGCAGCCGAGGCTCCCGCCGTCGGCGGATGACATCTGCTTCTGCCGCTGTTCGGCACCGCGGGACTGCCAGGTGCGCAGGGCGTCCTTGATGCGCTGGTTCTCGGCGTACGCCCGGTCCCGCTCACGGGTGCGTTCGCGCAGCTCGTGGGCGAGGCGGTGGAGCAGGGCGTCGACGTCGGCGGGCCGGTAGCCGCGCCGGCCGAGCGGGGTGCGCGGCAGGGTGACGGCGGTGAGCCCGTCCGGGGTGAGCGGGCCGGCCAGGGCGTTGCGGCTGCGGTAGACGGCCATCAGGGCACCACCGGCAGGTGTACGCGGTCGGCGGGGACACCGGCGATCGGCAGCCAGCGGCGGGCGTGGGCCACCATCGCGGGTGGGCCGCACACGTACACCCGCTGGTGCGGCCGGTAGTGGTGCAGGGCCAGGGTGAGGGCGTCACCCCGCTCGGCCGGCTCCGCGCTCGGGTCGTGAGAGGGCCGGGACCAGGGTCAACCAGTCGTGGGCGCACTGAAGCCGGTCGAGGGTGACCGCGTCGTACAGCTCGGCGAAGGTGCGGGCACCGACGATGAGGGTGACCTGCCGTTGCCCGGGGGCGGTGGTGGCGTGTTGGTGCTCGGCTGCGGTGGCGTCCTGCTGCTGCTCGGGTCCGGTGGCGTGCCGCTGCCCGGGTGCGGCGGCGGCCTGCCGATGCTCGGCTGCTGCGGCAGTCTGCTCGACGAGGGCGCGTAGCGGGGCCAGGCCGGTGCCGCCGGCGACCAGCAGCAGGTCACCGTCGCGCAGGTGCAGGTTGGTGTCGCGGGGTGGGCCGAGGTACAGCAGTTCGCCGGGGCGTACCTCGTGCACGAGGCTGCCGGAGACGGCGCCGACGGCACGGACGTGCAGCTCGATCGTGCCGTCGGGGCGTGGAGTGTTGGCCGGGGAGTACCAGCGCCAGTGGCCGGGGTGCCGTGGGGTGTTGACCGGGACGGCCTGGCCGGGTCGCCAGTGCAGGCGGTGCCAGGGGCGGACGGTCAGGATGGCGATGCCGGCGCAGGGGCGGTCGTGGGCGATCACCTCGGCGGGCCGCCAGGGCTTGTCATCGCCGCTGCCGGGTGCGGCAGGGACCGCGCAACCGGTGAGTCGGGCGATCCGGTCGGCGTGTGGCAGCAGGTCGAAGTGGCTGACGGTCTGGCCGAGGACCGTCAGCAGTGCGCGCCGGCCCGCCTTGTCGTCGCCGCCTTCCGTGTGTCGGCGCAGGGCGGCGAGGAGGAGCTGCGCGTCGTGCTCGGCGAGCCGGGGGCGCAGCGCGTCGCGTAGGAGGTCGGCGGCGGTCATCCGCTGACCGCCTTCGTGACCTGGGCGATGCGGTCTTCCGGTAGATCGAGCGCCCATAGCACGCCGGTCAGGTAGTCAACGACGCGCCGGTGCTGCGCCTCGGACAGGCCCAGGCCGCGCCAGGCATCCACCGCGCCGCCGTTGTCGAGCGCCGCAGTCAGGTGGGTGGCCAGCCGTTCCAGATCAACCCCGATGAGGTACGGCGACAGCTCCGCGTCCGCGACCACCAGCCGCAGCCAGGTGCTGGTGATCTCGTCTGGTGTCACGCCCATCGGCTCTGCTCGGTGCGGCCGGCGTGCCTGGTCTTCTCGTGGTGATCGGTGAGGTCGGTCGTGGTGGCGCTCATGGTCGTCCCTCGGTGGCTGGGGCTGGTCAAGGGGCGCCGGGGCGGGCGGGGACGGAGGCGCGTCGTTCGGGTCGACGCACCTCCGGCGCCCAGCACCCGCCCCGGGCCATGCGTCGACCCTGGCCGGCGGGGAGGAGTGCCG
The DNA here is from genome assembly GCF_900090295.1 of Micromonospora coxensis. Taxonomy (NCBI): domain Bacteria; kingdom Bacillati; phylum Actinomycetota; class Actinomycetes; order Micromonosporales; family Micromonosporaceae; genus Micromonospora; species Micromonospora coxensis. Next base: position 4,669,501 of record NZ_LT607753.1, on the reverse strand, counting down.
TTATGCCGCGATGATCGTGACCGTCATGCGCGCCGCGTATGCGCGCGGTGACGCGCCCGATAGGCCGCCCAGCGGCGGGCCGCATCGAGGATCGGGCCATGGTGAGGGGCCGGCACGGTGCGCTGCTTGCGTTCCCGGAGGCGGACGAAGGCGTCGACGAAGGCGGTCACCGCACGCTCGTGGGCTTCGGCGTAGGCGGGGATCCGCCTGGCCCACGACTCGGCATCCGTTGGCTCATGGCCGGCACGGACGAGTCGCACCACGACGAACGCGGCGTCGATCCAGGCGGCGCCCACAGCGGGGCTGGACCAGTCGACGAGGTGGAGGCGGTCGCCGAGCAGGAAGTTCCGTGGGGTCATGTCGGTGTGCAGGAGGCTGTCACCGTCGACCAGTTCGGGGGCGATCAACCCGTGCCACCGTGCGGTGAAGCGTTGGACCGGCACCGGCGGGCAGGGCGTCAGCGTGCCGGTCAGCCCGGTGAGCAGCGCGGCGAGCGGGACGAGGTCCGGCGAGCCGGGGGCCAGGTCGGGGTGGCGACCCGCGACGTGGTCGAAGCCGAGCAGCAGCCAGCCGGAGCTCTCAACCGTCCAGCGCAGGCGCGGTGCCACGTCGGGCAGCCACGGGTTGATCCGGGCCTCGTTGCGGTAGAGCCAGCCGGTCGGACCGTCCGCCTCGCCGCCCTTGCAGAAGACCGGACCGGTGGCGGTGTCGAGGACGACGGCCAGGTCGCAGGAGGCACCGGAGGCGACAGTCACCGCAGAGCGGATCGGGCCGCTGTGGCGAGCGACCTCGCGGCGTACCTCGTCGGGGATCTGCTCCCAGTGACGACGCGGCATCGCGGGCCCTCCCGACAGCGAGCGGTCCCGGGCAGTGTATGCCCGGGACCGCTGCTCAGCCGGTCTTACCGGGTCGGGCTGTCGGTGCAGCCGGCGTGGCACTGGGAGCACTTCGTGCCGCACTCGGCCGCCGTGCCGCCCCACAGCACCTGGTCGAGCGCGAAGCCGGCGGCAGTGATCGCGGAGACGGTACGGGCGATCGGGGCACCGATCGGCTCCGGTGACGACGGCTGCGGGTCGTCGGAAGTGGGCTCGGGCTGGTGGTGGATGAACCGGCCGGCGATCCGGTGGCAGAAGTCGGCGTAGTCGCGGGTGTGGAGGATGAAGGTGTGCCAGCCGATGTCGACCAGCTCGGACGGGCCGATCGGTTCGATCGTCAGAGCGCAGGCGCCGAGGAAGGCGAGCGCCTGGTCCAGGATCCGGGGCGGCAGGTCCGAGTCCAGGTCAGGATGGTCCCGGGCGATGCGGGCGGTCAGTTGGTCGAAGAGCTGCTCCGAGATCAGCTCCCTGCCGGTGCGTGTGGTGCTCGTCAGCAGCATGACGCTCCTTCCGTCGGCGGTGCCCTCAGGCTGCTCGTTCACGACACGCGGTCACATGACAGCGCGAGCATCATCGATATGTGCGCTGCGTATACCGCTCCCCCGCTCAGCGGGTTGAATGGATAGGCTCGACGAGGCGACACGGACGGGAGTCACCTGCCGATGGCGAGGTTGCCGGTGACACACGCGAACTGCCCCCGGTGCGGCGGACGCCTGGCCCGCGACAACGACAGCGGCCGCTGCGCGCCCTGCCAGGCAGCCGAGCGCGACCGGATGAGCGCGCCGCCGGTGGTGCCGGCGTCGTTCTGGGAGCACGAGCCAGTACGACAGGCGTTGGCGTCACGGCACCTGGGGCGGGTCATCCGGGCGTACCGGTGCCATCCGTACCACGGGCGATCGGTGTTGCCGCAGACCGTGGTGGCGGGGTGGTTGGGGATCACGCAGGCGCAGTTGAGCCGGGTGGAGAACGGGCCACCGGTGGTGCACCTGGACCGGTTGGCGCACTGGGCGAAGGTCCTCGGGATACCGGCCTCGCAGCTGTGGTTCGCGCTTCCCGGGGCACCGTCGGCCGCCTCGCCGCAGTCCACCGACAGCACTCCTCCGGATCTGGATCCGTTAATGGCAACTGATGAAAGCCGTCGCGCTCTGCTGGCCGGCATAGCTGCCGTGGCCGCCGGCGCCGGTCTGCTCGGAGCCGTGGCGCTCCCCCGGCCCCGCCGGCTCGGCCCGGCGGACATCGCACGACTCAACGCCGTACTGGAGCTGTACCGGTCGGTGGACTACGAGTGTGGCGGTGGGCTGCTCTACCGGGAAGTCGATCGATTCGCTCAGTCGGTGTACGCGCTGCTCGACTGGTCACACCCTGAGTCGTTGACGCCGAGGCTGGTCGGTTCGGTCGCGGCGGCCCGCCAACTTGCAGGTTGGACGGCTCTCGACGCCGGACTGCACGATCACGCGCAGCGGCACTTCGCCGCTGCCGAGCGAGCCGCCTTGGCCGCCGACGACGTGCTGCTCGCCGCAAGGGTGCGCTACTGCCAGGCCCGGCAACTGCAGCACCAACGCCACAATCGGGATGCGCTTGCCACCCTGCAACTCGCCCGCATCCAACTCGGCTCCGCCGCGGCACCGGCCGTCTCGGCGATGCTCCATGGGGCGGAGGCGGCTGCCCTGGCCGCTGTCGGCCAGCGCAGGGAAGCACTGGCAGCGCTCGGGAGGTCGACAGACGCCTTCGACCGGATCACCGTCGACCGGGAGCCGGAGTGGATGCGCTTCTACGACCGGGGCGAACTGCTGGCGCAGTACGGCCGGGTGTACCGGGACCTGGCCCGCGCGGACCGCAGACACGCACCGGATGCGGTGCGGTGGGTACAGGAGGCGGTGGCAGCGTTCGGGCAGCAGAACGTCCGCAGCACCGTGCTAAACGAAGTGGGCCTTTGCAGCGCGATGTTCCTGGCTGACGATCCGCAGCAGGCGGTGGCCGTGGGCCGGCGCGCTATCGGCCGGGCGGGAACGCTGACCTCGCAGCGAACGGTGGACCGGGTGCGGAACCTCAGACGGGACATGACCACCTGCCGCAACGATCCGGAGGTTGTCGCCTTCGCACGCGAGCTCGCGGCGTTCCAGGCTGTACCGGCATGAGCAGGGCTGGACGATTCGGCGAAGAGGCCATGACGGCAGCCATGCGCCAGGTCGCCGACCAACTGGGGGTTCGGGCCGACGATGCACGTCTGCTCCAGCTCACCAACAACGCGGTGTTCGCGCTGCCGTCCGAGGGGATCGTGATTCGGATAGCGCGGACGCATCGGCTGCGGGACCGGGTACGGAAGGTGGTCGAGCTCGGGCGGTGGTTCGAGCAGGTCGACGCGCCGACCATCCGCCTCGCGGAGGGCATTGCTCAACCGGTGCAGGCAGGTGACCTGATCGCCTCGGTCTGGCAGTACCTGCCGCCGAATTCGCCGGCGCCGGCCGTCGAGGACCTCGGAGTGGTCCTGCGGGAGTTTCACGCCCTCGGACCTCCTCCGTTCCCGCTTCCGGCATGGGACCCGGTTGGTGATGCGCGGAGTCGCATCAGTGAGGCGGACGGGCTGAGCGACGACGATCGTGAGTTCCTGCTCAGCTGGTGTGAGCGCTTGGACGAACCGGTGGCAGCTCTTCGCCGGCAGGATGACTCGCAGCTCATCCACGGCGACGCGCACGTGGGCAACCTGCTTCGGGATCGACGTGGGCGAGTGGTGCTGTGCGACTTCGATGCCACCTGCAAGGGACCGTGGCAGATTGATCTTACGGCAGTGGCGGTTGGTGGCGTGCGCTTCGGCCGAGCCGAAGCACATGCCAGCATGGCAGCCGCTTATGGGTATGACGTCGCGACCGACTGGTATTGGCCAACACTTCGTGAAGCCAGAGAACTCAAAATGATCGCAGCTGCCGCACCGATCCTCGACAGCTCCGACAAGATCCGGGCAGAATTCGCCAACCGGATGCAATCAATCAGAAGATGCGAAACCAGCGCAGCATGGACGCCGTTCGCCACGGTCCAAATCTTTCGAGACTGCCTCGACCATCCGATTACGCCACCCGAGCGCTCGCCGCACTGAATTTACACGGCAGCTACGGTCGTTAGTCCAAGAACCGCGAGTCAAGACCCCCAGTCCGTCCATCCTCGCGCCGCAGATCACTGGAGGGCGACGGGGATGACAAAGGGGCATGATCACCAGTTTTCACCGGAAGGCGGTAAGCGTATTCGGTGGGGATCAGATCGTCTTGGCTGATCCTCCAAGGCCAGAACCAGCGCCCTCTGCCCCCGACGGCCCTGACGCCGACGTCATGAACAATTCGAATATCCGACGCGACATACAGGGCATGTTCGGCAAAACAGCCCGTCGCAGATTGACTGTGAAAGACCTCATTGGGCGTTAGTACTATTTCCCGTCCACACGATCGGGTGCCCTTCACCTCCACATGCAACTCGCGCCCGTTATCGCGCCAGCAGTCGAGATCGTAGCCACGCTTGTACTGACCTACCTCCTGAACATGCCAACCGTCAGCGACAAGTTCCGCCTTGGCCATCCCCTCAGCATGCACCTCGACCAGCTTCCGGACAATGGGATCCATCAGGCGACCTTGCCGTAGTTCGGCAACGCTACGACCAGACTCTTCAATCACCGCTTTCAACTCAGCCTCGGCGGGACCCACCGACCCGACCACACCTTGCATGACTGGCTCACGGTAAAGGTACGCGAGAAGAGTCAGCATCTCGATGACGTGTCGGAGAAGAACGTCGCCTGTCGGCATTTGTAGACGGTCATAGCAGCGAGCGGCAATGGTTCCCGCCTCATAATTGCGGATTCGGTCACGGCTTTCTGAGCCTACGGGCGGAATCCCACCCAGTCCAAGGTCAACGATGCTCGCGTCCATAGCGTCGAAGGAGGCCCCTGCGACGCCCCGCAAAAGGCTCCGCGCCTCTGCCGATCGAGAATGGATCAACCTGCGATTCTGCACTGGTCGACGCTTTCCTGCACGGAGTTCACTCGTGCCCTGCATCAGGGACAGGTACACTCGGGATCCGTCAGCCGCAAAGAGATATGCCAGGTAATACCCCTCCTGCGCGCTCGGCGCATAGAGCTTGGAGAACATCCTCACCCAGGGAACAGGGCCATAACTCCCCCTCCGTCCCCCGTGCTGTACATCCAAACTCAGGTGATCGAGGCCAAGAGACGCTGCAGCCGAGCCGACTAGGTCCCTGAGAACCTCAGCAATATCATGAAGGGCCGCGTCGCGGGAACGCATCGCAGGCGAACCCTTGTGCGAATATCCGCTGGCCAGGTTCATGACGTCTTGGAGCAGCTGCCGGAGCTTGCTCTCGTACGTGGACGGGCTGAAGCCAGCAAGGGGCTTCTGCGGGAGCGACATGGCCGAGAGCTTAGAGACTCTTGTCGACAGCAGCCGACCGCAGCGACTAAGCCGTGATCGACTGACCCGCAGTTTGGTGCGCCGGAGCCGGGGGGATTGGAAGGGGCACCTCACCAAGACCGAGCGAGGGGCCCTGACCTTCCTTGTCATCTGGCCGATACCCTCGCGTCCTGCCCAGCCGGAATACTTGCCGGGCGGCGGAGGAAGCTGCGGAAGCTCGAACCGGGCGGGGAGATCAGCAACGTGGACGGACAGCTCAGAACGATAAGGGAGGCGAGGCCGTGGCGATGAGCCGCTCTCCCCGTGTCGCTACCGGCCGTCGCCCTGCTCCACTCAGCCAAGCAGTCTCGGCTCAGATGAAGCGCATGCGTCGGGCCTCCACTAAGCCTGAGCTGCTCATCCGTAGGGAGCTACACCGCCGCGGTCTTCGCTTTCGAGTAAATCACCCAGGATTGCCCGGAAAGCCAGACATCGTCTTCACCAGAGCCCGGCTTGCCGTCTTCGTTGACGGCTGCTTCTGGCATCGATGTCCGGTACATGGTGTGCTGCCCAGGAACAACCGCGACTGGTGGGAGGCGAAGCTCCTCCGCAACGTTGAGCGGGACCGGGAGAAGGACGCGGCGCTGTCGGCCCTGGGCTGGCACGTTCGGCACTTCTGGGAGCATGAGGATCCAGTGAGAGCCACGGACGAGATCGCGCGGCTGTGGCGGCACCTGCTCAGCGAGCAGGCATCCGGTGGAAGGTCGTGACGTGGTCTGTGACATCCTGGTCCTCGCTCGCATGACTTCATGGAGGTAGCCGTGCCCGGCAAGGCCTGGTTCGATGTTGCGCCGTCGGCTGCCCGCCTGACCAGCTCGCTTCGTGACATCGGCTACGACTTCCCTACGGCTGTGGCGGACATCGTCGACAACAGCGTGGCTGCCGGAGCGACGCGGGTGGAGGTGATGATCGAGTTTGCGGGATCAAGGTCGCGGGTCTACATAGCAGATGATGGCTGCGGCATGTCGCCGGGCGCTTTGCTGGAGGGCCTGCGACTCGGCACGCGTCGCACCTACAGGCTGGGTGAGCTGGGCCGCTACGGGTTGGGTCTCAAGACCGCCTCACTGTCCCAGTGCCGATCGGTGGCGGTGGTTTCCCGGAGCAATCCCGAGGTGGTGCGGACGTCGGCCCGGGTCCTCGACCTTGACGTGGTGGAGGAATTGGACCAATGGGTCGTGGTAGACCCGGGAAATGATCCAGACGTCGCCAGAGCCAAGCAGTGGCTGGCCGAGGGTACCGGGACAGTGGTCCTCTGGCGTCACCTTGACCGGGTACTGCCCGAGAAGCAGCCTGAGGGCGGTTGGGCTCGGCGCCGGTTCGAGAACCTGGCCGCGAAGACTGCTGAGCACTTGGGAGTCGTGTTCCACCGCTTCCTTGAGGGCATCGACGGCAAAGCCCCACTGGTCATCACGGTCAACGGTCAGAAGGTCAGGGCCTGGAACCCATTTGCACCCGAAGAGCCTGGCGTGTCTGAGCTGCCGTCCCAGCGCTTTGAGGTCACGATCGGTGACGTTACAGGTCACGTGGATCTTCGACGCTTCGTCCTTCCCTCGCGCGACCGATTCTCCACTCCTGGCGAGTTCGAGCGGCTCTCCGGCCCGCTGAACTGGAACCGGCAGCAGGGCATCTACGTTTACCGTGCAGACCGACTGGTGCAGTGGGGCGGCTGGAGTGGCATCCGGGGCATTGACGAGCATACGAAGATGGCGCGTGCCGCTCTCGACTTCAGCACCGACCTCGACTCTGCCTTCAACATCAACGTGGCCAAGATGAGGGTTTCGCTACCCGCGCAGCTACGTCAGATGCTCGAGGCTCCGGTCAATGAACTCTGCATCTACGCCAACGACGCCTACCGTCGGAGCGCACGGCCCAAGCAGAAGTCGGTCCCCACGGACCTCAATGCCACTCCCGACGTTCGTGTCGCCGCGCAGGCAGCGACCACCGCCGGGCTAGCCCTTCGAGCCGCAGCGATGCAGGCAGGCGAGTGGGCTGCTTGGCAGCGGATCGCCGCTTCCCTGCGCAAAGAAGCGCCCGAGGTCGCAAGGTCGCTGGGCCTGGACAGCTGAGTCGGTGAAACCCTACTCAGAAGAGCCGCAATGGGTCAGCACGAGACTCAAGGCACAGCTTCTGCAGTGGGCACGCGTTGCACTCGGGCTCCACCGGCCGGCACAGGGTGTTCGCCAGCTCGACCAGTCCGAGGTGAGCACGGCGGGCGTCGCTGTCCGCGCCAATCATCCGCGCTATCTCGAGCCGCCCGTCAGTGAGCCGGTTGCGGCGATTCACGGGATCCCCACTGAAACGTGCCGCCACTCGCAACACGCCCTTGGTCACCAGGACGGGTTCCTCGGAGTCCTCGTCCCCATAAGCGGGCACGACCAGGACCGCCAAGTCAGCCACCGACTCCGTCAGCCCAGCCACCTGGCGTAGCTGATCGTCATCATTGAGCAGTTCAGGGTTGTCCGCGAGCCGTCCCGCCAGTTCGAGAATCGTCCCGGCGCGCTGGGGCCGCGACGCCCACTTGCTGATCTCGACAAGCTCGCTCTCCGACAGGACCGTGTCCTGAGGCTGCCGCCAGCGCGCAAGTAGCGGCCAGATGAAACGCACGACCTCCGCCGGGGCACGGTCCAGCAGCATTTCTGCCTGTATAACCTGCCATCGTGTCTCGGCCCGCAGCCAGGGAAGCCCCCGGACGACGGCACTGTCGAACCAGCTGGCGAGAATCGCCGCGACATCCTGGGTCGTAGCCGATACCGGATGCGGGTTGTCGAGTGATGCCTGCACGGCGCCGGCGAGATGCTCGCCGAGCAACGGCGGCACGGCATTACCGATCTGACGGAATGCGGCCGACGGCGGACCGGCGAAGCGGAACCAGTCCGGGAAGGTCTGGAGGCGGGCCGCCTCCCGAACCGTCAGGGTCCGGTTCTGACGAGGATGGATGTACCAGTAACCGTCCTTGGCGATGTGCGCGGTGATGGTCCGGGAAAGGTTGTTCTCGTCGAGCCGCTTGTACTTGTCGTCGAAGATGTCGTCCCGGTACCGCTTCATCTCGTCCGGTAGGTCGCTGTACCGCGTGCTGTGATCCATGGCCTCGAAGGCGCGCGCGTCGTCCTCCCGGACCGGCCTCGTGATGTGGTCGAAGACCTTGTGCTTGTCGGAGGCGGACACGGCCTGGCGCATTCGGCGCTGGAATTCGCTGACCGGCCCCTCGTAGTCGCTCCAGCCCTCCGCACCACCCTCCGGTCGCCAGCCCCCCTCGACAGGGGGAAGATCGCCGATCGCGTTCCAGACCGTGACCCGCTCGGGCTGTTCCCGCGGCCAGATGAACTGGACGCCGTCCCGCAGCGCAACAAGTATGAGTCGTTGGCGGAACTGCGGCACTCCGTAGCGGAACGTCTCTACCGACCGCTCTTCGACCGAATAGCCGATCGATTCAAGCTCGTGGACCATCGTTCGGAGGATGAACATCTCCTTGTCGAGCGCCATGTCTGGCACGTTCTCCATGACAACGGCCTGTGGACGCGCGGTCCGTGCGATCTCCAGGAATGACCGCCACAAGTCCCGGCGCTCGTCATACGGATCACGGAGGCCATGCCGGACCCGGTGTCGAATCTTCGAGCGCCCCGCCTTCGAGAACGGCTGGCAAGGCGGGCCGCCCGCCAGCAGCTCAACTCCGGCGGCCTTCAGGAGTTCGCCAACCTGCCGAACCCGGTCCGGGTCGCCCAAGTCCCAGTTGACGCTCAGTCCCGGGTGATGGTGGCGGTGAGTCTCGACGGCCTCGTCGTCATGGTCGACCGCGAGTACGACCTTGTAGCCTGCGGCGTCAAGACCAAGACTCAAACCGCCGGCGCCGCTGAACAGGTCAGCGGCAAGACGCACACCCTCGGCTCGTAGCTCAGACGCGAGGGAGATGAGCTCCTCGGGTTCCGAGCAGGCCTTGGGGTGCGGTGCGAGCCGGACGAAAGGACCACGGACCAACTTGACTCCGTACCCACGGCGTCGGGCTGGGGCGGGGGGGTGGTCTTCAGTGGTCACGACAAGGCAGGTTACCGGCACGCCACCCGTGTCATCGACCGCTGGCGGCGACACACCGCCATGCAGCTACTGGTATGGATCCGAGGTCACCGTTGTCCTGAGGCAACTACTGCCCGTACGGCTTGAAGTTCGCTCCCAAAATCGAACAATCTGCTCAAATCCCGCGAAGAGCGATCTTGGAGGGCTGACTGTAAGCACCGTCACGTACCTATACTCATCAAGCCCGCTCCGGGGCTCGGGTTCCGCCGAGACTTCGATACGCCCGCCGAGTAGGGAAGCAACGAACGCGACCGTGCGGCACCGAAGAGGTTCCTGCACCGACTGGAGCCGATGCCTTGAGCTACGACATCGCGAACCCCGACCCGGCGGGCACCATCACGTCACTACGGTCGTTCGGCTACAGCGTCGAGGCTGCTGTGGCGGATCTCGTGGACAACAGTGTCTCCGCCGGCGCCCGTCGGATCGACGTCTACTTCACGTGGGCCGGCGCCGCCTCATGGGTGGCGGTGGTGGACGACGGCAGAGGGATGACAACTGACGAACTCGTCACTGCAATGACCGTGGCGGCGAGGGGCTCCTACCAGGCTCGCGCCGCCGAGGATCTTGGGCGCTTCGGCATGGGGTTGAAGAGCGCTTCGTTCTCGCAGGCGGCCCGCCTCACTGTGGGCACGAGCACCGCAGCCAGCCCGGAAGAAGCAGTCCGGACCTGGGACCTCTCCGTCGTCGCAGACACGAGCGAGTGGCGGCTGTTGCACGGGACCGATGAGGAGACCGCGACGCTTCTCAAGCAACTCCGGCCCGAAGGCGGAGCTGGAACGACGGTCATCTGGCGAGATCTGCACCGATTCGCCGTGGACGGCCTGACCACTGAAGACGCACGGGCGCAAAAACAGTTCTACGCGGAGGCGACCCGGGCCGAGGAGCACCTTGGCATGGTGTTCGGGAGGTTCCTCGTGGGCAGGAACCGGCTCGCGATGACCGTCAACGGCACACCGGTCAAGGCCTGGGACCCCTTCCTAAGCGGACACCCGTCGGTCCAGCGACTACCGGGGGAAGAGCTGCCTGTCGGCAACCATACAGTCCGCATCGAGCCGTTCATCCTGCCTCACCCCAAGAAGCTCAGCCCCGAGCAGCAGCAACAGGCAGCCGGCCCGGGAGGCTGGCTGGACCAGCAGGGCTTCTACGTGTATCGGCGGGACCGGCTCATCCTGGCCGGCGACTGGCTCGGCATCCGCGGCTTCCGACGGGACGAGCGGTACAACCTTGCGCGCATCATCGTCGACGTGCCGGCCGAGGCGGACGCCGACTGGGCAATCGACGTCCGGAAGTCAACGGCGGTACCGCCGGTGGGTGCGCGTCGCCACCTGCAACGCATCGGTACTGCGACCCGGAGCCGAGCCGCGGAGGTGCTGAGTCACCGTGGGCGGATCGCCGCACGCGAGCACGGCGCCGAGTTCGTCTACGCCTGGCGCGTCGACAAGCGCGACGGCACCATCCGCTGCCGCATCAACCGGGACCACCCGCTCGTGCGGGAGGTGCTGCAGGGCGGCCCTGATGCTGCAGTTGACGCGAAAGCCCTCATCAGGCTGCTGGAGGAGACCGTGCCGGTCGCGGCGCTGCGGATCATGCACGACGGCGACGTCACCGACGATCCCGAGCCGTTCCTCGGGGCGGCTCCCAAAGAGGTAGGGGATGTGGCGAACCGCATCTATGCCGCTTTCGTCGCTCAGGGACGGACTCCCAGGGAAGCCAAGGAACGGCTCGCACTGATGCCGCCCTTCGACCAGTTCGACGGCTTCTGGCAGCAGCGTTGACGGCTCCACCGCCAACCACCGCATCAGACCAACGGGGAGGGCCGGATGACGGCGCTGACACACGATGAAGATGACGCGATGCAGCAGGCCATCCGGCTCGTGCTCGCATTCCTGCCGCAGGATCGACAGGCGAATCCGACCGAGCTGAACGACGCCGTGAACATGGTCTGCGCCATGCAGCAGGCCCGAGGCCAGGCACTGGACCGGGAGCTGCTGCTCAAGGAGATCCAGGCTCGGGTGGCGGTCTGGCAGGACGACTCGGTGGGATTGAAGGACGACCGGAACCACATCGAATGGCTGGCCGAGGCGCAGCTGGACCGCAGCTGGGACTTCTGGGACCGGTACCGCCGGTACCTTGAGGACGTCCGGCTGATGCCGCCACGGGTCGTACGACGGCTGAACCAGAGCACAGACAGAATCCTGCGACAGCTTGAGGACCCGCAGCGCCCGGGCTCCTGGCGTCGTAACGGACTGGTAGTCGGTCAGGTCCAGTCGGGCAAGACAGGCAACTACATCGGCTTGGCCTGCAAGGCGGCCGACGCCGGCTACAAGCTCATCGTGATCCTTGCCGGGATCCACAACAGCCTGCGCAGTCAGACCCAACTTCGGGTCGACGAAGGCCTCCTCGGCTTCGACACCCAGTACCAGCAACGCTACGACGAGAACAAGAGCACCGCACGCATCGGCGTTGGCGTGATGCCCGGAGTGAAGCGCCTCAGAATCGCCTCATTGACCAACAGTGCCGAGGGAGGCGACTTCCGGCGGCACGTGGCGAGCAACCTGAACCTTCCAATCGGCGATTATCCCGTCGTCTTGGTGATCAAAAAGCACCAGAGCATCCTCGAATACGTACGGAAATGGGTGGTCGAGGTTGAGGGTGAACCAACCGCTGACGGCGTGACCAAGATCGTGCGGGACATCCCCCTGCTGGTGATCGACGATGAGGCTGACAACGCCTCGATCGACACGACGAAGGATGACGACGCCGATCCAACACGGATCAACGCGTCCATCCGGCACCTGCTGAACAGCTTCGATAAGGCCGCCTACGTCGGCTACACCGCCACTCCATTTGCCAACATCTACATCAGGCCTGACGCCGACCACGAGACGTTCGGGCTCGATCTGTTCCCCGACAGCTTCATCGAGAGTCTGCCTGCGCCATCCAACTACCTCGGGCCAGAGCGCGTGTTCGGCCTACGCGCCGAGGACCCGGACGAGGATGACGTGGGGGCCTTACCGATCTTCCGTGCCATCAAAGATCACGAAGACTGGATGCCGCGGCGCCACAAGAAGGATTGGGCGCCGCCAGAGGACCTTCCCAAGTCCCTGCGCGAGGCACTGGACGCCTTCGTATTGACCTGCGCGACGCGGCGAGCACGGGGGCAGGGCCGCCAGCACAACTCCATGCTTGTCCACGTCACCAGGTTCATGAACGTGCAGAACCTGATACGCGACCAGATCGAGGAGTACCTCGGCCTGATGCGGGACCGGCTCCGAGACAGCATGGGTCGCGAAGCCGGCGAAGTTCTCACCCAGCTCCGTGAGCTGTGGGACCGCGACTTCGCACCGACCAGTGCGAAATTCCCGTCCGAGGAAGCCGACCCACCCTCCTGGCAGGATGTCCGAGAGGAGCTGCGCCCTGCCCTACTCAAGATCGAAGTACGCGCGATCAACGGCAGCTCGCGAGACGCCCTCGAGTACTACGAGCACAGGCGGACCGGGGTCTCAGTCGTCGCTGTGGGCGGCAACAAGCTGTCCCGCGGCCTGACCTTGGAGGGGCTGAGCGTCAGCTACTACCTGCGCGCGTCGAACACCTACGACACTCTGCTGCAGATGGGGCGCTGGTTCGGCTACCGACCTGGTTACGAGGACCTCTGCCGGTTGTACACGACGCCTGATCTTCGCAAGGCTTATGCCGAAATCACCGCAGCGGACAACGAGCTGCGACGGGATTTCGAGGAAATGGCGGCACTCGGCGAGACGCCAAAGAACTTCGGTCTCAGGGTTCGCGCATCCTCCGCCGGACTCGCGGTCACGGCCGCCAACAAGATGCGCCGTGGCGTCAAGGTACGGCTGAGCTACTCCGGTGAGCTTCCGGAAACTACGATCTTCAACCTCCGGCCAGAGGTACTGCGACGCAACTTCGACAACTTGGAGCGCTTCGTCAGGCTGTTGGGAGACCCAACCGCACCACACACCGACGGCAAGAGCCTTGTGTGGCGGAACATCACCCCCGCAGAGATCATCGACGGCTTTCTCGACCGTTATGTCTCAGACCGCGGCTCATACCGCGTGCGACCCGCCTTCATCGCGGAGTACATCCGCCGTTGCGCCGTCTTCGGGGAACTGTCCCGGTGGACGGTGCGCCTGGTGGGTGCTCCAGGTCGGCAGGTGGAGATCGGCAATCACAAGATCGGGTTGGTGAAGCGGCGACCGCCGACGGTTGAGGGCAAGGAGCGCCCGATCGAAGGCGACCGCTTCATCATCAAGCGGGTACTCAACCCTGCCGATGAGAGCAGCGATCTCGCAGACGAGGTGAGAGAGCTGGCTTTGCAGGCCACGAGGGCAGCACGTCGGGCGTGGGCCGAGCGCAAGAACAGGGAGTACAAGGAGCCTGACGTCCCAACCGGGCAGTCACTCCGGAAATTCCGCCCGGCGCAGGAGCCACTACTCATCATCTACCCGATCGAGCATCCGCAGCAGACAGCAAACCACGATCGTCTTCCGGTTGTCGGCTTTGCCATCAGCTTCCCCTTCTCGGAGCATCCGACCGAGACCGAGTATGTGGTCAACGACATCTGGAGGCAGCAGGAGATCGACTACTACGACGACGAGGACCCCGACGAGTGAGGATTGGCGAAGAGGACTGGGCACCGCTTGAAGCGGAGCACCACCCGTACGGCATCGTCGCTCGTCGTCTGTTCCCACGCTCGGGGCATGACATCTTCCTGGCGGTTCAACAGCCGAGTGGGCGGCGCGTACTGGTCTTCCGTGTGCCGGCTGCGGCGGCTGAGGAAGTGGCGGAGCGACACTCCCCCCTCGCCAGCACTCAAGGTCTGGCGCTGCAGTTCGCAACGGCTCCCGACGGAAATGCCGAGCTACGGGTGGTGCTCACCGCCGACGACCGGCGAGAGGTGTTCAACCCGCTGATCGCCGATGTCGCTCTGGCAGCTCAGGCAACGGAGGGGCCGGTGCAGGCGCTCACCGCGGCGATTGAGCGCTTCGAACACTGGCGCCACCTCCTTCAGTCGCTTCGGGACACCGGCCTCGGCATGGACGCCAGGCGGGGTCTCTTCGGGGAACTTGTGGTGCTCCGTGACCACCTTCTTCCGGCCCTGTCTCCCGCTGAAGCGATTTCTGCCTGGCGGGGTCCTACCGGAGCGAATCAGGACTTTCAGTTGCCGGGGAGCGCTATCGAAGTCAAGACCGGAGTAGGCAGAAACCCCGGAAGTATCGTGATCGCCAGCGAACGTCAGCTCGACGAGACTGGGACGGACCACTTGATCCTGGCTCACCTGTCCGTGGACGAACGGCGAGGCGGTTCCGGTGAGTCGCTGAATGAGGTTGTCGGCTCGCTGAAAGACGTGATGCTAAAGGGCCCGGCTCGAGCTGATTTCAGTGACCTGCTTGTTCGGATCGGTTACCTGTCCGAGCACCGTCACATGTACGAGGACGTTCGGTACACCGTCCGCCGGACGGATTTCTGGCAGGTCATCGGCGATTTCCCACGAATCGTGGAGGTAGACCTCCGCCCCGGTGTGGGTGACTGCCGCTACCGGATAAGCACTGCCGGACTTGACCAGTACGGTGTCTCCGCAGAATGGGTGGCCAACATCGTGAAGGGGAAGGCATGAGCCAGAACAGCCTGTCGGCTTACGCTAAGGAACTCGTCGCCGACGTGCTCGCGACGGCCGAGGCGGAGAACGCCACAGCCCCCGACACCTTCACCCGTCGCGTGCTCGACGAACTGGAGCAGGCCGGCGAGATCGAGAACACCTTCACCGCTTACCACAAGGCCCACGGGCTGGAGGTCAACGGCTACGGCACCAATGAGTCCCTGGGGACTCTCGATCTCTTCATCACCCACTTCAGTCTCAGGCCTGAGGAGGACCGCCTGCCGCGGGCCCAGGTCGAGACCTTGTTCAAGCGCCTGGCAACGTTTGTCCGCAAATGCCGTGACGGTCTTGCGCGGGACATCGACGAGTCCTCCGACGTCCACGACATGTGTGTCGCGGTCGCGAAGGCCCTACCCGATGCCCCCCGCATCCGTCTCTTCCTTCTCACCGACGTTGTCAGTGCGGTGTCCAGCATCCCGCCCGGCGACCTGGACGGCCTGAAGGTCACTCACGAGATCTGGGACCTGAACCGCCTTCATCGGCTGTCGTCCTCCGGCACCCTCAGTGAACCGATCGTGGTTGACTTCGATCCGCCGCTGCCCTGCCTGGCCACCCCTGAGACCGACCGCAACTACTCGGTCTTCCTGGCTATCATCCCGGGGCAGGAACTCGCCGACCTCTACGGCAGGCACGGTACGCGTCTGCTCGAGCTCAACGTTCGCTCGTTCCTGCAGACCAAGGGCGGCGTGAACCGCGGCATCCGCGACACCCTGCTGCACAACCCTGACCGGTTCCTGGCCTACAACAACGGGATCACCGCCACAGCCTCGACCGTGGAGTTCACCCAGCTCCCCGACGGCGGACAGGCGATCAGGCGCGTCAACGACCTGCAGATCGTCAACGGTGGCCAGACGACGGCGTCCATCCACTACGCGTACACGAGAGACAAGGCGGACCTCAGTCGGGTCCACGTTCAGATGAAGCTGACCCGGGTTTCTCCTGACCGGTTGCAGGAGATCGTGCCTGAAATCTCGAAGTACTCGAACACCCAGAACAAGGTCACGGTCGTCGACTTCAGCTCGAACCACCCCTTCCACGTCGGCATCGAGAAGATCACCCGATCGCTCTGGGCCCCTGCAGCGGACGGCAGCGGGCAGGAGACTCGCTGGTTCTACGAGCGCGCGCGGGGCCAGTACACCGACGCGCTGGCCCACGAACGAACGCCGGCCAACCAGCGCAAGTTCAAGAGCCTGCACCCTCTGGCTCAGAAGTTCACCAAGGCGGACGCAGCGAAGTTCATCCATTCCTGGGCTGGGCTTCCTTACCTGGTGAGCCGAGGGGCTGAGAAGAACTTCCGCGAGCTGATGATGCGGATGGGTGACAACGTTCCGGAGATCAACATCAGTTTCGGCCAGCGTCTCATCGCCAAGGCGATCCTGTTCAAGGCGACCGACAAGATTGTCGCTGCCCAAGACTTCGGCGGCTACAAGATCAACATTACGTCGTACTCAATCGCCCGGCTCGCTGAGGCGACGAACCGCCGGATCGACCTGGATCGGATCTGGCGGGAGCAGGGGCTCAGCCCAGCCCTCGCCAATGCTTTGGAAGAGCTCTGCGTTCCCGTTCGTGACGTGATTGTCAACCCTCTCCGGGGTGGTACCAATATCGGCGAGTGGGCAAAGCGTCCGGACTGCTGGGAGGCCGTCCTCGCCGTCCCGTGGACGGTGCCGGACGAACTCATCGCAGAGCTGGCTGACCAGCCCCTCGAAGACAGCGCGCCGACGGTGCCGGACGATACCACGACCGGTGACGTCGCCACGGTGACGGCCATCTCCGCACCTGAATGGTTTGCAGTGGCACGTTGGGCTAAGGAAACTCGCAACCTGCAGCCTTGGCAGCGCCAGTTGGCCGAGACCGTGGGCCGGTACGTCAACAACGGTTGGCCGGTCACCGACAAACAGGCCAGTCAGGCGCTTCGACTCATGGACGAGGCGAAGCGACTCGGGTTCCACGCCAACCGCTGATCAACGTGCTGAGTACTGGCAATGAGAGGACACCCGTGAACACAGCATTCGGGGATCTCCCCCCCGAGGCGTACCACGACGCGCCTTGGACCCGGCTGCTGCCTTGGCTGGCTCCGTACACGCCGGCGACGGCACGAGAACTCGTGGACCTGACTCCTTCACCTGACTGGTGGATCACCGAGTCGCCGGCGGTCACCACGATGACCGTTGAGCACGAGGATCTGTGCCGTCATCTCGCTCAGCTGTTCGTCGTCCGTCATTCAACCGCTGCCTTCGGCCAGAGCTTCCCCACAGTCCCCCGCCATCTGCCCCTGTCCACTCTTGCGACCAGCTCCAGGGTCGCGACAACATTTCAGCGCCTGCAGGTGCGGACCGTCGCCGACCTCGGGCCCTTGACAGTCGGAGACCTCTACGACGTCCGCGGGACGGGGCACAACACGGTTGAGGATGCGGTCACAGCCCTCGTCTCGGCAGCGATCGTCCGGTCCGGTGGGCAGGACGAGTGGGATGGCCCGGAAGACGAACGGGAGGCGCTACGCGGGGCGGCGCCGGCTTCCCTGCCCCCCGCTCAGCTTCAGTTACTGGAGGACCTGACCCAGTTGGCGGACTGGCGTCACATCCGACGTCGCGGCGACCAGTCTCTGCTGAATGTCGTGATCGAGGACGGAGCGCCTGAGGAAATCCAGGAATTGGCTCTCCGGCTCAACTCACTCACGGCGGCGGACATGGTTTCCGCCACCGGAAGCTCTGATCCGGTCCTCGAGTTCACCGCATTCCTGTCCGAGCTCGACGAGCGACAGGTGCGCATTCTGTGCGACCGCTTCCTCGGCAGGCCACCAAAGAAACTTGCCGAGCTGGCAGGCGACTTCGACGTGTCCCGTGAGCGAGTCCGGCAGATCGAGAGCAAGGTAAAGGATCTGCTCGCCGGAAGGTTCCACTTCGGCACAACCATCGGGAATCTCCTGGCCAGCCTGCGCACGGAGATCCAACCGATCGCCGCCTTGGACCGGTTGATCACCCTGCACCCCGACCTCGCCCGAGACGTTCCGGGGGTAAACGTTCCACTCTGGCTTGTGCTGGATCGCTTGGACGACTACTTCGAGGTGACGGACGGGTGGGCGGCAGCTCCCGACGTCGCCGCGGCACGCGAGCAGACCCGCACCCTGCTTGAGGACTTTGCGACGGACCACGGCCTCGTGGATCTGGCCACTGTCGCTACCGCGACCTCGATGCCGAAGACCGAGCTGCTCGCCTGGCTCAGCTGGTGTGGCTACACGCTTCACAACAACCAGATCCTGACCCGTACCCGCTCGCTCGGTGACCACGCGGCGGGTCTTCTGGCGGCGACTGGCGAGCCGCTTCACATCGACGAACTGCAGCTGCAGATAGGCCGGGACAACAGTATCCGGAGTCTGGCCAACCAGCTGGCCGACGACGAGCGTTTCGTGAGGACCGACCGGTCGACCTGGGGGCTGGCGAGCTGGCAGCTGGAGGAATACACGTCAATCCGGCAGCAGATCGGTCTGGAACTCGCTGCCGCAGGAGGCGAGGTGGAGATCGGACGGCTCGTCGATTCGATCACCAGCAGGTTCGACGTGTCACCGAGCAGCATTCAGGCCTACGCCGGAAACGGAGACTTCGAGATCGTCCAAGGCGTGGTCCGCCGTCGGGAATGCCCAGCGGCACCTCGCAAGGCGCCGAGCGCCACCCGCCGGCTCTTCAAGTACGACGACGACTGGTGGAAGTTGCGTGTCACCGTCACCCGAGACCATCTCCGCGGCTCCGGCTTTCCGGTGCCCTCTGGAGTGGCGAGTCTCGTGGGATGCGCGCAGGGCGAGGTCGCGGAGCTGGAATCGGACCTCGGCACGCAGAGCATCCGGTGGACAGGGCTTCAGCCGTCGAGCGGAACGATCAAACGGTTCCTCGATCGCCTTGAGGTGCGGGAAGGGCAGAACGTCTTTCTCGAGTTCGCCCCGTACGGTCGTTTCGACGTCTCGCTGCCAGACCCGGCCGATCCCGAGGCGCACCCCTTGGAGCGGGCTGCGGCACTCACGGGGTGCGCAGAGGGAGTCGGGAGCCCGGAAGACGCGCAGATGGCGCTTGCCATGGCGGTTGATCTTCCAGCCCACGCCAAGCCCCGACAGATCCTGTCGGTTTACCGGCAGCGCGGCGACGATGACATCGCGAGTCTCCTCGAGGAGGTGTGGACCCGTCCTCGCAATCAGTGGATCCATCAGTCATCAACCGATCCGTCCCATGCCGAAGCGGGGCGGAGCGAGGACGACGAGGTCGACGCCAGCGACGAGATTCTCACCGTCGACCCGGCGGAACCGCAGGACCAGGTCTCCGACGACGGTTCAGTGTCAGTGCCGGCGGGGTACCGCAGCGTGGGGTGGGTCCGGCCGCATGAGGCGGAGGCCGCTGTGCTGGCGTACCAACTGCACTCCGACGTTCCCATGCACGATGGAGACAAGATTTCCGGTTGGGCCCGGTATGTGGACGACAGTTCCGGCGACGCGTCCAAGTTTCGCGCCAACGTGATGCTGGCCAGAGCCAGATCTCAAGGCGAGCGCATCGTGTGCTGGATTCGCGAGCACGAGGCGTTCAGTGTTGTCCAAGCCGCGGCGGAGAGGCGGTCGATGTCCGTTCGAGGACCCGACGGCGTCACCACAGGGTTGGTGCAGTACTTCCCTCCAGGAAGCGAGGCTGCCGAACGCTACAGGAGCACCACTCGACTGCTCCGCGGACACGGGTGAGCTAGCTAACCTACGCAGCGAAAGCTGCATCGACACGCCGGCCTTAACTCTGGATACATTCATTGAGGATGGCCGTCAGCTCTGTCTCGCCATGCTGACGGCCGCCTCGTTGCATCCTTAAGAGCTGGGCGAAGAGACTCCGTCAACCCGACTGCTGGCCACCGTCAGCTCTTCCTCCGTAAAGAGGGAGTGGAACTCCGGCTGCAGCGCGAGAGCCTCCACCGTCAGATCGACACGGCCCCGCTCCCACAGCGCGGTGAAGCCATCCGAAACCACCGGATTGTGGAGAAGCCGTCGAGCCGCAGCGAGGCCTCCCATTTCGGTAACCATCCTTAATAGGAGAGTTGGGTTGCAGTTGGCCTCATCCCGTGCCCGCACGAGGATGCGGACCATCGCCTGGTGGAAGGCGCGCTCCAGTCCCGATTGCTCACCCCTCCCTGGGGGGGTGGCCGTCAGGTGCCGGCGGGCTCCAGGTATCCCGTCTGCCTTCTGCGTCGTTGCTTGCCGCTGCGGCCGCTCAGCGTCAAGTCCCTCACTCGGCTTCGCGATGTCCTGGGCGTTCCCCTCGCCTGGATCCGTGGCGGCGGTTGCAACGCGGTCCGCCAAACGGAGCAGACGGGTCACACTCCGGTGTCGGACTGCGGCAGGGCTGGTGGGAGAGAAGTATTGGACCAATCCGCCGCGGCCACCCTGGGGAACCTCCCACGGAACGTTTCGCCTCCTGCTGGCCGCTTGGATGACCGCCTTCGCCTCGTTCTGGTGCACCCAGCAAACCACTTCAACGCCATCGGGACCAGTACGGTCAACTCTGATGTTCGCCCGGTGAGCTCGGGCCTCCGCAGAGGTGCCTGGGTGGAACCTGGCCCATCCGAGAACCTTTCCGTCGTGCCGGATGGGGATGTCACACCGCTGCTGGTAGCTGGTTATGGCGGCCTGCGCCTCGTACGGCCGCAGCCACGCGAGGCTGTCGTATCCAGCAGGCACCGGCGGCTCCGGTTCCCTGGTGCCGTCGGCGAGGGACGTAAGTGAAAGGGAGCCTTTCCCGGTTGCCACAGGAGGCGCCGTCCACTCATCCGGTTGTCCGGTTTCCGAATCCGCTGCCGCCTGTCGGGGCGGTGCGGCTCTGGGTACCCGTGGCTCGGCATGCTCTTCCCGGCGCGACGGCAGCTCATGGCGCAGATGGTCCAGCGGACGAACCCCGGCGACCGGCTCAGACTGATGGGCCGATGGCTCATTTGCCGCCGAGGAATCAACCTCGCTGTCGCCTTCCTCAAGGGCGGAGCGATTCCCGGATGTCTCAATCTGCTCGGCCGACGACCCACTTACCGTCGCCTCCGCATCCAGCAGGTTTTTCAGGGTTGGATCCTCGACGAGCGGCCGTGGTTCCGCTGCGGCAGAGCCGTCCGAACCGGTCTCTCGGTCAACATGCACCGAGGCTGAGCCATCGATAGCGGGGGCGGTGGCCCCAGCAGTCGTCGATCTGCCATTGGAAGCCGCATACGGCTCTGAGGGCAGGGCTTCCTCGTCACGCACAACGCCATTCACGACTACCGTCGATTTGACGGTGTGGGCTGAGGGGAGGCCCCGCGGAGGCTCGATAGTCGGCTCAGCGAACGTGATCTGCAACCCGTCAATGCGCTGCCACAGCGGTTCCAGCGCCGCCTCCGGGTCCCGGCTGAACACGCTCCCCCGGATCCGCACGAAGACGCAGTTGCCGACCCGCTCCAGCACCGCCTGCCGGCGCATGTCGCTCTCCCATTGCTCCGGCCCGTGGTAGGCATCGCCGTCGCATTCGATGGCGAGTCGCCGGCCGTCCGGGGCGGGGAGCACGAAGTCGATCCGGTACCTGCCGATGCGGAACTGGGGCAGGGGCCGGTATCCGCGGCGCAGGATGCGGCGCAGCACCTCGCGTTCGAAGTCGCTGTCGCAGCGCTTCTCCAGGTCGTCATACGCCTCCTCTGCGGTGTTGACGTTCTGGCAGTAGGTGAGCAGCAGCCCTCGGGCGTCGTCGTCGCGCAGGTCGGCAGGCTGGACGGAGTGGAATACCCAAAGCTGGTCGCGGGCGCGGGAGGCGGCGACGTTGACCCGCCGGTGGTGGTCGCGTTTGGTGAACGCGGAGACGGCACCGTTGTGCGGTGAGACGACCGTGGACACGAGGACGATGTCCCGTTCGTCGCCCTGGAAGGTGTACGAGTCGCCGACGCGCAGGCGGCGTCTTTCCATCTCCTCCTCGCCGATCTCCTCGCGGAGGCGGGCGAGCAGGTAGAGGGCTTGTCCGCTTGTGCTGAGCAGGCTCACCACACCGATGGACCGTCCCTCGTACGCGGGGTCGGCGACGATCGCGGCGACCCGCGCAACGAGCGCCTCCGCCTCGGCGACATTGACGTTGCCGTAGGCGGGCAGGTCCTGGCGGATGCCGTCGGGGACGTGCACGGCGATCACCGGGTCACCGATGCCCGCGGGCCGGTCGGTGCGCAGCGGTTCGATCTCCCCGCCGTAGTAGGTGTCGCTGGAGAAGCCGATGATCGCCGGTACGGACCGGAAGTGCTCGGTGAGCAGGATCCGCTCGGGCGAGCGGCGAACGGCGTGGTCGTAGAGGCTGCTCTCCGGGTCGAAGTGCTCGGCGGACGGCACGTCGACCAGATGAGAGTTGATCAGCGCGGTGACCGTGCCGACGAAGGAGAGCTGCGGGCCGATCTGCTGGTCGTCGCCGACGACCACGGCCCGCTCGGCGAGGCTGAGGATGGGCAGCGAGAACATGTCCGCCTGGGACGCCTCGTCGACGATGACCACGTCGAAGTGGGCACCGCTGGCGAACTGCTCGATGGCCCGGTCCACCGACATGACCCAGACGGGTACGGCGTCGACGGCGGCGGTCATCGCTCTCTGGGCGTGGGCCTGCCACTGCGCGGCGTTCTTGCCCGTACCCTTTCCGATCTTGCGGAGTGCGGTGGTCCAGTCCGCCAGGGCGGCGCGACGCCGGTCGTCGAGCGCCAGCGACACCTCCAGCCAGGAGGAGGCGACGACGAGTTCCTGCGTCAGCTGTCGGATCCGTTCCCGCGTCCGGTCGATCCGGCGCCCCAGGGCGACCGGGTCGACGCTGCCGACGACGGTGTCGAACCAGGTCTGCGCCTGACGCCACTGCCACCGGCGCAGGCAGTCCGCGCCGGTGGCGTCCAAGGCCGTCGCCGTGCCGTCCTCGAGCTGGCCGGTCCAGTCCGGGGCGGCGGGGCGGAGCAGGTCGGTGAGCTGGGCGAAGCGCTGCGCGTCGGGGCGCAGGGCAGCGAGCCGTCGTACCTCGTCCAGGATGCCGTCCCAGTTGGCGAGGTCTGCGTCCTGGCGGCTCTGGTCCAGCAGTCGCCACAGCTCACTGGCGTTCGTGGTGGACATGCCGGCCTGCAGCACCGCGTCGAGGTTCCGTTCGTCGGCTACGAGCCGGTCGTGTGTGAAAACCGTCGCGCACCGGTCGACCAGGTCGAGGAGGGCTGTCAGTCGTCGTACGTCGACCGTCTGCTCCGCCCGGGGCACCAGCCGGCGTACGGTGGCGAGGAGGGTGGGCCAGCGGCGGCGGTCCCAGTCCAGCGCGGTCGCCGCGTCGGCGAGCAGCCGACCTGCCCAGAGTTCCGGCTGGTCACCGAACTCCTGCGTGAGGTTGAGCAGTTGCCGCCACTCGGTCCACCGGGTGGTCAGCTCCTGCCGCGACCGGAGCCGGTTGACGTACGCGATCACGATGTCGACGTCGTCGGTGGTGCGCAGGATCTCGCCGTCGATGCGGCAGTCGGCAGCCAGCTTGGCAAGGGTGCCCTGGAAGAGGCGGTTGACGCCCTTGCCGGCGGCGAACCGCTGACGCAGCTCCCCGAGCTGAGCCAGCAGCCGGCGCGGTTCCGCCAGGTGGGCCTCGGGGACGGTCACCTGATGACCGGCGACGATCCGGGCCGTCGCGGTCAGGTCGGTGAGCACCCGCTGGCAGGCGCCGACGTGGTCCTCCCACATGGCCCGCCAGTTCGGGTCGGCTTGCAGGAGGGCGGCGAGCCGGTCCGTCCAGGCGCCCTCGCGGGCGGTGAGCACGGTGAGTGCTTCGCGCAGGTGCCCGGCGAGTTCGCCGAGGGCGGGCTGGCCGAACGCCCGTACCTCCGGCACGACCACGCCCGCGGAGGCGAGTCGTTCCAGCTCGCCACGGGCGGCGGCGAGTTCCCGCCGCGCGGCGAGCATGGCTGAGGCGGCCGGCAGGTCGGCCACCGTGGGCAGGTGCCGCAGCGCCTGGGCCCGATCCTGTCGGCCGGTACGCCGGGCGATGTCGAGCAGCTCGGTGAACTCCTCGACGGTCAGCGGGGCGCCAAGGTCTGGCGGAATCTCGTCGGGGAGGTCGCCGTACCGGTCAGCCCGGTCCCGCAGCCAGGTACCGACGTCGCTCGGCGACAGCCGGAGGCCGTCGATGTTGTAGTGTGCGGACTCGTTCTCCGCCATCGTGCGCAGTGCCCCGAGCGCCTGGCCGAGGTCCCGTTCGGCCTCTTCGAGTTGGCGGCGCAGCCGGTCCACCCGCTGCTGCTCGCCCCGCCTGTCGAGGGTGGCGCCGCGGTCGGAGAGTTCCCGCGCGGCGAGCTGCAGCTGTACGAGCTGATCGGTGGAGCGACCGAGCACCGCCAGGCAGAGGGACTGGATCTCCTGCGGCAGCCCGTCGCGCAGGACGCGCAGCGGGTCCTCCTTCTGGGCGACGACGAGCACCCGCTTGCCGTGTGCCATCAGGTGGCAGATCAAGTTCCGGATGGTGTGGGTCTTGCCGGTGCCCGGCGGGCCCTGCACCGCCACGTTGCGGTGCTGCGCCAGCCTGCGGGCGATGGACTCCTGCGCTTCGTTGGTCGGCAGCGGCATGAGCAGCCGCTCCCCCAGCGGCTTCCACTGGGCCGGCTGGTCCTGCGGCATCTCCAGCTTGCTCGGCTCGTGGGCCAGGATGGCGGCCAGTGCCCCGATGCTGGCGGTGTCACCCTTCAGCAGCCGGGCCCGCAACTCTTCGAGGAAGCGGCGCAGCATCCGCTGGCGTGGCCGGACGAACAGCACGCCGGTGTCGTGGACGTACGGCCCGCTGGGCGCGGTCGCGCCGGCGTCCCGGAGGACCGGGTCGTGTCCCAGCCGGCGCAATGCCCGCTCGAAGAATTCACGGCGGGTGAACTCGTCCCAGACGTCGAGGTCGAGCTGGCCGCCCGAGCCGGCCAGTGCCAACAGCTGGCTGAGGTAACGCTCGTCGAGGCCGGTCAGCGGGTCTGTCTGCAGGCGAGCGGCACCCTGCGGCACCACCCGTACCACCGACCGGTCCGCGTCGAACTCGATGGCGACTGGGGTCACCACCAGCGGGTACTGCACCCGGTGCCCGGCGACCTCGGTCCGGATGACGCCGTGTCCCCAGACGAGTTCGTGGGTGGCGGCGTTCATGTCGACGCGGTGCTTCAGGTCGAACAGGTTGCGGTGCAGCTGCCGCACCTGCTCGGTCAGTCGTGCCTGCTCGGCCCACGGCCGCCAGTCGCGGTCCCGCCACTGCTCGAAGCGCGCCCGGAGCAGTTCGACCGTCGCCTCGTCACCGGCCAGCCGCGGCTCGGTCGCATACGACAGCGGTCCGTTGAGGTAGGGGGCGAACTCGGCAGGCGGCCTGATCTGTCGGGGCACGCTGGGCAGGCCGACCCGCAGCCAACTCACACCGTCGGTGGAGGCTCCCACTTCGCAGTCTGCGTGGGTCGGCAGGTCCTGCTGCCAGAACGCGTCCGCCGAGGGCACCGTCCGGGCCGGCTTCTCCATCTGGGCACGCACGGCCATCAGGTATTCGACCAGTGCGGTAGCCCGGTCGAGGATCAGGGCGGGCGATTCGGTGGAGGACGTAGAGCGGGAGAGCATGCAACACCTTTGGTGGCTGGGAGGGTGCGGGTCGAGAGCGGAACGCCGAGATTGCCTCAGGCGCTCAGGCCCCGACCTGATGTCAGGCAGAGCGTGGGAACTCGGCACACGGTCCAGTTGCGGACAGCGGCCCGAGAGTTCCCACCTATTCGCGGTTCAGCTCGCCCAACCACCCGCACATGCCTTGACCTGGCACACATCCGACCCACCTCCCCACTGGCGGTCCCCGCACCCTACCCGCGCCGGTCCTGCCGACGGGACCCCTGAGTCGGCATTACTTCACGACGCCGGAGAGCACGGTCAGCCCCACTACGGTAGGGAGCTCTGCCATGAAGGCTGACGTCACCGCCCGGGATCGCCCCGGACGTACTGACAGCCGCCGGCCTCGCCCCGGACTACATCCACCAGGCGCCGAGGGTCGCGCCGCTGCCGGCCGGTGAGCACATCGCCTGGCACCGCCGTGAGGTGTTCAAGGGTCAGCCCCTGGCCGCCTGAATCGGCTGCCCGGCTGCCGACCGGCATCCGAGACACCACAGTGGATGCACACTCGGTGAGGAACCCGGTGACTACCGTTACCAGGCGGACGGGGATGGGAGCGTGAGGGTGCTGCGGATCAACGTGCTCGGGCCGGTGCAGGTGGAGCGCGATGACCGACCCGTACGCCTCGGCCCGAAGCAGGTCGAACTCCTGGCCATCCTCCTCGTCGAGCCGGGCGCGGCGATCCCCGCGACCCGGATCGTCGACCTGATGTGGGGCGACGAGCGCTCGCCCGGGGCGCGGGCCACCCTCCGCAGCCACGTCTCCCACCTGCGTCAGGCGCTGGGAGCGGAGCGGGCGCTGATTACCGTGGGGACCGCGTACCGGCTCGATGTGCCCCCGGACGCTGTCGACGCGTACCGCTTCGAGCGCTGGTGCGCCGACGCCCGTCGCCTGGTCGCAGCGGGCGAGCCGGACCTGGCCGAGCGGGGTGCGGCCCTGCTGGCGGACGCGCTGGCGTTGTGGCGCGGCCCGGCCTTCGCCGACGTGGCGGACCGGTCGTTCGTGCTGCCGACGGTGGCCCGGCTCGATGCGGCCCGGCGGGCGGCGCGGCGGGACCACGCGGGGGTGCTGTCCGCGCTGGGCCGGCACGCCGAGGCGGTCGCGCAGCTTGCCGGCGCGGTTGTGGACGACCCCTACGACGAGGGGGTACGCCGAATGCTCGCTCTGGCCCTCTACGCCGAGCGGCGGGTGGACGAGGCGGCCGAGGTGTGTCGGGACGGGCTGGTGCTGCTGCGGGAGCGGGGTCTCGACGCGCCGGAGCTGCAGGAGTTGCAGCGAGACATCCTGCACCGGCGGTTGCCGTCGCCGCGCCGGGCGGCGGATTCCGCCAAACCGGTCCGGCCCTGCCTGCTGCCGCCGGACCCACCGCAGTTCGTGGGGCGCGCCGCAGAGCTGCGAGCGGCCCGCCGGCTGCTGGCCGACGGTACGGCGACGGTGCTGGTCAGCGGGGCCGCCGGGGTCGGCAAGACCCTCTTCGCCACCAGGCTGGCGCACGCGATGCGCGACGACTTCCCGCACGGCCAGCTCTACGTCACCATGCACGGGTTCGACCCGACGGGCGTGCCAATGACGGCGGGTGAGGCGGTACGGGGCTTCCTCGACGCGCTCGGGGTGCCGCCGGAGCGGGTGCCGGCGACCCTCGACGCGCAGGTCGGGCTCTACCGGAGCCTGCTCGCCGACCGGCGGATGCTGGTGGTGCTGGACAACGTCCGTGACACCGCGCAGGCCCGGCCGCTGCTGCCGGGCGCGTCCGGCTGCGCCACGGTGGTGGTGAGCCGCAGCCAGCTTCCCGGCCTGGTGGTCGCCGAGGGCGCTCGTCCATTGCGGCTCGACCTGCTCGACGAAGGCGAATCCCGGGAGCTGATCGCCCGCCGGGTGGGAGCCGCGCGGCTGGCCGGCGAGCCGGCGGCGGTGGCCCGCATCGTCGAGTCCTGCGGCCGGCTGCCACTGGCGTTGGCGATCGTGGCCGCCCGGGCGGCCACCCACCCGGAGTTCACCCTCGATGCGCTGGCCGGCGAACTGCGGGGACTGGACGGGTTCGCCGGGGGCGACGGCAGCGCCGACGTCCGGGCGGTCTTCTCCTGGTCGTACCGGAGTCTCGGCCCGGCGGCGGCCCGGTTGTTCCGGTTGCTGGCCGCGCACCCCGGCCCGGACCTCACCGTCGCCGCCGCGGCCGCTCTCGCCGGCACACCGGCCGATCAGGTACGCCCGGCGCTGCGCGACCTCGCGGCGGCGCACCTGGTCGTCGAGCACACTCCCGGCCGCTACGCGCTGCACGACCTGCTCCGGGCGTACGCCGACGAGTTGGGGCGCGACGACGGTGAGCGGCCGGCGGCGGTACGGCGGGCGCTGGACCACTACCTGCACACGGCGCTCGCCGCCGACGCCCTGCTCTGGCCGCACCGCGACCCACTGGCAGCGCCGCCCCTCGCCGAGGGCGTGACGCCGCAGGTGTTCGCCGGCCGGGACGACGCGCTGGCCTGGTTCACCGCCGAGCACGCGGTGCTGCTGGCCGGGCTGGAGCAGGCGGCGCGTGCCGGCCTGGACGGGCACGGGTGGCGGCTCGCCTGGGCGGTCACGAACTTCCTCGCCCGCCGCGGTCACTGGTCGGACTGGGTACGCGCCGGGCTGGCCGGGGTGGCCGCCGCCGCGCGGGACGGTGACCGGGCCGCCGAGGCGGAGGCGCACCGAATCGTGGGCGGCGCGTACGTGCGGCTGCGGGAGTTCGACGAGGCGCGGGCACACTACCGGCATGCCCTCGACCTGTTCGCGGGCCTCGGCGACCTGGTCGGTGAGGGGTTCACCTGCCGCAGCCTCGGCTGGCTGTGCGAGCAGGAGGGTGACGTCGGCGCGGCGCTGCGCCACGACCAGCGGGCGTTGGAGCTGTTCCGGCGGGCCGGCCACGAGCGGGGCGAGGCGAACACGCTGAACTCGGTGGGCTGGTGTCACGCCCTGCTCGGCGACCACGAGCAGGCCATCGTCCACTGTCGCCGCTCACTGGCGCTGCTGGAACGCCTCGGCGACCCGGTCGGCATGGCCGGTGCCTGGGACAGCCTCGGGTACGCCTACCGCCACCTCGACCTCCGTGCGGCGATCGCCTGCTACCGCCAGGCCCTGACGCTGTACCGGCAGCTCGGGGACCGACTCAACGAGGGGCTCACGCTGCGGCACCTGGGTGAGACCGAATACGCCGGCGGTGACGTCGACGCCGCCCGGCTTTCCTGGCGGCAGGCGCTGGACATCCTCGCCGAGGTGGAACACCCGGACACGGAGCGGGTCCGGGCGCTGTTGGACACCGCCGCCTGAAGCGGCCCCGGTCGGCGGCGCACCCGCCCCCTCTTCACCGGATGCGACGCCGACCGGGAACGCTTCTGTAGCGGTGCCGGGGCCGGCCCGTGGTGGGTCCGGCCCCGGCACCGGGACCGCCGGTAGTCAGTCGGTGGATTCGTCGGCGACGTCACCCGAGGCGGGGATGTTGGGGTCCTTGCTCGGGTCGTAGACCCGGCAGGTGCTGTGGTGCGAGTCGAACCGCTGCTGGAACGGCTTGGCGAGTAGGTGGTTGCGCAACGCGAGGATGTTCTCGTCGTTCTGGCGCAGCGCCCGGTAGGTGAGGTTGTGACTGCCCAGGTAGAGCGTCGACGTGCCCGCCTGGCGGATGATGATGAACTTCTCGTGCATCGGGATGCCACCGGCCTCGGTGTAGCCGCAGAGGTGCACAGGCATGGCCTTGGCGAGGGTCACCAGCGCCGCCATGGGTGCGCCCACATCGTGCGGCCGGCCGGTCCTGGCGCCGGTGACGACCCGGACCTGGCAGCCGCGCTTGCGGGCGGCGATCAGTTCGTTCACCACCGCGCGGCGCTGGATCCGGAAGTTCGCCAGGTCGATCCTGGTGCTGCTGGAGCAGGTCAGCCCCTTGAGGATGCTCACGATCGGGTCGTTGCTGCCACTCCTGGGCTTGGTCCCGGCGGCCTCGCGGCGCGGGAAGGTGTAGAGGCGGTGGTTACCGGCCGTGTAGGTACGCCCGGCGTTGGCGTCACTCGCCCCGGATTGGCCCTGGGCCATCAGGGCGTTGAAGTAGTGCAGATAGTCGGCGTACAGGCCGGTGTAGCTGATGGTGATGGCGTTCTCGTACGCGGGGTAGTGGTCGAGGTTGGCCGACGAGACGTAGAGGACGTTCTTCGCCGTCCCGCCGCCGGCCAGCCGGACGCTGGAGATGGTCATGAACTTGTTGTGCATCAGCGGCGGGTTGTGCAGCGGCGACGCTTCGGTGCGGCGGGTCATGCAGCCGCGGGTCGACTGCTTGTCGGGACGCCGGGTGCCGCACTCCACGACGGTGATGCCCGAGATGGCCTTGAGCGCCTTGTAGTAGGCGTCCCCGTCCCAGACCTGACTGCCGTTGATGACGATCCGCACCTTCACGCCCCGGGCGGCGGCCCCCTTGAGGGCGGCGAGGACCTCCTGCCGGTTGAAGAAGTAGAGGGTGAGCGAGAGCGTCGCCCCGGCCGGCGTCGCGTTGATCAGCCGGGCCACGTGGGCACCGACTCCGGCGTGCATGTCCGCCGCGTCCGCCTTGCTGTTGAACCAGGCGTAGTTGCGTACCTCGGACGCGGCGATCGGAACCACCGCAGATGCGGGAGGCGCGGTCGTCACGGGCGGCGGGGCCGGCGCAGCGGGGGTCTGCGCCGCGACCGGGGTGACAGGCAGGGTGACCGCCGTCAGCACGGCGGTCACCAGGGCGAGGCTGCGCAGGTGGGGCTTTCTGGTCAGGGACGATGTCTGGTGCACGGTGATCAGTCCTTCCCCGTTCTCCTCCAGGCACGGCGGTGCGCCGCTGCCGGGCCACCCTGGCCGCTCTGACTGGCCGGGATCGACTGTTGTCGACTCTCCCGGTGACCTGTGGAAGCTCGGTGGAAGGAACGTGGACGCCGGCCGGCGCCGCCGGTCAGGTGGCGGACTGACCGGTCACCGACGACCTCGCCCGGTTCACCGTCGCGCACTGCGCGCCGGGGAGCGGGTCCCGCGCTGGACCGGCACCGGCGGGGTCAGCAGTTCCCGGGGAATGTCCGGGGCGCAGTAGCAGAGCGCGCTGCTCACCGGCACACGCCGAACCGACAGCGAACGGTAGGCCGCCACTGTCAGCCCAGCCAGCGCCACGGTGACCACGCCGAACCCGACCGCCAGCACCGGCGACGCGTCCGGGTCACCGTCGGCCAGCATCACCACCGCCATCGCGGTCACCGACACCGCCAGGCAGGTCAGCCAGATCAGCAACGGGTACGCCACCCGCTGCGCCCAGCCGGCCCGTCGCAGCACGCCGACGCCGACGGCCACGGCGGCCGGGACGACGATGCCGAGGTCCATCAGCTTGACCATCCAGAACGGGGTGGGGCTGGAGGCGTACTCGGTCAGGGCGGTCGGGTCCGACCAGGCGGTCAACATGGACGGCAGGTGCAGCCCGACCGTCAGGAACCCGGCCGCCACGAGCAGGGTCGTGCCGGTGGCCCGCCGCAGCCGTGTCGACGGCGCGGGCAGGGTGGACGGTAGCGCCCGCCAGGCCAGCACGAGCACCACCTCGGCGAGCAGGAACACGGCGAGCAGCAGCGGGAAGAACCGTTCCACGGTGCCGGGCAGCCGCAGGTACTCCTGGCCGATGATCACCTGGGCGTACGTGTAGAGGGCGTACCCGGCGACGCCGGTGGCCAGCGGCGGCGCGACCGGGTGCCGGCGGTGGGCGAGCACGGCGGCGGCCAGGGCCAGCGGCGTCATCACGAACAGCGCCGCGGCGTCGCTGCCGAGGAGTTGGTGCAGGGTGGTCGGCGAGGTGCGGTAGCGCATCAGGTCGAACCCGAGCGGACCGAGCAGCGAGGCGGTCGCCATGGCCGCCGCGAGGGCGGTGAGCGCGACGCCGAGCGGGCGGTACCTGTCGACGGCCCGTGCTGCCGGGTGGGTGGTGAGCTGCGCGGCCATGATGCCTCCCGACCCTGATGCCGGCGGGCTCGGCGCCGGTCCTCATCACCAGCGTGCGCGTCCGGTTGCTATGGCGACAGGGACATTGGCACCGATCAGAGATGCTCTTCGACCCGGGCGGGTATGGCTACGCGCGGTGGCTGTCAGGAGCAGCGGCACGTTCCCAGCATCGAGACGCGTACTCCGCATGACGGGCAGATCTCAGCAGCAGGCAGTGAGCAGGTTAGCGGCTGAGCCCTCTTCGTGGCCGAGCCATTGCCGCGCGGCGGTCGGCTGCGTCCCGACTTCACCGGACCGGTCCCCGGCGACATGCCCAACGCATGACGCACATCCGCGTCGGTGCAGGTAGGCCACCCGTACCTGCGCAGGCGACGGACGATGCCGGCGACGTCCATGCCGGGCATGTCGATGCGTGCCGTACGGACGGCTCGCTCGAACTTGCTCAACGGCTGGGCTTGACCGGTCCCGCCCGCCTGGCCCGTCTTCTTCGCCGGGCCGGTGAGGCGTTCGGATCGCCCGGTGGTACGCGGTGGCGACGCAGGTGCCGCCTTGTTCTTCTTGCCGCCGGCGGCGGGCGCCGGATGACGCTGCAACGCCATACCGACGACGCGGTGATCCACGCGTGTCCAGCCGTGTTGGCGGAGCCGCTTGGCGATGCCTTTGGGACCGATGTTTGGAATTTCGGCTCGTATCCGGTGGGCGGCTTCCGCGATCTCGCGCTCACTGGGCTGGCGAGGGCTGGGGACGGCGCGTGCACCACCGGTGGCTGCGCGGGCCGGCGGCGGTTTGCTGACCCTCGGAGCTGTTCCTCTCATCGCGGCACCCACCCGCCTCGTCGTCGGCGACGAGGTCAGGCGGTCGAGCCAGCTGTCCGGGGTCTGGTCCGGGCGGTCGTCGTTCTCCCAGTCGTATCCCGGGGCATCCCAGCCACGACCTTCCGCATCGGCGTAGAAACCGTCGATGCTCTTCTTTCCGACCACAGCCACCCCCGAGATCCGTGAGCTGCACGCCTCCGCCACGAAACAGGCTTCGTTGGAATCTTCGCTGTGGGCACCGAGGGTCAGAACCATCGATCAGGCAGCAGTCCTGCCCGAATGGCGGCTGGCGGTTTCCGTCCCGTCAATTGTCGTAGGCCGTTCTTAGCCTGGCCCCGCCACCACACACGAGGGAGATCAGCCGTGCTCGACCACCTCGGCATCCAGTCCCGCGACATCCCCGCCAGCAGCGCCTTCTACGACACCGTCCTGGCCACGCTGGGCGCGCGCCGGATGATGGAGTTCGGCGACGTAATCGGCTACGGCGTCGAGCGGCCCGACTTCTGGATCAGCCCCGCGACCTCCCCCGGCACCGGGTTCGAGACGCACGTCGCGTTCACCGCATCGAGCCGCGCGGCGGTCCAGGCGTTCCACGACGCGGCGGTCGGGGCGGGCGCGGAGGTGCTGCACGCGCCCCGGGTCTGGCCGGAGTACCACCCGACCTACTTCGGCGCGTTCGTCCGCGACCCGGACGGCAACAACGTCGAGGCGGTCTGCCACGCCCCCGAGTGACTGCCGGTCGAGCCGGTCAGGTGGCATCGACGGCCGGGGCGAACCCGACGTCGAGTCGCCTGTCGAAGGCTCGGGGCGAGGCGCCCCAGGATCGGCAGATGGACCGCGCGCCCGCCTCGCCAGGACATACGCGTGTCGCCGTCAGCCGACGGCAGAGGTCGCTTCCGCCAGACAGCGGGGCACGTCGTCGGCGTGGTAGATCCGCTCGCTCGGCTCGATCCCGGCGAGGAACATCGCGTACACGGCTGCCATCCGCAGCGCCGCCACCGGACGCAGCAACGCCACCGCCCGCTCCGGATCGCACCCGGGCACGCTGTCCCGCCACCGCGCGCACCACGCCCCGAGCAGCGGGGCGGCCGTGGACGCGGGCAGCCCTTCGGTCAGCCGGAGGATGTCGAACGCCGGGTGCCCGACGAACGCGTCCCCCCAGTCGATGACCACTCGCCGTACACCGTCACCGCGCACGTTGCCGGGGTGCAGGTCGCCGTGGACCAACGTGTCGGGCACCCCGCACTCCGCCACCTGCGCCAGCCGCTCCGCCAACCCGTCGAGCGGATTGGTGCTGGGCAGCGCCGACGGTGGGATCGTCGCGCGGATCCACCGGGCGAGCGCCGGCCCGCGCAGGTCCGGCACCCCGTCCGCGACGAGGTCGTCGACGAGGGGCAGCGCGCGTACCTGGAGGTCGTGCTGGTCAGCGGCGATGGCCGCGCGTTCGGCGGGGTCGGCGCCGTAGCGGTCCTCCCCCGGCACGTGGTCGAGCAGCATCCGCCCGTCGCCGTCGTCGGCCAGCAGTACGGGTACCCGCCCCGGCGTGAGCGAGCCGAGCCGGCGCAGCACCGCCGCCTCGTGCCGGAAGAAGCCGGGCACCTGCTTGAGCCAGGCCGTCGCGTGCGGTGAGTCGAGTCGCCAGATCGCCGACAGGTTCCAGGTACGTCGCTGCGTCACCTCGCCGGCGGGCCGGCCGAGACGGTCGAGCACCGCCCGCGCCCAGGTGATGCTGGCGGCCGGGCCGCCGGGTTCGGCGTACGGGGCGCGCAGCGGATGCGGTGCCAGGTCCACTGCCGCCGGGCGCAGCGGTACGGCGGGCGGCTCGGCGACCTCGGCCAGGTAGCGGACAGTGCCGCCGACGCCCGGCCGGTCCCCGTGCCCGTCCAGCAGGCGCAGCACGCTCACCTCGACGGGCGCGCCCCGCACCACCGGATCGACCTCCTGCCACCAGGGCGATTCCACCTCGTACTCGGGTAGCGCCCCGAGGGGGCGGCCGGTGGGGTCGACCAGGACGAGGGTCACGGTGCGGGTCACGCCCGCCGACGGTAGTGCCGCCGGCGGGGGCCGGCGAGTGGTTATCGGACCGGGTCGTGGGTGCCGCGCGGCACGTGCGGCTTGCAGCGGCGCAGCCGGTCCGCGGCCATCCGTCCGCCGACGGCCAGGCCGTACTTCTCGACGGCGGTGAGGCCGTACGCGCTGCACGTCGGGGTGTAGCGGCACTGGCCGGGCCAGCGGTGCGACAACCAGCGCCGGTAGCCGAGGATGGCGGCCCGGCCGGCCCGGTCGACGATCGGCGTGCGGCTGACCTGTGCGGTGGTCGCGCCGAGGGTGAGCAGGAAGGAGAAGAGCCCGAAGTCGCAGCAGTCCGGGCCGTCGCAGTTGCAGTCGCACCAGTCACGTTTCTTGTGCTTCTTCGACGGGTGCCGCTTGCGCTTGAGGTCGATCACGTCGTACATGATGCGACAGCCGTGCCACCGGGAGCCTGACGAGAGAATCCGGGGTGTCCTCGGGGGCGGATTACGGGTACGCCCGGATGCCCGGCGACCGCCGTCTTGCCAGCCTGGGCCGATGACGTTCACCGATGCCCGTACCACCCCGTCGCTGCGGCTGCCCGCCCTCGTCGCCCCGTTGTTGCTGCTCGTCTACGGCCTGTTCCGCGTCGCCGACGGGCTCGACGGTGACCGGGGCAATGGCTGGGCCTGGGATGTCGGGCACGTCGCGTTCGGCTTCGGCATCCTGGTCTTCGCCGTGCTGGCGCTGCGGCTGCACCAGGTACTGCTGCCGGCCGGGTGGCGGCCGGGGCTGACGGTCGCGACCGCGGCCACCCTGCTCGGCGTGGCCGGCTTCCTCTGGGTGGTCGTCTACGACCTGTTCCCCGGCCTCGAGGACCTGGCGGAGATCCCCGGCCCGATCTTCCTCCTCGGGCCGGCCCTGTTCGAGCTGGGCCTGTTGGCGCTGCTGGTGCGGGCGGTCGTCGTACGGCCGCGGCTGCTACCGCCGTGGGGTCCGGTGCTGGTGCTGGTCGGGTTCGTAGCGATCGCCGTCGACCTGGACCTGCTACCGGTTGGCGCAGCCCTCGTGTTGATCGGCCTGCTGCCGCTGGCCGTCGCGCGGCGGTGACGCGCTCGAAGCTGGGCGGTGGATCACCAGGGCGGCACCGGAGAGGCGGCACCGGAGATCAGCGCCAGCACTGCGGCCAGGCTGCCCGTGACGATTCCACGGGCCGACCGAGGCCCGCCACGCCCTGCGAGATGGTGGTGCTGGACGTGGACGCGAGCGTCGTCCAGCACAGCCAACGGGGCGGGGTGATCACACAGCCAGCTCCTCTCGCCCGTTCAAGGGCTGGCGCTGCGCCGTGCCCTGCGATGCGATGCGATGCGGAGTCCGTTCCCTGGCGACGTGCGCTCAGGTCGGACCGTGACACCGCCATGTCGCATCCTCGCTACGAGGCGTGCAGCCGGTCGAGCGACGGATCCGTGGAGGCGTAATCCATCGGAGCCGGTTCGACGGACGCGGGCAGCGCGGCGAGCGTGGCGAGGTCGCAGTTGACGCGGTGCACGGCCCGGGCGAAGACGGGCACCAGCAGCGCGAGCAGGAAGAGCAGCAGCAGGGCGATGCCGACGAGCGTCATCGGCAGGCCGGGCAGGATGGACAGAGTCCGGTCAGCGCATCCACCAAGAACCCCCGTGATTGATTGCTGGATGACAACGCACGAAGGACGCTATCCGCCGAACGGTTGATAGTCAATGACCATTACGCGGAGGTGCGCCACGGTGGACAGAGCGCTCGTACCGCCACCGTTCGCGGCGCTCTACGAGGGTGCCACCCGGCCCCGGTAGCGTCCGCGGGCATGGAGCAACGGATCAGCCTGGTCACCCTCGGCGTCACCGACCTGCCCCGCGCCCGCGCCTTCTACGAGCGGCTCGGCTGGCGCGGCCAGGAGGTCGAGGAGACGGTCTTCTTCCAGGCCGGCGGCCTGGCGCTGGTGCTCTGGGGCCGACAGAAGCTGGCCGCCGACGCGGGCGTGCCGGACACCGGGCCGGGCGCGATGACGCTCGCGCAGAACGTCCGCTCCCGCGCCGAGGTCGACGCGATCCTCGCCACGGCTGCCGAGGCGGGGACGCGGATCACCCGCCCCGCCGCCGACACCTTCTACGGCGGGTACGCCGGCTGTTTCACCGACCCCGACGGTCACGTGTGGGAGATCGCCTGGAACCCGGGCTTCCCGCTCGCCGACGACGGCACCCTGACCGTGCCCGACTTCGACACCCCGCCGTCGACCTGACCTCCCCGGCCGCGAGCCCGGGCCGAGGCGACCCGGGGCCGGGGAACGACAGAGTGCTGACCAGCAGGTGGCCACGCCGCCGAGCAACAGGCCGACAGGCCAGCGGGCCGACGGGCCGGTCAGGTGAAGATGGTGCGGCGGACCCCCTCGTGGCCGGCGCAGGCGTTGCGCCGCCCGCCGGTCAGGCTGACCGACCCGTCCTTGCACAGCACCAGGTAGCCACGCCCGGAGTAGAACTCCTGCACGCAGTCGAAGTGGTCACAGACCCGGTGGTCGGGCCGGCGGATCCGCTCGCCGCCGCAATAGTCGTACCCCATCGGGTTGGCCGGGGCGCCGCAGCGCCGCTCGGCCGGCTCGGCGCTGCGCGACGGCGCGGGCTTCGGCCGGGGCTTGGTGGCGGGTCCGGCCTTCGGCGCGCTCGACTTCGCCGGCGCGGGGGTGGCGGCGGCGGCGACCTCGGAGCCGGGCCGCACCGGCGGGTCGGATTCGAGCAGCACCGCCGGCACGACCAGGGTCAACGCGACGGCGACGGCGACGGTACGGCGTCCACCGGGGACGCGGGCGGTGAGCCGGGCCTGCGCCGGGGTGGCGATCGCCGGGCGGAACGGCCGGGTCTGGTCGTGCTCGGCGATCAGCTCATCGAGCTGCGCGAGGACGGTGTCGCGCTGCTCGATGGCGTCGGCGAAGGCGAGGGTGAGCACGAAGCGGAAGTCGGCCGCCTCGGTGGCGGGCAGCAGCAGGCCGCCGGTCTGCTTGCGGTCGAGGACCTGGACCAGGGTCACCGGGGCCGCCGGGTCGTGGGACAGGCCAGTCATCCGCCCGTACGCCCAGTCACGCCGGCCGCTGCCGCCGACGAACACCAGACGGCGGTTGGTGATCACGGCCATCCCGGCGTCGGTGGCGCGGACCCCGTCGGGAGGTCGCAGGCGCAGCGGCGCCGGGTGCGGCTCGACGGTCAGGTCCGGGGCGGGCAGCACCGCCGTGTGCCGCACCTCGACCAGCTGGGCGGCCGGCCAGGCCCGGAAGACCACCTCGCCGGGGGCCAGTTCCAGGGGCAGTCCGCTGCCCGCCGCCACCGAGCCGCGCAGGTCGGCGGCGAGGCCGCGCAGCCGGCGCAACTCGTCGTCGCGCCGCCGCCAGGCCGTCTCGGCCTCGCGGTACGTGTGCTGCCGGCGCTCGTTCTGCTTGCACGCCCACGTGTAGCG
This sequence comes from Micromonospora coxensis, assembly GCF_900090295.1. Taxonomy (NCBI): domain Bacteria; kingdom Bacillati; phylum Actinomycetota; class Actinomycetes; order Micromonosporales; family Micromonosporaceae; genus Micromonospora; species Micromonospora coxensis. The sequence continues at coordinate 4,631,516 of NZ_LT607753.1, read as the reverse complement.
CCAGGTGGAACCCGTCGAATCAGTCTCTGCCACGCCGACTCCTCCGCCGCGCGAGCCACCAACCGGGGTGTCGTACGGGTTAACAGCGGACCGGCGTGGGTGGAACCGGCATTGCGGATCTTTCACCCGATCGGTGGATCCATCCGCGCACGTTGGGCGGAGTCGCCGCGTCGATTCACGTCCGGCCGGGCGAGCAGGCACCCTCGGACGGGTGACCGGGGTGCGGCGGCGAGGGGACCGGACAGCGACCCGCTTACCGTGCGAACGTGAGCGAAACAGACAAGCGGTGCTCGTCTTCGCCGCGCCGCGTACCCGGGATGAGGCTCGTGGCGGTGGTCGCCGCCGCGACGGTGGCGCTGGTCGCGGCCCCGGCGGTCGCCGACGGCGGCCCGGGTCCGCTGCCGCCACGCCCACCGGCCGACCCGGTGGCCTGGCTGGCCTTCCCCGGCGGGGTCTTCTCGGTCGACGCCGCCGCGCGCACCGTCCGCTACCGGGCCTGCGACGGCGACACCGGCCGGGTCGCCGACCCGGGCATGCGGGTCACCGCCGGGTCCGCCAGCGGCCGGCTCACCGTCGGGGGTACGACCTACCGGTACGACGTGCCGCTGGTCGGCCGCTCCCGGGGCCTGCTCATGGTGTTCCCGCCGCACGCCCGCTTCGACTGGCACGTCGGCGAGGTGGTCACCAACCCGATGCCGCCCACCGACCCGGCGGCCGGCCGGGCCCTGCTCCCGCTGACCGGCCGGCTCGCGTCGGTGGTGGCCGGCGCGCCGGCCACCGGCAACCAGGCCGGGGCGACGGTCCGCGACCTCTCCGGCCGGTACGGCATGCAGCAGGTCGCGGTCAACGGCACGCTGCGCCCGAAGGCGGCCAGTGTGATCAAGCTGTGGATCCTGGTCGAGTTGCTGCGTCGGGTCGACTGCGGCCAGGTGTCGCTCGACGAACGGGTGCTGGTCACCCAGGCCGACGTGGTCGGCGGCACCGGCCAGTTGCAGTTCGAGCAGATCCCGCAGCTGGCGACCCTGCGCAAGCTCGCCGAGTACATGATCGAGTACAGCGACAACACGGCCACGAACGTGCTGATCAATTACCTGGGCGGGTTCGCGCCGATGAACGCGCTGGCCGACTCGATGAACCAGCGGCAGACCGTGCTGGCCCGCAAGATGCTCGACACCGAGGCCGCCGCCCGGGGCGAGGAGAACTACACCAGCCCGGACGACGTCATCTCGCTGCTCGGCGCGGTCTGGGACGCGCAGATCCTCACCCCGGCCTCCCGCGACCTGATGATCGGCTTCATGCGGGAGCAGACGCTCAACAGCAAGATCCCCGCCGCGTTGCCGCCCGGCACCCCGGTCGCGCACAAGACCGGTGAGCTGCCGGACGCCTCGCACGATGTCGGCTACTACCTGATCCCGGGCGCGGAGACGGCCGTCGCCTTCCTCACCTCCGGCCCGGAGCCCTCCGGCGCCGATCTCGTCCGCCGGCTCGCCCGCACGGTCTACGACTACGTGGCCCCCTGAGCGGCGAGCAGGCGGCGCGCCACGTCGGCGGCCTGGCGGGCCGGCTCGGGGCTGCCGGTGATCGCGGCGGTGACCATCGCGCCGTTGGCGAGGATGGCGAGCTGGTCGGCGAGGGCGGGTGGCTCGCCGGCCGCCGCGACGAGGGCGGCCAGGTGCGCGGTGAAGGCCCGCTTGTGACCGCGTACGAGGTCCGCCACCCCCGCCGAGACGCCCCCCAGCTCGGCGTACGAGTTGATGAACGCGCAGCCGCGGAAGTCCGGCTGCCGGAACCAGTCGTCGAGGTAGTCGAAGACGGCGAGGATGCGCGCCGTCGGGGTCGCCCGGGCCGAGGTGTACGCCTCCAGCCCGGCGAGCACGGCCCGGTCCCGCCGACGCAGCACCGCCTCGACCAGCTGCTCCTTGGACGGGAAGAGCTGGTACGCCCGCTTGAGCGACACCCCGGACGCCTGCCGGATGGCGTCCATCCCGACGGCCTGCACGCCGCGCTCGTAGAAGAGCGTGTCGGCGGCGGCCAGCAGCCGCTCCTCGGCTGTCGCCTGGTCCACAGCGGATCCCCCTTGCGCGGAGAACGTTCGTTCTCCTACCGTAGCAGGCAACCGGAGAACGATCGTTCTCCCGACTGTCGAGGAGTCCCCGTGTCCCTGTCCGCCACCCGCCACCGGACCGTCGAGGTGCAGGGCCAGCAGATCTTCTACCGGGAGGCCGGCGACCCCGCCCGCCCCACCCTCGTCCTGCTGCACGGCTTCCCGACCAGCTCGCACATGTTCCGCGACCTGATCCCCGCCCTGGCCGACGAGTACCACCTGATCGCCCCCGACCACGTCGGGTTCGGCCACTCCTCCGCACCCCCGCTCGGCGAGTTCGACTACCGCTTCGACCGGCTCGCCGAGGTGACCGAGGCACTGCTGGACACCCTCGGCGTCCACCGCTTCGCCCTCTACCTGCACGACTACGGCGCGCCGATCGGCCTGCGGATCGCCACCCGCCACCCGGACCGGGTCACCGGGCTCATCGCGCAGAGCGGCAACGCGTACCTCGAGGGCTTCACCCCGTTCTGGGACGTCCTCTTCGCCCACGCCAAGGACCGCGCCACCCACGAGCCGGCCGTCCGCCGACTGCTGACGCCCGAGTCGACCCGGTGGCAGTACACCCACGGGGTCCCCGCCGACCTGCTGGACCGGATCGCCCCGGAGACCTGGCTGCTCGACCAGGCGGGCCTGGAGCGGCCCGGCAACGCCGAGATCCAGCTCCAACTGTTCTGGGACTACCAGTTCAACCTCGACGCGTACCCCGACTTCCAGCGCTACTTCCGCGAGCACCGGCCGCCGACGCTGGTCACCTGGGGACGGCACGACGAGATCTTCGGGGCCGCCGGCGCCGAGGCGTACGCCCGGGACCTGCCCGAGGCGGAGATCCACCTGCTGGACACCGGCCACTTCGCGCTGGAGACCCACGGCGCCGAGATCGCCGACCTGATCCGCGCCTTCCTGCACCGGACGACCGGCACGTCGTGACCTCGGCCATGCTCGGCCCGCCGGCCTGGCGCTGACCGGCCGTCGCCTTGCCGGGGTGCGCGCGGGCCTCCGGCTACCCGCCGGCCTGGCGCTGACCGGCGTCGATCGGGCCCCGCGACCAATCCGACCGACGCCGCCTCAGGGGGCCTCGACGCCGGAGATGCGGAACTTGTGCACCTCCGCGCCACGGATCGCCGTCACCTGCTCCTCGGCGGGCCCGGCACCCCGGAAAGCGAGCAACCGCTCGTCGCTCTCCCAGCGCTCGTACACGTTGATCCGGGCCGGCTCGACCAGGTCGGCGCTGATCGCGAAGTCGACGCAGCCGGGCGCGGACCGCGCCTGCCGGACGACCTCCACGCAGGAGGCCAGGTAGGCGTCCCGCCCGGCCGGATCGACGTACAGGGTGCCGGCGACGATGAGCACTGCGGACCTCCGGTGGTGCGGGCATGGTCGGAAGGTGGGTGCCTCCCCGAGGGTAGACCCCGGGGAGGCACCCGACTCATCGATCAGGCGCGGCTGATCGCGTTGGCGTGGATCGCCTCGGCGAGGTACGCCGTCATCCCGGGTGCGATCTGCTCGTAGTGCGCGGTGAACCGGGGATCCGCCACGTACAGGTCGGCCAGCCCGGTGTGGACCTCGTACGAGCAGTCGTAGAACCAGCGGGTGATGAGCTGCCGGTGCTCCTCGGCCAGCGCCATCGCCGCCGGCGAGTCCGCCGGCGCGCCGGAGGCCATCACCTCGACGAGCCGTCGCCCCCACTCCTCGTTCTCGGCCTTGTTGCGCAGCCAGTCCTCCTTGGAGTAGCCGGCCGTCCGCCGGGTCGACTCCCGGTACGCCTCGCTGCCGCCCCATCGTCGCTCCGCCTCCTCGGCGTGCGCGTCTGGGTCGAAGTCGCCGAAGACCTCGAAGCGCTCCTCCGGCGTGAGCCTGATCTCCATCCGTCTCGCCTCCATCGCGATCTCGATCGCCGCGACCATCTCCCGGAGCCGGCCGATCCGGTCGGTGAGCAGCTCGTGCTGCCGGCGCAGGTGCGCCGCCGGGTCCGCGTCCGGGTCGTCGAGGATCGCCGCGATCTCCTCCAGCGGGAACCCCAGCTCTCGGTAGAAGCGGATGTGCTGCAACCGCTCCAGGTCCGCGTCGTCGTAGCGGCGGTAGCCCGCCGGGGTACGCCCGCCGGGCGACAGCAGCCCGATCTCGTCGTAGTGGTGCAGCGTCCGGACCGTCACCCGGGCCGCCTTCGCCACCTGCCCCACCGTGTACGCCATGGTTCCCTCCCTTCCGCGACCAAGGCTCCCGCCTCCCGCCGCGTGAGGGTCAAGCCCGATTCGGCACCGCGGTCAGTCGGGCGGCCCCGCGCCGGCGCCACGGCCCCCGGGACCGGCGATCCGGCGGACACCCACGCCCGGCAAGGTGGGCACCCACGCCCGGCAAGGCGGACACCCACGCCCGGCAAGGCGGGACGCCCGTGCCCGGCACGGCGGACAGCCCCGCCCGGCAAGACAGACACCCGCGTCCGGCAGAGCGGGACACCCGTACCCGGCAGGGCGGGACAGCCCCGCCCGGCAAGGCGGGCAGTGGCCCGCCCCTGAATTCTGCGGGGCGGGCGGACCTTTCGGGGGTGGAAACGCGGCCGCCCCCGGTCTCCCGAGGGGGTCGGGGAGAGCGGGGGCGGCCGGGTCGGGGCGGTCAGGCGTTCAGCCGGTCCTTCGTCGGCTCGGGGGCGGCGAAGGCCTGGCTGGCCGGGGTGCGGAAGGCGTGCACCAGACCGGCGATCGACAGCAGCAGGAGCAGCCCGGCGGCGATGAAGGTGACCAGGGCCGCCTGCCCGGCCTTGCGGCCGAACTCGCTGAAGCCGTACGAGGTGAGCAGCAGCCCGCGCAGCGTCTCGCCCTTGAAGACGGTGTCCCGCTGGCCGGTCACCTCGGCGAGCTGCTTCTGCAGGTCGGCCAGGGCCGGGTCGTTCGCCTCGGTGGCGGCCTTCACCTTCGCCTTCAGCTCGCTCTGCGGCTCGCCCAGGTCGGCGTACGTCTTGCCGCCGGCAATGTTCTTCAGGTGCAGCCCGATGTACTCGTTGGCGTAGCACTCGGCCTGCTTGCCGGTGGTCAGCGGCTGGCCGGCGTACTCGACCAGGCAGTCGGCCTTCTTCTCCTCGTCGCTGAGCTTGTCCGCCGGTGTGAAGGAGATGTGTTGCGCACCCATCTGGTCACGCACGTAGTCGTTGGCGAAGTTGGCGTTCGTGGTGAGCACGATGCCGGCGACGAGCAGCAGGACCGTGAGGCCCAGGCCGCCGATGCTGAGCAGCAGGTCGAGGGTGCGGCGCTTCATCTGGTATCTCCCGAGGGGGCGTAAGGGGCGCGTCGGTGTGTCGAGCAATATCGTGCGCGATCATGGACGCCCCCGGTCAGGGCCGAACCCCCTGTCCTCTCCGGGACCTTGTACCCGCCCCACCCCAGGCCCTCCGCCCACCCCACCCCCCCCCCCCCCCCCCCCCGCTCCACCCTGCCGCGCCTCCTGGAACGCGAGAACCACCACCCCCAGTCAGCCGCTCTTTCAGAGAAAGAGTGGCTATCGGGCCGTGAATAGCCACTCTTTCTCTGAAAGAGCGCCCCGGGGCGCCGGCGGCGAGGCGGGCGCGGGCCGCGGGCGCGGGCGCGGGGCGGGCGCGGGGCGAGGGGTGAGGCGGGCGCCGGGGGAAGGGTGGGTGGGGGGTCAGGCGGGGGTGGGGTGGGGGTGGAGGGTGGTGAGGGCGCCGGGGCGGCCGTACCGGTAGCCCTGGCCGTGGACGCAGCCGATCGCGGTGACCGCCGCGTGCTGTTCCTCGGTCTCCACCCCCTCGGCCACCACCATCAGGTCGAACGCGCCCGCGAGCCGGGTCACCATCTCCACGGTGGCGTACGCCCGGGGGTCGGTGTCGAGCCGGGCCACGAAGGAGCGGTCGATCTTCAGCTCGGTGGCCGGGATGCGGTGCAGGTAGCTCAGCGAGGAGTAGCCGGTGCCGAAGTCGTCGATGGCGATGCGGATGCCCAGATCCCGCAGTTGGGCGAGCCGTTCCAGCACGGACTCGCTGCCGTCGATCAAGGCCGACTCGGTCAGCTCCAGGGTCAACGCGCGGGGAGCCAGGCCGGCGCTGGCGGTGGCCGAGGTGACCGTGGCGATCAGGTCCGGCCGGCGCAGATGGGCGGCGGCGATGTTGACCGCGACGGTCGCCTCGGGCACCCGCTCACGCCACCCGGCGGCGGCCCGGCACGCCTCGTGGATCACCCAGCGGTCGATCGGCACGATCAGCCCGGTCTCCTCCGCCAACGGCAGGAACGCCGCCGGAGCGAGCAGCCCCAGCCGGGGATGCCGCCAGCGGACCAGCGCCTCCGCGCTGCGTACCGCGCCGGTGGCCAGGTCGACGATCGGCTGGTAGTCCAGGTGCAACTGCCGCTCGTCGACCGCCCGGCGCAGGTCGGCGATCAGCTCCGCCCGGGTCACCGCGGACTCCCGCAGCGCCGGCGTGCAGGTCCGGTACGCCGACTTCCCGGCGGCCTTGGCCGCGTACATGGCGATGTCGGCGTCGCGGAGCACGTCGGTGTACGAGGCGTGCTGCGGGCCGTACTCGGCGATGCCGATGCTGGCCGACGGGTGGATGCCGACGTCCTCCTCGCCGGGCGACGGTTGCAGGGCGGCGAGCAGCCGCTCGGCGAGCCGTTCCGGCGACACCGGCCGGGTCGCGTCGACCAGGACCGCGAACTCGTCGCCGCCGAGCCGGGCGATGTCGCCGTCGTCGCCGACCGCGTCCCGCATCCGGCCGGCGATGGCGGTCAGCAGGGCGTCCCCGGTGGCGTGGCCGAACCGGTCGTTGACCTGCTTGAACCCGTCCAGGTCGAGCAGCAGCACGGCGACCGGTGGGCCGTCGCGCAGCGCCCGGCGCAGCCGCCGGTTGAACATCAGCCGGTTCGGCAGCCCGGTGAGCTGGTCGGTGTACGCCAGCCGGCGCAGCCGGCCGACCAGCCGCAGGTTCTCGTTGGCGGCCAGCCCCTGGCGCAGCGCCAGCACGCCGAGCAGGGCCATCATGCCGGTGAAGACGAGGTGCGGGGTCTGCCCGCTGGGACGGCGGGCGAGCACCACCGCGATGATCGCCCCGCCCACCGGCAGGTACGGCAGGGCCACCCGCCACCAGGGCGGCAGCGGCGACTCGGCGCTTTCGTCGACGCCCTCGCAGCGCGGCGGTGGCGGCGGTTGGCTCGCCGCCACCGCGACCAGCAGGTAGCTCAGCGGCCAGCAGAGGTCGATCGGGTGTCCGGGGGCGTAGCTGTGGTGCGCGACCAGCGAGACGTAGACCGCGTCGGCCCCGGCCCGGACGGCCAGGCTCGCCCCGATCAGGGTCAGCGGCCGCCACACCGGACGCCTCGGTCCGGCGACCGCGACCAGGATGGTCAGCTGCATCAGGTCGAGCATCGGGTAGAGCAGGCCGAAGGTGCGCAGCGGATCGGCGAGGTCGGCGGTGGCGATGTCCCGGAACACCACGACCCAGCCGATCGGGATCAGCGCGAGCCCGACGATCACCCCGTCGAGCAGGGTGCGGGCCCGGCCGACGAGGCTGCGGGGCGCGGACAGCGAGCAGAGCAGGGCCGCGGTGCCGGTGACGATCCCGGTGGTGAAGACCGCCCCGATCAGGAAGGTGTGCGGCAGCTCCTGACTGCCGATCCGCTCGACGGCCCAGAGCGTACGGCCGGCGGCGGCCAGCCCCATGGTGACCGCGAGCAGGGTCCAGAACCGGCGCAGCGGCGCCGGGTGCCGGCGGGCCGCGTTCGCGCACGCGACCGTGGCCCAGGACGCCACCGTGATCGCGCCCAGGTCGCTGACCAGCGCCGCCTGCGGCAGCGCGACGACCAGCCAGACCGCCTCGACGAGGACGACCGCCGCCGCGACGACGACGCCGACCCGGCGGGTGCGCGGGGTGACCGCCTCGCGGCGGACGTCGTGGGGCAGCACGGTGGTCGCTCCGGCTCTCTTCTGTGGGCGCGCACCTCAGGGCTGAGGACCGCCTCCCGGGCGGCGAACCATCGAAGCGTAGCCACCGGGCGGGCGGGCCGCCAGATCCGGCCGGCCCACCGCCGGCCCCTTCGGCCGGACCGCAGCGCCGCCGCCGGGTCGAAGGAGCTGCAGGGCCGAAGACGTCCACCACGTCGCCTCCACCGCCCGCCGGACCGCCGGCTCCTGCGCGGACGCGGACGGGCCGGCGTGACCGGGGGTGGTCACGCCGGCCCGTCGCCGTCGCTACTGGACGGTGACGTTGTCGACGTACACGGCGGAGCCGCCGCCGGCCCCGCCGGCCGGGACGAACTGCACGCCGATCTCGCGGACGTCGCCGAGGTTGGCCACGCCGGACAGGTTGAGGGTCAGCGTCGCCCCCGAGGAGGTGACGGTGACCGCGCCGCCGTCGTGCCACTGCCAGCCGGAGCCGGTCTTGACGTACAGCTTGGCCTGGGTGCCGGCGGCGTGGTTGCCCCACGGGGCGACCCGGGCGGTGGCCCGCAGCGTCGTCCGCCCGGACAGGCTCTGGGTGACGGTGCGGCGCAGGTAGCTGGCGCCGGCGGCGAGGTTGACGTCGGACTTCAGCGACCAGCTCCCCTGGGCGGCCCACTCGTTGACCCGCCACGGTCCGCCGGTGACGTTGGTGCCGGCCCAGCCGTCGGTGCCCGATTCGAAGCCGGCCAGCAGGGTGCCGCCGGGCGGTGGGCTGGACGGCGGCGGACCGCTCGGCTCGACGATCGTGCCGAGGTCGACCTCGCCCCGGTTGGCGATCCAGGAGTTGTTGAACAGGGTGCTCGCGCCGGCGTTGCGCGCCGGGCCCCAGCCGTCGTTCCAGGCCAGGAAGTAGGTGGTCCGGGGGTAGCTCTGCTGGAAGGCGGTGATCCACCTGCCGTAGTCGAAGGAGCCCTGGCTGTCCGGTCCGATCTCGGCGAACGCGAACGGCTTGCCCAGCGCGGTCAGCTCCTGGTACGCGGACTGGATGCCCGAGGTCTGCGGGTTGTCGTCGTAGGCGTCCATGCCGACGATGTCCACGTAGGACGCGCCGGGGTAGAAGGCGGTGCGGTTGCCCCGACTGAAGTCGGCGGAGTAGATCCAGAGCAGGTTGTCCAGCCCCTTGGTGCCGGTGAGGTAGCTGTGCATCTGCTGCCAGACCTGCCGGAAGGTGCCCTGGTCACGGTTGCCCCACCAGAACCAGTCGCCGTTCATCTCGTGGAACGGCCGGAACAGCACCGGCACCCCGGCGTTCTCCAGGTCCTGCAGGCCGGCGGCCATCTTGTCCAGCAGTCGCCGCCATCGGGCGCCCGCCTCGGTGGACGGATTGAGCAGGTCGGCGAAGTTGCCCATCGCGGTGTTCAGGCCGCCGCCGTTGGCGTTGGCCGGGCTGGGCGAGTGGACGCTGATGGTGACCAGGCCGCCGCTGTTCCACCAGGACTTCAGGCTGGCGTTGCAGGAGTGGTCGACCAGCGCGGTGATGTCGCTGTTGGTGGCCCAGCCGGAGCCGTAGTCGCAGCTGAGGATCGCCGGGTACTGCCCGGTGGCGTTGCGCAGCTCCTCGGTCTGGGCGAGGGAGAAGCCGCTGTTGCTGTAGCCGCCGAAGAAGCCGGAGGCGATCCGGTTGGTGCTCCGGTTGGGCAGGTGGGCCAGCCAGTTGAGCACGCTGCGGGTCGAGGCGGAGGCGTTGGGGTTGACGGGCGCGACGGTGTGCGCGTCGGCGCGCCCGATCACGGTCAGCACGGAGGCCGCGACGAGGGCGGTGGCGGCGGCGCTGAGCGCGAGGCGGAGTCGTCTACTTCGCATCGGACCAACCTTTTCGGGGACGGGGGTGGTGGTCCGGACCCTCCGCGCGGTCAGGGCCCGTTCCACAAGTGGACTCCTGAACCGGTTAAGTTTCAAGCATGTAAATGCATTGTTGCCGTCACGCAGGGTGAATCAGGCCCACTCCTCGGCGGCGTCGCCGTCGATCGCCGGGTCCACCCCCGACCCCGGCGGACCGCCGTGCGTCCACGGGGTCTCCTCCGGCGCGGGGAACGCCCCCGCCGGCAGGTACGCGTCGGAGAGCGTGGTCAGGCAGAGCCGCTCCCCCACCTCGGGCACCGTGCCCGGCGGCGCGGTCAGCCCCCGCCCCATCCCACCGGAGAGCTCCAGCACCACCTCGGTCTTGCCGTCGGCCGGGGTCACGAAGACCACCTTCGCCTTCTGCGCCGGGCGGACCGGGGAGTACAGCGTCGCCCCCACCGGCACCGACACCGGCTCGGTGGTCACCACCTGGATACGCGGGCGCAGCACCGGCCGCCGGCCGCTGTCGTCCACCCGCTTCGCGTCGGCCAGGGTCACCTCGCCGACGAACGCCTCACCGGTCAGCCGGTGCTCCGCCATGACCAGCGGATCGTCGTAGGCGCGCTGCACCGCGTACGAGGTCAGGGCCCGCTCCAGCCGGTGCAGCCGGACGGCCGCGGCCACCGCCCCGTCCCGGCGCGGCTGCGGCGCGCCACCCGCGTCGACGTGCTCGGCGTACCCGGTGAAGGCGTCCTTGTCGCCGTCCCAGCGGCCCGCCACCCGCGCCCCGGGCGGCAGGGCCCGCAACAACCCGACGCCGCGCCACATCAGCTCCCAGGTGGGCGCGAGCTGCTCGCGCAGCACCCGCTCCAGCTCCGCGTACGCCGCCGCGAGCGCGACCGGATCCTCCCCCGCCTCGGCGTACGCGGCCACGGCCGGGGCGAGCACCCGGTTGTCGAAGTCCGGGTCGGTGGCCGGACCAGCCGGCGGGCAAATCCCCGGATCCTCCGCCCGGGCGGCCGCCTGCGCGCCGGTGAGCCCGGCGGGCGGGTCGATCCAGCCCAGCAACGCCGGCAGGTGCAGATCCTCCACCGCGCTCTGCCCGGTGGCCCAGTGCAGGGTCAACGCGTCGGTCATCGCCAGCAGCGCCGACGAGCCGGGATGCTCGGCCCGCTCGGTGAAGAAGGTCAACCACCGCCCGAGCACCGGCACGTCGGGGTGCACCGGGTACTCGCCGTCGGGGCGGCGGAACCGGGTGGAGCGGCCGAACAGCCGCAGGAAACCCACCCCGGCCGGGCTCGGCACCAGCAGCTGCGGCGCGTCCACGTACCGGTACCGCACGTCCCGGCCCCGGTCCACCGGCACCGCCTCCGACACCCCCCGGAACGAGTCCAGGTACGGCAGCACGATCGCGGCCAGCTCGGCGGCGAACCGGAACCGCTGGTCCCGGTTGCGCGGCTGCGGCACGATCAGCAGCCGCCCGTCGTCCGGGGCCGTGCCGACCAGCGCCGCGAGCGGGGCGTTCGCCTCCCCGGCCATGCCGAGCGGCACCAGCACCAGCGGCCGCTCGGACAGGTGCAGATGGCGGACCGTGGCCACCGGCTGGGCCACCCCGGCGGCGACCGCCTGCGCCCGGGCCAGCGCGCGCAGCGTGCTCATGCGGGGTCTCCGGCGAGGGCGTCGGCGCGCAGGTGGGCGGCGGCCCGCAGCAGCGCGGCGGCCTCCTCCTGCCCGGGGTCGGGGGCACGCTCGCCGGCGGCCAGCGCCAGCACGTCGGCCACCGTGCCGACACCGCCGAGCGCCTCGCGGACCGGCCGGCCCAGCGCGCCGGTGTGTCCGCGCGCCTCGTCCCGGCAGAAGTACGCCAGCTCGCAACTGGCCAGGCACTCCGGCGCGTAGCGGGCCTCGACGGTGCGCAGCGCGGCGGCCAGCGCGGCCGGGTCGGCCGCCGGGTCGGCGGTGAACCCCGCCGGCACCACGGCCAGCAGGTCGTCCAGCCGGGCCATCCGGTCGAGCTGGCGGCGCAGCACCAGCAACTGCTTGCGCACGTCGAGCAGGCTCGCCACCGGCCGGTTGGTGAAGTCGCGCGGGCAGACCAGCACCACGTCGTGCGAGACCAGCTCCTCGTCGTGCCCCTCGGCGGCGAGCAGTTCGCGCAGCGCCAGCACGTACACGGCCGACTGGACGGCGGCGGCGGAGACCTTCGCCGGGTCGGCCTGCCCGTCGACCACCGGGAACGACTTGATCTCCACCACGTGGAACCGGCCGCCGAGGCGGGCGGCGACCAGGTCCGGCTCCAGGCTCACCCGCTGCCCGGCCACGTCCAGCCCGAGCAGCGGATGGTCGAACAGCGCCGCCTCCGGCCCCACGTCGGTCAACGCCCGCCGGGACCGCTCGTGCCGGTCCGGCAGGTCGTCCGCGCCGCCCAGGTCCGTCCAGCTGGCCCGCTCCGGCACCGGCACACCGAGCCGCCGCGCGACCAGCCGTAGCAGCTCCACCCCGCCGTCGGCCTTGACCTGCGCCTCGAACGCGTTGCCCCGGGTGATGGCGAAGCGGGACTGCCCGAAGCGGGCCGGGAAGCCGATCCGCTCGGCGAGCCTCGGCTTGTCCACCCCGGCGCCGTCGAGCACCGCCCGCCGGGCACAGCCCGGGTTGCCGGTCAGCGCGGCGATGGTACGGGCGTTGTGCCGCTTCGGGGGCGCGTCACCCCGGATGGCGGCCAGTCGCTGCGCGGTGCTCGTCACGACAGGCCACGATAGCCGTCCGCCGTCACCCCGGCCGGCACCGCGCGGGCGGGTGGCGGGCACCTCAGCCGACCGGGCTGCCCTGGATCCGGGCGCGGCGCACCAGCGCGGCGGTCACCAGCGCGGCGGTCACCGCCAGCGCCGCCATCGACCAGAGCACCGTGCGCAGCCCACCGGTGAAGCCCGGATCGGCCAGCCGGCCACCGGTCGTGCTCGCCAGCACCGCGCCGACCACCGCGATGGCGACCGTCTCGCTGGCCAACCGGGCCGTGTTGATCATCCCGGCGCCGGTCGCCGCCCGGTGCGGCGCGACGCTGCCGATCGCCATCGCGTCGAGCAGCCCGATCGACAGGCCCACCCCGACGCCGATGGTCAGCAGCGGGCCCGCCAGGGCCGCCGCGCCGCTGGCCGGGGACAGGACGGTGGCCCAGGCCGCGCCGGCCGCCACCACCGCCACCGAGGTGACGACCACCGCCGCGGGTGGCACCAGCCGGGCCGTCGCGCCGGTGAGCAGCGGCAGCACCAACGTCGGCGCGGTCAGCAGGATCAGCGTGGCGCCGGCCGCGCCGGGGCTCATCCCGACCACCGTGGTCAGGTACGACGGCAGGTACACCAGCAGCGGCACCAGCACCGCGACGATGGTCGCCGCCGCCAGGCAGATCCCGACGAAGCGGGGGCTCGCCAGCAGGGCCAGGTCGAACATCGGATCGGGGCGGCGGCGCTCCACCACGACGAAGGCCACCAGCAGGAGCAGCGCGGCGACGAACGCGGACACGATCACCGGAGCCGACCACCCCGTCTCGGGCCCCTGCACGAAGCCGAAGATGAGCAGCAGCAGCGCGGCGGTGAAGGTGACCGTGCCGGGCCAGTCGATCCGGCCGGCGTGCGGCTGGCGCGACTCGGGCAGCAGCGGGGTCAGCGCCAGCACCACCAGGGCGGCCAGGGCCGGCCCGGCGAAGACGGCCCGCCAGCCGAAGGCGTCGATCAGCAGCCCGGCCATGGAGGGGCCGAAGGCCAGGCCGACGCCGATGGTCGTACCGAAGAGGCTGAACACGCGGGCCCGGGCCCGGCCGGTGAACGTGGCGGCCAGGATGGCGGAGGCGCTGGTCGCGGCGGCGGCCGCACCGACCCCGGCGAGCGCCCGCAGCAGGTCGAGCAGCACGATGCCGCTCGCCGCCGAGGCGGCCAGCCCGGAGCCGGCGAAGATCGCGACACCGGTGGCGAAGACCCGCCGCCGGCCCAGCAGGTCCGCCAGCGCGCCGGTGGCGAGCATGAAGCTGGCGAAGGTGGCGTTGTAGCCGTTCACCACCCACTGCACGCCGGCCAGCCCGGCGTCGAGGTCCCGGCCGATCTCCGGCAACGCCACCGAGGCGCCGGTCAGCGACGCGGGCAGCGAGATGGTGGACAGCAGGACGGCGACCAGCACGACGGCCGGGTGGTTGCGCAACGATTCTCCCCGTGACTCGGCGGCCCCAGCCTAGAACGGGCAGGTGGGGGCGGGTCCGGCACGGGGTCGGGTCAGCGTTCGGCCGACCGGTTCCAGGGCGAGCGGGGCAGCCGCGCCCCCGCCGACGGCCGACGACGACGCTGCCGGCGGCGACCCGGGGTGCAGGGCGGACGGGAGACGGTGTGCACCGGCGCGGGGTCCGGCACGACGGACTGCCGGCCGATCAGCCAGCACAGGAAACGGGCCATCGGCTCAGCCGACCGGGAGGCGACGGGCCTCGTCCTTCGAGATGGCGTACTCGGCACCGCAGAACGTGCACTGCTGCACGTAGCGGGTGCGCACCGGGATCAGCGGGATGAAGAAGAGGGTGAACTTCGTCGACCGCCGGGTGATGACCTGCGCCGCCCGGTTGCCGCAGTTGCGGCAGACGGCGGTGGCCACCCCCGAGCGGCTGACCGACGTGCGCAGTCCGAAGATGAAGAACATCGCCCGGCTGTACCCCACCGGCGGCGGTTGAATCCCCGAATCTCAGGACGTGGTCCGCCGCCACGGACGGCGGGCGTCGAGTTCGGCGGCGAGCAGTTCCAGGAAGGCCCGGAACCCCTCCTCCCCGTGCGGCGTCGGCATCTCGTCGGTGAGCGGGCCGCGGTGCCGGCGGGCCCGCACGATCGCGGCGGCGTAGACACCGGGGCCGGCCCCGAAGTGCCGCCGCTCGACCATCGCGTCGGCCATCCGGCTCGCGGCGTCGTCGTCCAGGTCCCTCGTGAAGATCAATCCGTAGAGGATCTGGTTGACGACACCCTTCCAGTCGTCGCGGGGCATCGTTGGCCTCCTCGGGAACCCTCGCCGAGCTGCGGTGACGATGACATGATCCCCGAGCAGGGCCCGGAAGCGGTCTGACCCGCCGGGCCGCGTCCCGACGCCGGTCGCGGAACTTTCCGTCCCGCGAGTGTCCGGATCCGGCTCCCGCGTTCGTCACCCTGATGAGACCACGACACCGAGGAGCCGAAGACATGCAGTTCATGATGTTCGTCTGCACCGACACCGAGCCGGACACCGACCCGGACGCCGCCCCGGACATCGAGCGGTGGGTCGCCGACCGGGACGCCGCCGGCCAGCGGGTGCTCGGCGAGCGGCTGGCCCCGCCGTCGGGGGCCACCACGGTCCGGGTACGCGGCGGCGAGCTGCTGCTGACCGACGGGCCGTTCGCCGAGACCAAGGAGGTCATCGTCGGCTTCGACATCCTGGAGTGCGCCGACCTGGACGAGGCGATCGAGGTGGCCCGCGCCCACCCGATGGCGTACGCGGGGCGGATCGAGCTGCGCCCGTTCGACCCGCTGGACTGAGGTGGGCACCGACACCGCGCGGGCCGTGGCCGAGGCGGGCACCGAGGCGTACCCGAGGATCGTCGCCGCGCTGATCCGCGCCACCGGGGACTGGACGCTGGCCGAGGACTGCGCCCAGGAGGCGCTGGCGTCGGCGCTGGAGCGCTGGCCCCGCGACGGCGTGCCCGGCAACCCGGGCGGCTGGCTGATGACGACCGCCCGCAACCGGGCCGTGGACGTGCTGCGCCGGGCCTCGGTGGAGCGCCGCAAGCTGCACGAGCTGGCGCTGCTCACCGACACGGCCCGGGAGCCCGAGCAGGAGGGGGACGTGGTGGACGACCGGCTGCGGCTCATCTTCACCTGTTGCCACCCGGCGCTGGCGCCGGAGGCGCGGGTCGCGTTGACGCTGCGTACGGTGGCCGGGGTGCCGACCGCCGACATCGCCCGCGCCTTCCTGGTCGGCGAGTCG